>NZ_JBIVRQ010000001.1:0-369500 GCF_044755745.1 Micromonospora sp. NPDC092111
GTACCCCGAAGGGCCTTTCCGCTCGACTTGCATGTGTTAAGCACGCCGCCAGCGTTCGTCCTGAGCCAGGATCAAACTCTCCAACAAAAACCTGTTAGAAAATCATCCTGACAACAAAAGTGTTGCCAAAGGAATCCCCACCAGCCAAACCGAAGCCTGACCAGCACGGGGTATAAACAAATTGGCACTGGCTTATCAAGCACCCTGTTGAGTTCTCAAAGAACAACCACACACCGATCGAAAACCCCGCACAAGCAGGACCCCCGACCTGGGGTATCTCGTTCCACCGCGACCGGCGCTTCCCGCGCCGGGCACTTTTACTACGTTACCCGGTGACTTCCGCCGTGTCAAACCGCTCTGACGCGATCCACACCACTTCCACCACAATTCCAAGACATCACAAAAAGACCGACAACCGCCGGACCCCCATGGAATTCGACAAGCCGGCCGCAGCGGAACCCCGCACACTCGCCCGTAACCCTGCCGGCCGTGAACCCTACCCGGTCAGCTCCACCCCACCAAATCGACCCCCAGGCCAATCCGAGGCACCACCCGGCCCAACCCCGAAGGAAAACAACCCCCCGAAATCAGCAACTCACACCACGCCCCGGCCTCCAGGACATACGCCCCGATTCGCCCGTTCCGCGCTGGCAGAGAGAAAGTTACGCCCCCAACAAGTTGATCGTCAAATTCACCGGCGCAACTTCCGTTCAGCCCCCTATCCAAGCCGGAAACGGTGACGGCACCGCCGCCGACGGTGCCGGGTCGCCGACGGTGCCGGGCCGACGAGGCGGATCTCGCCGGCTGCGCCATCAGGCTCGCCCCCGTCGGCCGTGGCCTACCTACCTCCACGGCACGGCTGACCATGCCGGAGCCCTGGACGGAGTCGCCGCAGCGCG
Source organism: Micromonospora sp. NPDC092111 (assembly GCF_044755745.1). Lineage (NCBI taxonomy): Bacteria > Bacillati > Actinomycetota > Actinomycetes > Micromonosporales > Micromonosporaceae > Micromonospora > Micromonospora sp. NPDC092111. Next base: position 900 of record NZ_JBIVRQ010000001.1, read on the forward strand.
GTGGGAGGCCGGTCGGGGCCACCCGCCGGAGGAGAAGGGAGTGTCGACTCCCCCGGTTCCCGGGCCCGGTGACGCCGTCCCAGCCGGGTCGACCCGTGAAAGACCCCGGGCCCCGGTGACCGGAAGCCCCGGTCGGCGGTAGTGTTGCGCCCCATCGTGGGCCGGCAGGGGGGTCGCCCGCGCCGGGGCCCGGATCGCCGATCACTACGGAGGCTGGCTTATGTCCACCGGCGAGGAGTCGTACGCGTCGCGTGACGACGGGACCTCACGGCGGAGCTTCGAGCTCACGCTGCGCGGCTACGACAAACGGCAGGTGGACCGGTACGTCGAGCAGATGGACAGCGCGCTGTCCACCTTGACCGCCGAGCGGGCGCAGGCGGCCGGCCAGATCCAGGGCCTGACCACGCACATCCAGCGGTTGCAGGCGGAGCTGACCGAGCTGCGGCAGCGCCCCGCGCAGGTGGACCGGGCGTCCTTCCGCGACCTCGGCCCGATGGTGGACCAGATCCTCGCGCTGGCCGAGAAGCAGGCCGCGATGATCACCGAATCGGCCGGCCAGCGGGCCAACCAACTCCAGGGCGAGGCGGAGAAGTCGCTGCTCGAGGCGCGGGAGCGGACCGCCCAGGCGCTACGGGACCTGGACGAGGAGTTGGCCGCCCGACGCGAGGAGCACGAGAAGGCGTACCAGGAACGGCGGTCGGCGGCCGAGGCGGAGCTGACCGAGACCCGGGAACGGGCCGAGCGGCTGCGGACCGAGGGCGAGACCGCCCACGAGCGGGCGCAGCAGGAGGCCAAGCGGATCAGCGAGCAGACGGCGAAGCAGATCACCCAGACCCGGGCGGCCGCCGAGGCGCTGACCAAGGCCGCCCGTACCCAGATCCAGCAGGAGATCCAGGCGGCGCGGACCCAGAGCCAGCAGGAGCTGGCGCAGTGGCAGGCCACCGTGGAACGCGAGGTCGGCGAGCGGCGGACCGCCGCGGAGCAGGAACTGGCCGAGCAGCGGGCCGCTGCCGAGCAGGAGCTGACCAGCCAGCACAGCGCGGCAGAGCAGCAGATCGCCGCGCTCATCGCCGAGGCGCAGCAGTACGCGACCGAGGTCCGCCAGCGGGCCGACGAGCAGACCAGCGCCCACCAGGAGCAGCTCGCCACGGTGCAGCAGGAGATCACCGAGCGGCAGAAGTCCCTCGGCGAGGTGCAGGGCGAGTTGGAGACCGCCCGGGCACAGCTCGCCGAGATCCAGCAGGAGGGCGACACCACCGAGCAGGATCTGGTGCGTACCCGGCAGCGGCTGGAGGAGGTCCGCCGCGACCTCACCGCCGAGAGCCGGCGGCTGGACGAGGCGCGGCAGGCGGCCGAGAGCGTGGAGCGGCACGCCAAGGACGTACGGGCCCGGGTGCAGCGGGAGGCCAAGCGGGTCGCCGACCTGGCCGCCGCCGCGGTGATGGCGGCCGCCGCCGGTGGCGGGGAGACCGCCGAGTACCCGACGGTGGCGGCCCGGCCGGCCGTCGACCCGCCGGTCGAGGCGACCACCGAACCGCCCGCCGGCAGGGTGCCGAGCAGCGTTTAGCGGGTGCCCATCCGCCGGGCGGGTGCCGGCTCAGACGTCGCCGGCCTCGACCGGAGCACCGCCGGCCTCGACCGGACCGTTGCCGGCGTGACGGACAGCCTGTCCGCCGCGCCGGTCCGCCCCGGGGCACGGTCAGCCGGCGGCGATCTCGTCGAGCACCCGTAGCTGGAAGTCGCGGGCCTCGGCCGCACCCGGCGCGGGTCCGCCCCGCCGGGCGGCCACGCAGCGCCCGACCAGGTCCGGGTCCCGGCCGGAGGCGACCACCCGGCGGCCGGCGGCCACCTTCGACAGCCACTCCCCGTCGCGGACCCGGACCAGGGCGCGGCAGGCCCCCAGTACGGCGTCCTCCGCGCCCGGTGCGGGCTCGTCGCCGGCCGGGGTCGGCCGGTCGCGCCACCAGCGCAGGGCCGTCACCAGCAGCCGGCGCAGGTCGTCCGGGGACAGGTCGGCGAAGACCTCGGCGGCCGGTGGCCCGAGCAGCCGGTGACCCCGCTGGTGCAGGATGCTGCGGTCCAGGCCGTACCAGAAGTGCCCGTCGGCGGCGGGCCGCGCGGACGGCGTGAGGGTGGCCCGGAACGGCATCCGGGCGCCGGTGTTCAGTTCCACCTCGAAACCCGGCTCGGGGGTTCCCGACCCGGCCACCGCCCGGGAGTAGGCGACCAGTTCCAGGCCCCGGGCCGGGCAGGGCAGCGCCTCGTGCCGCAGCCGGCCCACCAGTTCCCGCTTGGCCTCCTCCGCCAGCCCGGACCGGCAGACCAGGGCGACGTCCACGTCGCTGCGGCCCGGCTGGTAGGCGTCCAACGCCACCGACCCGGCGGCGTAGGCGCCGACCAGGTCCGGGCCGAGGACGTCCCGGGCGGTGGAGACCAGGTCGGCGAGGTAGCAGCGGACGGCGGGATCCATGCCGACCATCCTGCCCGGCGCCGCCACGTCCCGGCCACGGGCCGCCGCCACGTCCTGCCGCCGGGCAGCCGCCGCCACTTCCTGCGGGGGCAGCCGCCGCCAATTCCTGCGGGGGCAGCCGCCACGCACGCCCGGGACGGCCGCGCAGGACCGCCCGGTCGCCGCCCGACCTGCCCGCCGGCACCGGCCTGACCGGCCCGTCTGGCGCGCACGCGTCCGGTGCGCCAGACTTGAGGCCCGACACCGAGGGACGGGGGCATGGACAGCTCCACACAGGACGATGCGGCGACGGCGTTCGTGCGGGAACTGACCCACTGGCGTCACCAGCGGGCAATGTCCAAGAAGGAACTTGCCGAGCGGACCGGCTTCGACCCCTCCTACGTCAGCCACATCGAGAACGGTCGGCACCAGCCCACCGAGGAGTTCGCCCGTCGGGTCGAGCTCGTGCTGGACAGCGGCAACCGGATCTGGCAGCGGTACGTGGCCTTCGCCGGCACCCGCGGCCAGGGCGGCCGGTTCACCGCCCTCGGCCCCACCGCCGTGCCCCCGCCGACCGGCTCGCACCTGGTCATCGAGGACGAGCAGGCCGCGCTCTCGCTGGTCGACGGGGGGTACGAGTGCCGGTTCCGGCGGGTCCTGCACAGCGTGGGCACCGAACCGATCACCCGGCACACCGTGCAGATCGACATCGACCGGTTCCCCGACGACCCGGCCCGCTCCACCGCGTTCCACGGCCGGCACCCGCTCACCATCGACGAGGTCGACTTCCGCGCCACCATCGGCGACGAGCAGCCGGAGCCGATGAGCTGGCGGGTGACCCGCAGCCGGGACGCCTTCCTCAAGATCGTGCTGCTGCTCGACGGCGGCGGCACCCCGCTGCCGCTCTACCCCGGGCAGCGCACCGTCGTCGACTACAGCTACCGGGTACCGGTGTGGAAGTTCGGCGACTGGCTGCAACGCGACATCCGGCTGCCCACCCGCAACCTCGTCATCCGGCTCGACTTCCCGGCCGAGGCCGGCCCCACCGTCTGGGGCAGCGAGACGTCGTTCACCTCGGAGACCACCGCCGAGGTACGCCCGGACCGACGCGAGCGGGAGGGTCGGGTCGCGTACGAGTGGGTGGTGCCCCGGCCCCGGCTGCGCGCCCAGTACCGGGTGAACTGGCGCTACACCGACCCGCCTGCCGCGCTGGTCGACGCCCCGGCGGACGTCCACCCGCTGGCCTGCTGAGCGCGGACGTCCCGGCGACCGGCGTCGTCGGCCCGACGGAGCGCCCGTGCCAGCCGGTCCCGGGCGGCGAGCTGCGCGGCGATCCGCTGGTCGATCACCGCCAGCCGGTCCCGGGCGATCCGCAGCCCGGCCGGCGACGGCGGCGCCGCGGCCACGTCACCGTCGAGGCAGCCGAGGAAGGGACGGATGTCCGCCACGGTCAGCCCGACGGCCAGGAAGTGCCGGATGTTGCGGACCCGGGCGACGGTCGTCTCGTCGTAGTCCCGGTAGCCGTTGGCCTCCCGCCACGAGGAGATCAGCCCCTCCCGCTCGTAGTGCCGCAGCGCGCGTGGACTGCTCCCGGTGACCCGCGCCAACTCGCCGATCCGCACCGTGCCACACCTCCGCGGCCATGGTGTCACGCCACCACCGCGCCGCCGTCGACCGGCAGCACGGCCCCGGTGACGAACCCCGCCTGCGGTGCGGCCACGGTGGTGATCAGCCAGGCCACCTCCTGCGGGCGGCCGATCCGCCCCAGCGGGGTGCGCGCCACCTGCCAGCGGCGCACCGCCGCGGCCTGCTCCGGGTCCAGCCCCTGGTGGACGCCGATCGGGGTGTCCACCGCACCCGGCGCGACGGCCACCACCCGGACGCCCTGGGGTGCCAGCTCCACCGCCCAGGACCGGGTGAGGTGTTCCAGGGCGGCCTTCGTCGCGGCGTAGACCGAGTTGCCCGGCCAGCCGCGCTGCCCGATCGAGGTGGTCACGTTGACGACCACCCCGCCGCGGACGGTCAGCAGCGGCAGCGCCGCCCGGGTGAGCCGGACGGGGGCGACCAGGTTGGTGGCGAGCTGCGCGTCGACGTCACCCGGGTCGAGGGTCGCCAGTGACCCGGCCCGGACGATGCCCGCGTTGTTGACCAGCACGTCCAACCGGCCGTACCTCCGGTCGGCCTCGGCGGCGATGCGGTCGGCGGCGTCGGGGGCGGTGACGTCGACGGCGAACGCGCGGATCCGGTCGTCGCCGGCCGCGGTCTGCGCCAGTGGCGCCGGGCGGCGGCCGACGGCCAGCACCCGGTCGCCGGCGGCGGCGAAGGCGCGGGCGGTGGCCCGGCCGATGCCGGTGCCCGCGCCGGTGACGACGACGGCCCGATTGGTGGTGGTGAGTGGCTCCATGCCGGAGATCCTCCGACCCTGTCCCCAACGTCATGGTCAAATAGGCGCCCGGAAGTTCCAGCGGACGGGCCGAGAGGTGTCGTTTCCGACAGATCCGGCCGGTTGTTCACGCTCGGCATAGCGGCGTGGCGGGCCCGACCGTTAGGCTCGATGGCTGAGGGGAGTCATCGAAGACATCGCCTCTACTCGATGCCGGGTTACGAGTATTGGCTGGTAGCGGCACCGGAAGGCAGGCTGGAGTGACCCGAGACGGCGAGCCAGGCACCCGATTCGCCCACCGCGCGGACAACAAGCGGGTGGCGTACGAGGTGACCGGTGCTCCCGACGGGTTCCCCGTCTTCCTGATGCACGGCACACCCGGCAGCCGGCGGGGCCCGAAACCCCGCGGGATCGTGCTCTACCGGATGGGCATCCGGCTCATCGCCTACGACCGACCCGGGTACGGCGACTCCGACCGGTTCGAGGGCCGGGACGTGGCCGACGCCGCGCGGGACGTCGAGACCATCGCCGACCAGCTCGGGCTGGACCGGTTCGCCGTGGCCGGCCGCTCCGGGGGCGGCCCGCACGCCCTGGCCTGCGCCGCCGACGAACGGCTCCGCAGCCGGGTCACCCGGGTGGCGGTGCTGGTGAGCTTCGCCCCGTCCGACGCGATGGAGCTGGACTGGTTCGACGGCATGAACCCCGACAACCAGCGCGGGTTCGGCGGCGGCAGGTCCGACACCGACACGGTGGTCGAGGAGATCCGGCAGCGGGCCGCACGCGCGGTCGAGGACCCCCGCTTCCTGCTACGGGACCTGATGACGCAGATGGGCCCGCCGGACCGCCGGGCGATCAACGACGCGGCGCTGCGGGGGATCATCTTCGACACCTACCAGGAGGCGCTGCGGGCCGGCCCGTACGGGTGGATCGACGACGTCCTGGCGCTGGGGCGTAGCTGGAAGTTCGACCTGGGGTCGATCGACACGTCGGTGACACCGGTGCGCCTCTGGCACGGCGCGGAGGACACCTTCGCCCCGGCCAGCCACGGGCGCTGGCTGGCCGCCCGGATCCCCGGCGCCCAGATCGAGGTGCAGCCCGGCGCGGCCCACTTCGACGCCATGCAGCAACTACCGCGCATCCTGCGCTGGCTCACCGACGACCGGGCGCCGGTGAGCACCGACGTGCTCATCGGCGCCCAGCCCGGTCAGTAGGGGTGCGGGTCGAGGACCCGACGCACGTACCGCCCGTCGCGCAGCACCACCACACTCGGGTGTTCCTGCCCGATCCGGTCGGCCAGCCGGTCGGCCAGCCGCATCCGGCCGATGCTGACCACTCCCCCGGTCGCCGCCTGGTTGGCGGTCTCCAGGTTGCCGAGACTGCGCAGGGTGTCCGGGTGGTCGGGGCCCAGCACTGCCGTCATCCGGTCCACCACGGCCCGCACCTGGGCGAGCCCCTCGTCGGCCTGCCCGGTGAGGATGGCGAAGACCGCGACGTTGTTGTCCGCGCCCATGCTGAACGGGTGCTCGGCGCCGAGGGCCGCCCGTAGCGCGGTGGCGGCGCGCACGGTGAGGGCGAACGCCTCGTCCTCGATGCCGGCGTCCCACAGCGCCACACCACGGTTGAGCTGGCACACCAACGAGTACGGGTGCGCGGCGCCGAACGCCTGGACGAACGACCGCTCCACCTCGGCCAACTCCGCGAGGGCCTGGACACCCTGCCCCTGGAGCATGAGGTTGGCCGTCCGGCTGAGCCGGCCGAGCAGGGTGTCCGGGTTGGTGGGGCCGAGGCTGGCCACCATCCGGTCGTAGGCGTCGTCGAGCAGCCGGGCCGCGTCGGCGATCCGACCGGTGCTGCGCAGCGACGCGGCCAGGTTGACCTGGGTGAGGAGCACCTCGCGGGCCTGCTCACCGAAGAGCCGGCGGTACCCGTCGGCCACGTCCTCCAGCAGCGCCACCGAGCCCTCGTAGTCGCCGGTCTCCCGCAGGTCCCGGGCGAGGTTGCTGGCCGACAGCAGGGTGCGCGGGTGCTCGGGGCCGAGGACGACCCGGAGCCGGCGGTAGGTGGCCTCGTCGACGTCGAGGGCCCGGACGAAGCGGCCCATCAGCCGGTAGGAGGAGGCGAGGTTGTTGGCCGCGTTGAGCGTACGGCGGTGGTCCTCGCCGAACACCTCGACGGACGCGCCGTGGGTGCGCAGGTCCCGCTCCAACGCCTCGTCGTACCGGCCGAGGGCGCGCAGGTCCGCCGCGTACCCCCCGGCGGTCATCAGGGTGTACAGGTGGTTCTCGCCGATCAGCTCCTCCTGCTGGCGCAGGGTGTCCTCGTCGAGTTGCCGGGACTCCTCGAACCGGCCCAGGTTCCGCAGCAGGTTCGCCCAGTTGAAGCGCAGGTTGAGCACCTGCACCCGGAGCGCCCGGTGGGTGCCGGTCTCCGGGGAGAGACCGCCGAGCAGCGTCGTCCAGGTCTTGTCCGCCTCGCGGGCGTACTGGGCGCCCTGTTCGAACCCGCCGTTGAGGAAGATGTACCGGACCCGGTCGATGACCAACTGCCGGACCGTGTCGTCGTGGCAGGACACCGCGTCCGAGCCGTCCAGGTGCGGCCAGAGGTTGCGGTACGGGACCTGGTAGGCCGGGTCGTCCACCTCCCCGGAGGGGCGCGAGCCGGCGAGGATCCGGTGCACGTCGTGCTTGACCTCGTTCAGCTCGCTCTCGGACATCCGGGACCGCAGGGCCGCCTGGAGGAGCCGGTGGACCTGCACCCGCTGGGCGTGCAGGTCCACCTTGATCAGGGCGAGCCGGTTGATCCGCTGGACCAGCGCCGCCGCGATGTCCCGCTCCGACACCCGGTCGGTGACCTGCGCGGCGACCAGCGGGTCGTGCGGCGCGATGACCTTCGCCACCTGGTCGCCGTAGAGCAGGTCGAGGGCGATGTCGGGGGCGAGCACCGAACCGAGCTGGAGCAGCCGGTAGGCCCCGGGTGACTGCTCCCGCAGACCCTGCAGGGAGCGGCCCCACACGTCGCTCTCCGGGCCGGTGCGGGCCAGCCCGGCCAGGTAGTCGGCCACCGAGTCGGGGCTCTCCGCGAGCCACGCGCCGGCCAGGGCCACCAGGATGGGCACGTCCTCCACCGCCTCGGCGACCTGGTGGGCCTCGGCGACCGTCATGCCCCGCCGCCCGGTCCGGCCGCGCAGGTGGGCGACGCTCTCGGCACGCTGGAAGGCGTCCACGTCGACCGCCCGGGCCAGGTCGCCCCAGTCCGGATTGCGGGTGGTCACCAGCACGTGGCCGTCGCCCTGGGGGAGGTAGTCCTTGACGTGTTCGTACTGGTCGACGTTGTCGAAGACGACCAGCCAGCGCAGCGGCGGCTCGTCCTCACCCCGCCCGCCGCCGCGGCTGAGCCAGTTCCGCACCGCCCGGGTGTTGTCCGGCACGCTCTGCTGGTCGGGCAGGCCGAGCCGCCGACCCAGGTCGGCGAAGCGGATGTCGACGAACTGCGGCGGGTCCGCGTCCACCCACCAGACCACGTCGTACGCGCCGTGGAAGCGGTAGGCGTACTCGGCGGCGAGCTGGGTCTTGCCGATGCCGGCCCCACCGCGCAGCGCCACCGGCACCCGCTCGCGGGCCGCCGCCTTCAGCTCGTCGCGCAGGGCCAGCAGCAGCCGCTCCCGACCGGTGAAGCGGACGTTGCGCGCCGGCGCGTAGAACACCATCGGCTCGACGGCCGGATAGCGGGTGGCCGGCACCACCCGGTTGCGGCCGTCGCCCGCCCGCCCGACCAGCTCCCACACCTGTTCGGCGGCGACGGCGGCACCCCGCTCGTACACGGTGGCCCAACTGCCGGGGGGCGTGTCCACCGACGGGGTGGTGTCGTCCAGGTGCAGGGCGAGCGCCGGGGAACCGGCCTGCCGGGCCACCTCGCCACCCAGCTCCCGGCGGGCGGCCAGGTAGGCCCGGGAGACCAGGTGCAGCTCGCGGGAGGCCGCGCCGACCGGCACGGCCGCCGGGACGCCCCACGGAGTGGCCAGCACCCGCAGGTCGACCGCGTTGAGCACGGACTGCACCCACTCCGCCCAGGCCTGGTCCTCCGGCACGTACCGGAGCACGATCAGCTCGTCGACGATGACCGGCTTGCGTTCGAAACGCTGGATGGTCTGCCGGCGCAGCCCGTCGTCCATCCGGGGCAGCGCGGTGACCGCCCCGCCGGTGACGTGCCGGGTCAGCGACTCGTACGCCGACAGCAGCCCCCGGCTGCCCGGCACGTCACCGAAGGTGGCCAGGGTCTCCTCGTACGCGTAGTACGCCCGGTAGGGCACCTCGACGGAGAGCCAGTAGTCCTGCCGCTCGGCGTCGGTCATCCCGCTGGGCAGGCCGACGAAGCGCTGCATGGCCAGCGCCCGACCGGCGTCGGTCTTGCTCTTCTCGCCCTCGTCGACGCGCATCGGCACCGGTAGCACCCGCCGCGCGCGCCGCCCCTCGTAGCCCCGGACCCGGGCGGCCACCGTGGCGGCGCCGTCGATGCCCTGGTCGCTGAGGGTGAAGCAGTCGACCAGGACGTCCGGCAGGTGGATGGTGCAGATCTCGGCGACGTCGCTGATGCCGGTCCGGCTGTCGATGAGGGTGTAGTCGTAGTGCCGCTTCATGTCCGCGCGCAGCGCGTCGAAGAACTGCGCCCCGCCGAGCCGGTTGTAGAAGTTGTCCCAGTTCAGGCCGGTGACACTGGTCGCGTAGTCGGGGTTGTGCCGGCCGGCGAGCAGCAGGTCCAGGGTGCCGCCACCGGGGAACTCCCAGCTCACCGAGAAGGCGTACTTGTGCACCCGGGCGTACTGGCGGTGCCAGTCGCCGGGACGGGAGTCGCCGGTCTCCTCGCGGCGGCGCGCGTTCTCCCACTCGTACTCCAGGATCAGGTCCATCACGCCACCGGTGGAGGCGACCTGCTCCGGGTCGAGGAACGGCGCGAAGAACCGGTGCAGGCCGGGGGATTCCAGGTCCCAGTCGGCGACGAGCACCCGGTGGCCGTTCGCGGCGAGGATCCAGGCGGTGTTGGCCAGCGCCATGGTACGACCGGTGCCACCCTTGTAGGAGTAGAAGGTGACGACCTGGCCGTCGCGGGTTGGAGTCATCGTTCTGCCTTCCCTCGCCGTGCTTCGGACGACCCGGCCGGCCCCAGGCTGGGCTTCGGATCGTGCGGGCCGTCCGGCGGATCGACCGGACCGTGCCGGAGGAACTGCTTGCGCGCCTCGGTCACCAGCAGCGGCGCGCAGCGCTCGAACTCGTCGATCGTGCGCACCGGCAGCACCCGGGGGAACCGGGCGTCCTGCAACGTACCGGCGATCTCCTCGGGTGTCGGCTCGCCACGCGCGTGGTCGGCGGCGATGACGAGCGGGACCACCCACTGCGGCAGGCCGGCGAGCGCGGCGCGGGCGGCGGCCACCCCGACGCCGGCGTCCACCAGCACCACGGTGGGGCTGCGCGGCGCCCGGTCCCGGGCCTCGGCCAGCTCGACCACCCGGGTCGGCAGCCCCAACCGCTCGGCGGTCGCGGCCACGTAGTCGGCGACGGCGAGCTGGTGCTGGTCACCGTAGGGACGCCAGCGGGCCCGGCCGGTGGTGAGCGTGGTGACCACCAGCGCCGGCCCGCCGCCGTCGGGGACCGGGCTGCCGGTCAGCGTCGCCGCCCGGGACCGGGCCAGCGGCTCGGTCTCGGTCACCGTGACGATCCGGTCGGCCAGCGCCGCGAGGACGCTCTCGTACAGCCGGCGGTAGGCGCTCAACTTGCACAGGGCCCGCAACCCGTTGTCGGCGTAGTCGGCGCGCTCGTCGGGGTCGTGCACCAGCTCCAGAGCCTGGGTCGTCTCCGGGCGGTCACCCCAGGACGGCAACGGCATCCAGAGCACCGGCAGCACGTGCCGCTCCGCACGCCCGGGCGCCAGCCGGGCCAGTCGGCTGCGGAAGGAGTCCCGCTCGCCGAGCGCCCAGCCGTTGCGGAAGTAGTTCGGCGAGTAGAGCGGCACGAAGACGTGGGCCAGGCTCAGCGCGTCGGTGAGCGTCCGCTTGAGGTCGGCGCCGGGGCTGACCTGGCCGTCGAAGAAGCCGGCCTCGATCTCCCCGGTCCGGGTGGCCCGGCGGCGGACCGCGCCGGCCAGGTCCTGGAAGAACCGGCTGACCCAGTAGTCGGTGTCCGGCCGGGCGGCGTCCGACAGCGGCACCGAGTGCGCGTAGCTGAGGAAGAAGTACGTCTCCGGCCCGGCGGCTCCGGCTGCCGAGGAGGTGTCAGACCAGGTCATGCCCGTCCTCCTCGAACCGGTCGCGCAGGTGGCGCATGTCGACGGGGACCCCCGCCTCGACCCAGTGGGTGCGGTACGCGCGGGCGATCCGCTGTGCCAGCCGCCAGACCACCGCGTCGTAGGCGTCCTTGCCGTTGCGGCCGAGGCTGAGCAGGCCGTAGATGCCCTCGTCGTGGTATTGGGGGGCGATGTCCGAGGGTAACCGGGTGGGGGTGAACATCTGCCGTCGCGACACGACTGCGGGCAGGTTGCGGCGGTCCACCACGGACCAGTTGACCGGGATCACCGGCGTCTCCCCCGCCGACGGCTCGGCCTCCGGGCGGGGCAGCGTCCGCCGCCGGGTGAAGGCGTCCCACTCCCGGGCGCACCACTCGCTGCGCAGGTACTGGGGCGAGATCAACGGGATGAAGACCTGGCAGTGGCCGGCGGCGTAGGCGAGGTCCTCGGTCCACAACTGCCCCCCGTCGAGCATCCGGTCCAGGAAACCGGCCGTCCGTCCCGGGCCCAGGCCGAGCAGCTCGACGACGTGGTCGGAGAGGTCTACGAAGAGCTGGAAGACCTTCTGGTTGGTGTCCCTCGGGGGCGCCGCCACCCGGTTGCGGGTACGGGCATAGCTGAGGAAGAACACGGGGGCACTCTCGTCCTCCCAGAACTGTTCCTCCGCCACCTACCGCTCCCGCCCGGCGCAGCCACTCCCAGCCGACCACAGTATCGACCGGCGCCAACCCGGCGCTGTCCCGTTCACGCCGGCCGGTGGTCATCCATCCACCCACGGGCGAGGTCGACGGCGACCCGCAGCCGGACGAGCCGGCAGTCGGCGGACCCGACCGGCCCGCGGTCCGCCGCACCGGTCTGCTCCACCGCCGCGCCGATCAGCGTGAAGTCGCCGTCGTCCAGGTGCGGGGCCGAGAAGTCCCGGCGCACCCGCCGGCCCGCCCCGTCGCGGACGTAGCAGCGGTACGCCCGGCGCGGGGCGGGCCGGCGCAGCCGGTACTCGGCGAGGTGGAACGCGGTGCAGACCGACCAGTCGACGCCCAGCAGCAGCACCAGGGCGTCGGCGGCGTACAGGGCGCCCAGCGGGGACCGGTCGCCCAGGTGGCAGTCCAGGTCGTGCCGCGCGGTCAGCGCCGCCGCGGCCGGGCCGAGCGCGCTGAACGAGGTCTGCGGGTGGACGCTGCGCCGGGCCCCGGCCTGTCGCCGGACGTGCTCGGCGAACACCCCCATCCCCTCCGCCGGGCTGTGCGCGGGGTCGAACGCGGGGATCGCCGCCTCCGCGGCGGCGACCCCGGCCGGGGTCAGCCCCGCCGTGGCCGCCAGGAACGCCCGTGAGGTGACCGAGTTACCGGACGTCTGCGTGGGCACGACCACGGTGCCGGCGACGCCCAGCACCTCCCGCAGCGCCGCGAGCAGGGCGGCCGGGCCCGCCGGGCCCGGCCGGAGCCGGGACAGCGCGCAGTGCACCAGCACGGTGGCTCCGGCGGGCAGCCCGAGCGCCCGCAGGTCGGCGGCCAGGGTGCGGCGGTCCGTCGGGGCGGCGGTCACCGCCACCCGTCCAGCTCGGCGCGCATCCGCCGGGCGAACCGTTCGCCGTCGGCGGTGAGGCTGCCGAGGCCGAGCAGGGCGTCGAGCGCGCCGTCGGTCCACTCCCGGTAGCGCCGGAAGTGGACCGACGCCTCCGGGCCGGGCCGGCGACGCCACACGTCGGCGACGGCGAGGTGGGCGTAGACGCCGTGCAGCGCGCCCTCCACCGGGCGGGGGTCGTCGCGCCAGGGCACCCGTAGTCGCCGGGCGTCCGCCCGGTCGAAGAGGTCGCAGACGTCGAGCACCGCGTCGAGCTTGAGGTGCTGCACCTCGTGGACGAGCAGCACCGCGAGCGCCGCGTCGTCGGCGACCGGGGTGACGGCGACCGCGCCGAACGCGGACCGGGCGGCGGCGCTGCGGGACCGGCCGGTCGGGTCGGGTGCCAGCGGCACCACCGCGCGCAGCAGGGTACGGATCCCGGCGGCGTACCCGGCGGCCTCCGCGTCGACGCGGCGGACCGCCCGTGCCACCTGCCCCGTCCACCGGTCGGCCACCGACTGGCTGAGCCGGGGGGCGACCGGCAGGTCGAAGCAGTCCCGGTAGGGGTCGGTGTCCTCCAGCAGCGCCTCCCACCCGTCGGATCGGGCCGGGCGTACCGGTCGCCACCGGTCCGGGTTGTCCGGGGCGGCCGGCCGGACCTGGACCCGCCGCCGGCCGGCCCGCAGCTCGACCGCGCCACCGGAGACGGCGACCTGCACGGTGGGAGCGTCGGTGTCGAGGACGATCGCGCCGAGGGTCGGCAGGTGCATGGCGCCGTCGCGGACCGGGAGGAGGAGTTCCGCGTCGGCGCCGGCCCGGACCGCCGCGGCGGCCGCGACGGCGGCGAAGTGGGGCAGCTCGCCGGTCGCCCCGGCGCGGCAGCGCTGCGCCCAGCGCCGGACGAAGGGATGGGTCAGCACCACCCGGACCGCGTCGGGCGCGGCGACGTCGAGGGCGACCAGGAGGTCCCAGCCGGCCGACGCGACCGGGTCGTCGGCGGCCGAGGGGCTGATCGCGACCGCCAGCGCGCGGGCGATGCCGTGGTGGACCTCGGCGAGTTGGCGCACCGACTCGACGTCGCCCTGGCCGGAGCCGAGGTCGTCGAGGACGGTGGGGCTCAGCGCGTCTGCCGCCCGGGACTCCGCCGGCCCGGCCGGGGCGGCCATCGACCGGATCAGCACGGCCAGGTCGGCGCAGTAGGCCGACGGGTTGTCGAAGCCGCTGCCCGTGCGGTACCGGTGGGCGAACAGGCCCCCGCCGCACCGCCGTACCAGCGGGCACGCGCGGCAGGTGGCACAGAGCCCGGCCAGGCCGGACTGCCGGACCGCGATCCCGGGATGGGCCGCGGCGTCGTCCACCCCGTGCCGGAAGACGTCCAGGCCGGTGGCGGCGGCACCGTGGAAGGCGGACTTGAGCGAGTCGACCTGCTCGAAGCTGCCGTCGGTCTCGACGACCACCAGGTCGACCGGGCCGAGCCCGACCGCCTCGGTGGCGGTGCCGCCACCGGCGGCGGTGGCCAGCAGGGACTCCAGCAGCCGGATCGGCACCGGACGCCCGTCGGCCAGCCAGCGCCGGTGGATTGTCAGCAGCCAGTCCGCGTACGGCGTGGCGACACCCGTCGGGCGGGCGGGCGGGCGGTCCCAGTTCGCATGGGGCAGGAGGAAGTCGACGCGGGGCGGTTCCTCGGCGAGCAACGCCTCGTAGACCTGGATCGGGTCGTTGGCGAGGTCGACGGTGCACAGGATCCCGGCGTAGACGCTCCGGTAGGCGGGGCGGCGCAGCAGCGCCAGGGCGCGGCGTACCTGGTCGTGGCTGCTCGCGCCGTTGGCGTACCGGCGGTGCCGGTCGTTGGCCGCCCGGTCGCCGTCGAGGGAGATGCCCACCTTGACGTCGTGGGCGACGAGCACGTCGGCGATCGCCGGGGTGAGCAGCACACCGTTGGACTGCATTCGCAGGTCGAGCCGGGTGACCGGCGAGATCGTCCGGCGCAGGGTGGCGGCGGTGGCGGCGAGCCGGGCCGCGCCGGCGAGCAGGGGCTCGCCGCCGTGCAGCACCACCCGGACCGTGTCGAGCCGGTGGGCGGCGGCGTGCTCGGCGATCCGCCGCGCGGTGGCCTCGACGGTGTCGGGCGCCATCACCCGTGGCTGCTGCCGCCACGACTGGTCGGGGTGCTCGTAGACGTAGCAGTGGTCACAGGACAGGTCGCACCGGCTGGTCAGTTTCAGCACGTACTGGCTGAGCGGGGCGACCGGTGCCCGGGGCGCGGCGACGGGGTCAGACGTGGGAGCCGAAGGATGCGACATCGACCCGGGTCGGGTGTGTTGCTCGGCGGTCGTCGATCCGGGCCACGGCGTCGGCCCGGTCGGGCGGAATCTGGCCGAGTGGCGTGCGCCGCACGTCACTCATCGGCGCCGGGTACGGATCGGGCAGGCGTTGGGCGCGGTCCACAGCGGTCCCCCATCTGTGTCGGGAGTGGACGGACATCCGTCCACGGCGACGGCCAATCACGGTTATCGACGACTCTATATGCCACAGCCTGTCATGTCACTGCTGCGCAGCGCCATCTTCCTCGACCATCTTCGCCATCCAGGCGGCGTTGGACAGCGAGATGATCCGCTCCGCCTCGTCGACGAACGCGTCGTCGTCGGTCCAGCCCAGCCCGGACTCGCGGGTGACCCGCAGCCGGGTCAACTGGTCCGCGGTGCGGGCGTACTCGATCTGCTGCTGTTCGTAGCGCTGGGCCGCGCCGTAGCCCGCCAGCGCCGTGGTCACCGCCGCCGCCACGCCGACCCAGGCGGTCAGGCCCAGCCCGTCGCCGAGCACCCCGGCGACCGCCGAGAGCAGGGCGGCGAGGACGGTCAGCCCGGTCGCCGCCCGGCCGATCCGGGCGGCGGCCCGGCCCGCCCGGCGCGCCGCCGGCAGGTAGTAGTCGTCGACCTGCCGGCGCACCCGCTCGGCGAGGTAGCTCGGCAGGTCGGCGACGGGCGGCAGGGCACGCTCGACCGGCGCCACGTCGAGGGTGTGCCCGACCAGGTCCCCGGCGGCGTCCAGGAGCAGGTCCTGGCGGCGCAGCAGGACGGCGTCCCGGTCGGCGCCGGCGAACGGCGCGGTGCGGGCGAGGTACCGGTGGAGTTCCGCCTTCAACGCCTCGGAGACCGAGCGGAGCCGGGTCCAGACCCCGACGGCGTCCCGGGACGCCCACCGCCCCGTCACCGGCACCAGCAGGAACGCGGCGGCGGCGACGATCGCCAGGGCCCGGCCGGCGGCGGGGGCGGAGCCGGCCAGCCGGGCCGCGCCGGTGCCGGCGACGGCCGCGGTGACGGTCAGCGCGGCGACCGTACGCCGCCCCAGGGTGATCCGGTCTTTCGCGGCCCGGGCGGCCTGCGACCAGACGCTCTGCCCCCGCCACACCTGGACGGCGGCGGGAGATTCGTCGATGTCCGGCACAGCCGCATGGTAGGCGACGGGGGCCCGTCGGGGTCGTCCCGTGCCCGCTCCGACGAGCACGACGGACATGACGACGATGTCCCACTGCTGGCCGACCGGGTCTATGCGCACCGGCCGCATGTTCCGGCGAAAACGATCAAGTAGGGCGGCGGTCGGAAATGATCCAGCGAAGACCACCTGTTCAGGGCAGTGCTGGTGGGCCGGTCGGCACCGGGCCGGCACGGTCGGTGTGATTGCCCCACCCAACGGTTGCCCCGGTCAACCCATTGATATGACTGGCAGCCCGTGTGATCGTGCCTCCAGCAGTCGCCAACCCCCGGCGGCTCGCGACGGAGAGTCACCCCCATCCGGGCACGCCGGCAGCTCCGGAGGACCCCCCGTCGCCACCACGCCTCACGCAGCATCGGCGCGCGACCCCACCGGGCATCGCGGCGCCGTCCGAGAACAGGAGCGACCCCCTTGAAGCTCTCACCCCGCCTCGCCGCGCTCTCCGGCGCGGCCGTGGCCGGCCTGGTCGCCGCGGGCACCGCCGCGGCCGTGCAGGCCGCACCCCCGAGCCCCGCCCCGAACCCGGCCCAGGCCCGCGCGATCGCCGCCGACGCGGCCAGCTCGCTGGTCGCCAGCCGCCCCGCCTACCTGCACGCCAGCGCCGACGAAGCGTTCGTGCAGAAGCCGGTCATCTCCTCCGAGGGCACCCAGTACGTGCCGTACGAGCGGACCTACAAGGGCCTGCCCGTCATCGGCGGTGACTTCGTCCTGGCGACGAAGGCGACCGGCGAGGTCACCTACGCCTCGGTCGCCCAGCAGCAGAGCATCGGCGAGCTGGCCACCACCCCGAAGCTCAAGCCCGCGGCGGCCGAGAAGACCGCCCGCGCCCAACTCCGGACGGTCACCGGCGTCGAGGGCACCTCGCTGGTCGTCTACACCCTCGGCGCCGCCCCCGCGCTGGCCTGGGAGACCACCGTCACCGGCACCGGCGCCGAGGGCGCCAGCCGGCTGACCGTGGACGTCGACGCCGTCACCGGGAAGGTGCTGCGCACCCAGGAGCACGTCACCAACGGCACCGGCACCGGCGCGTGGAACGGCCCGGTCACCCTGAGCACCACGCTGTCGGGCAGCACGTACTCCCTGAAGGACCCGACGGTCACCAACCAGAGCTGCCAGGACGCCGCGAACAACACGACGTTCTCCGGCTCGGACGACGTCTGGGGCAACGGCACCGGCACCAACAAGGAGACCGGCTGCGTCGACGCGCTCTTCGCCGCGCAGACCGAGCACAAGATGCTCTCGCAGTGGCTGGGCCGCAACGGCGCGAACGGCAGCGGTGGCGCGTGGCCGATCCGGGTCGGCCTGAACGACCAGAACGCCTACTACGACGGCACCCAGGTGCAGATCGGCAAGAACACCGCCGGTCAGTGGATCAGCTCGCTGGACGTGGTGGCGCACGAGATCGGCCACGGCATCGACGACAAGACCCCGGGTGGCATCTCCAACGGCAACACCCAGGAGTTCGTCGCCGACACCTTCGGCGCGGCGACCGAGTGGTTCGCCAACGAGCCGGCCACCTACGACGCCCCGGACTTCCTGGTCGGCGAGAAGATCAACCTGGTCGGCAGCGGCCCGATCCGCAACATGTACAACCCGTCGGCGCTCGGCGACGCCAACTGCTACTCCAGCAGCATCCCGAGCCAGGAGGTGCACGCGGCGGCCGGCCCCGGCAACCACTGGTTCTACCTGCTGGCGATGGGCAGCAACCCGACCAACGGCCAGCCGACCAGCCCGACCTGCAACAGCAGCACCGTGACCGGCCTGGGCATCCAGAAGGCCATCAAGATCATGTACAACGCGATGCTGCTCAAGACGTCGACCTCGTCGTACCTGAAGTACCGCACCTGGACCCTCCAGGCCGCCAAGACCCTGTACCCGGGTAGCTGCACCGAGTTCAACACGGTCAAGGCCGCCTGGGACGCGGTGAGCGTCCCGGCCCAGTCGGGCGACCCGACCTGCACCGGCGGCACCCCGACGCCGACCCCGACCAGCACCACCACCCCGCCGCCGGGCGGCTGCTCCGGGCAGAAGCTGGCCAACCCCGGCTTCGAGTCCGGCGCCACCGGCTGGACCGCGTCCACGGGCGTGATCACCAACTCGGCCAACCAGCCCGCGCACGGCGGCTCGTACAAGGCCTGGATGGACGGGTACGGCTCGACCCACACCGACACCCTGTCGCAGTCGGTGACCATCCCGGCCGGCTGCACGGCCACCTTCTCCTTCTGGCTGCACATCGACACGGCCGAGTCGGGCAGCACGGCGTACGACAAGCTGACCGTCAAGGCCGGCAGCACCACCCTGGCGACGTACTCCAACGCCAACGCCGCCAGCGGCTACGTGCAGCGGTCGTTCAACGTCTCCTCGCTGGCCGGCACGACCGTCACCTTCTCGTTCAGCGGGGTCGAGGACAGCTCCCTGCAGACCTCCTTCGTGGTGGACGACGCCGCGCTCACCCTGAGCTGACCCCCACTGCCGGCAGCGGCCGGCCGTCGCATCCCGCGGCGGCCGGCCGTCGGCGTACCGCAGGGAGCTGCGCCGCAGGGCGGTGCCGGTGGCGCTGCTCTCCGCCGGGGACACCCACCGTCGGCGGACCCCCGGGCAGCGGGTGCGCGACGCGTAACCCGGCCGGGCCGCGCCCGGCTCAGCGGGCCGCCGGCCCCTCCGCCCCCGTCTGGTAGACGTCCGGCACGCCGTCCCGGTCGCGGTCCACCGTCTCCGCCGCGTGCAGCCGGCGGTAGAACCGGGAACGGACCCGCAGGATCCCCGTGGCGAGCAGCGCCGACAACAGCGAGCCGGTGAGCACCGCGACCTTCACGTGGTCGTCGCGGGCGCTGCCCAGGCCGAAGGCCAGCTCACCGATGAGCAGCGACACGGTGAAGCCGATCCCACCGAGCAGGGCGAGGCCCAGCACGTCGAGCCAGTTCAGCCCCTCGTCCAGGTCGGCCCGGGTGAACCGGGACACCAGCCAGGTGGCCAGCAGGATGCCGACCGGCTTGCCCACCACCAGGCCGACGACGATGCCGAGGGCCACCCGGTCGGACAGCGCGGACACCAGCCCGGTCAGGCCACCGATGGTGACCCCGGCGGACAGGAACGCGAAGACCGGCACCGCCACCCCGGCCGACAGCGGCCGGAACCGGTGCTCGAAGTGCTCGGCCAGGCCGGGGCCGGCGTCGGGCCCGCCCGCCGCCGCGCTGCGCAGCACCGGGACGGTGAAGGCGAGCAGCACCCCGGCCACCGTGGCGTGCACCCCCGAGGCGTGCACCAACGCCCAGGTCAGCCCGGCCAGCGGCAGCAGCAGCCACCAGGACCGGACCCGGCGCCGCACCAGCAGGCCGAACACCGCCAGCGGCAGCAGCGCCGCCAGCAACGGCAGGACCGCCAGGCCCGCGGTGTAGAACACGGCGATGATGACGATCGCGAGCAGGTCGTCGACGACCGCCAGGGTGAGCAGGAAGGTGCGCAGCGCCGACGGCAGGAACCGGCCGATCACCGCCAGCACGGCCAGCGCGAAGGCGATGTCGGTGGCCGTCGGGATCGCCCACCCCCGGACCGCGCCCGCCCCGGCACCGGCCGCGATCAGGGTGAACAACACGGCGGGTACGACCACCCCGCCGACGGCCGCCGCGACCGGCACCGCCGCCCGGCGCGGATCGCGCAGGTCACCGGCGACGAACTCGCGCTTGAGCTCCAGCCCGGCGACGAAGAAGAAGATCGCCAGCAGGCCGTCCGCCGCCCAGGTGGCGAGGCTGAGGTCGAGGTGCAGGACGGCCGGGCCGAACGTGACGTCCCGCACCGCGCGGTAGCCGTCCGCCCAGGGCGAGTTCGACCAGACCAGCGCCAGCAACGCCCCGGCGAGCAGCAGGGCACCACCCACGGTCTCCTTGCGGAGGATGCCGGAGATCCGGCTGGTCTCGCCCCAGGAGCGGCGGGCGAACAGGCTGGGGCGGCGCCGGGTGGCGTCGGTCACGGAAACTCCTCGTCGGCTGGGAACACGTCATCCATCGCCGACCAGACTTCCCGGCACACCTGTTCCCCACCCTATCCGGCGCGCCGGCGCACCGTGCGGCACACCTCGTCCTCGTCGGGCGGGTCACCTGGGCCGCGACGGGTGTCCGGGTCACCCCCGCAGACCGGTCCCGGACCTGGCGTACCCGCCCGGTCCGGGACCGGTTCCGGTCAGAGGGTGCGGGCCAGCCGATCGGCGAGCAGCCGGGCGAACCGGGCCGGGTCGGTCAGCTCGCCGCCCTCGGCGAGCAGCGCCATGCCGTACAGCAGCTCGGCGGTCTCGGTGAGCACCGGGGCGTCCTCACCCCGCTCCTGGGCGGCACGTAGCCCGGTGACCAGGGGGTGGGTCGGGTTCAACTCCAGGATCCGCTTGACCGGGGGCACCTCCTGCCCCATCGCGCGGTACATCTTCTCCAGCGTCGGGGTGATGTCGTGCGCGTCGCCGACGATGCAGGCCGGTGAGGTGGTCAGCCGGGTGGAGAGGCGTACCTCCTTCACGCTGTCGGCGAGCGCGCCGCCGAGGAAGGCGAGCAGGCCGGCGTACTCCTTGGCCTGCTGCTCCCGGGCGACCTCGGTGTCCTGGCGCTCCTGCTCGGTCTCCAGGTCGACCTGACCCTTGGCGATGGAGCGCAGCGGCTTGCCGTCGAACTGGCCGACCCGCTCCACCCACACCTCGTCGACCGGGTCGGTGAGCAGCAGCACCTCGTAGCCCTTGGCCCGGAACGCCTCCATGTGCGGGGAGTTCTCCAACATGGCCCGGTTCTCGCCGGTGGCGTAGTAGATCTCGCCCTGGCCGTCCTTCATCCGGTCGGTGTACCCGCGCAGGGTGGTGGGCTCGGTGTCGTGGTGGGTGGAGGCCACCGAGACCAGGTCGAGGATGGTCTCGGTGTTGTCCGGGTCCTCCAGCAGCCCTTCCTTGACCACCCGGCCGAACTCGGTCCAGAAGGTGCGGAACCGGTCGGGGTGCGCGGTACGCATGTCCTTGACGGTGGCGAGCACCTTGCGGACGAGCCGGCGGCGCACCACCTGGATCTGCCGGTCCTGCTGGAGGATCTCCCGGGAGATGTTGAGCGACAGGTCGTGGGCGTCCACCACGCCCTTGACGAAGCGCAGGTAGTTCGGCATCAGCGCGGCGCAGTCGTCCATCACGAAGACCCGCTTGACGTAGAGCTGCACCCCCCGACGGCCGTCCGCCTGGTAGAGGTCGAACGGGGCGTGCGCGGGGATGAAGAGCAGCGCCTCGTACTCGAACACGCCCTCCCCACGCATGTGGATGGTCTCCAGCGGGTCGGTCCAGTCGTGGGCGACGTGCCGGTAGAAGTCGCGGTACTCCTCGTCGGCGACCTCGTCGCGAGGCCGGGCCCAGAGCGCCTTGCGGGAGTTGAGCGTGGTCACGGTCGGTTCGCCGCCGTCGGTGCCCGGCACGGTCGTCCGGATCGGCCAGGCGATGAAGTCGGAGTACCGCTTGACGATCTCCCGGATCGTGTTCAGGTCGGTGTAGTCGTGCAGGTTGTCCTCGTCGTCGGCGGGCTTGAGGTGCACCGTGACCGAGGTGCCCTGCGGGGCGTCGTCGACCGTCTCGACCACGTAGGTGCCCTCGCCGGTGGACTCCCAGCGGGTGCCCTCGGACTCGCCGGCGCGCCGGGTGAGCAGGGTGACCCGCTCGGCGACCATGAAGGTCGAGTAGAAGCCGACGCCGAACTGGCCGATCAGGTCACCGCCGGCGTTCTCCTTCGACTCCTTGAGCTTGCGCAGCAGCTCGGCGGTGCCGGAGCGGGCGATGGTGCCGATCAGCGAGACGACGTCCTCGCGGGACATCCCGACCCCGTTGTCCCGGACGGTGAGGGTACGGGCCGTCGGGTCGGTCACCAGTTCGACGTGCAGGTCCGAGGTGTCGACGTCGAGGTCGGAGTCGACCAGCGACTCCAACCGGAGCTTGTCCAGCGCGTCGGAGGCGTTGGAGATCAGCTCGCGCAAGAAGACGTCCTTGTGCGAGTAGATGGAGTGCACCATCAGTTGCAAGAGCTGGCGTGTCTCCGCCTGGAACTCCAGCGTTTCGGTCCGACTGCTCACACCAACCTCCTCGTACGGTGGGCCAGATCCGCGCAACAGGATACGAGGTGCCGTGGCGGCCCGGTCACGCCCGGTCGTCGTCCCGACGGACCAGCAGGCATGCCTGGGGGGTACGTTCCATCGCACCGTTGAACTCCTGCGGTGCACGGCACATCCGGGCCTGCTCCGCCAGCCCGGCAGCGTGCAGCAGGGCGGCCACCCGGCCCGGATGGCGGCGGCGGAACGCCAGCGAGACCGGGTTGCCCCAGGCCTCGGTGTAGCGCGCCGTCTCGTCGCCGACCTGGAAGGCGAGCAGCGCGTGCCCGCCGGGGGCGAGCGCCCGGCGGAACTCGGCGAAGACCCTGGGCAGCCGCTCGTCGGGCACGTGGATGATGCTGTACCAGGCGACCAGGCCGGCGAGCGCGCCGTCGCGGACCGGCAGGTCCAGCATGGACCCTTCGGTGAAGCGCAGGTCGGGGTGGGCGCGCCGGGCCTGGGCCAGCATCCCGGGAGACAGGTCGAGACCGGCGACGGCCAGGCCGAGGTCACGCAGGTGCCCGGTGATCCGGCCCGGCCCGCAGCCCACGTCGAGCACCGGCCCGCCCCCGCCGGCCAGGACGGTCTCGGCGAAGGCCGCGAGCATGGCCCGGTCGAACGGGCGGACGGCCAGCTCGTCGCGGAACCGGACGGTGTACTCGGCGGCCATCGTGTCGTAGGAGTCGCGGGTCTCGGTGAGGAAGTCGGCGTCGGTCACGGCGGGGACCCTACCGCCCGGGCCACGGCCCGCCGGGGACCTTTCCGCCCGGCCGGCCCGGTAGGGTGTCCGCAGGCAGGTCGGGTCGGGGGAGGTCGTCGTGTCGCGGGACGCGGAGCGCAAGCTCATCGCCGCCAACCGGAAGGCCCGCCACGACTACACCGTCCTCAAGACCTACGAGGCGGGGATCGTGCTCGCCGGCACCGAGGTGAAGTCGCTGCGCGAGGGGCGGGTGTCGCTGGTCGACGCGTTCGCCCAGGAACGCGACGGCGAGATCATGCTGTACGGCCTGCACATCGCCGAGTACGGCTACGGCACCTGGACCAACCACCAGCCCCGGCGCACCCGCAAGCTGCTGCTGCGCCGGGTGGAGATCGCCCGGATCCTGGAGCGGCTGCGCGACGGCGGGGTGACTCTGGTGCCCCTGTCGATGTACTTCAGCAACGGCTGGGCCAAGGTGGAGATCGCGCTGGCCCGGGGCCGCCGGTCGTACGACAAGCGCCAGGTCCTCGCCGAACGCGACGCCAACCGGGAGATCGCCCGGGAGTTGGGCCGGCGACTCAAGGGCCGCCGGCCGGCCTGACCCCAGCCGGTCCGGCCGTCAACTCAGCCCGGTCCGGCCGTCGGCTCGGCGGTGTTCGCGGTGGCGGGCGCGCGGGCCAGCACCACGGTCGCCGCCACGGTGGTCAGGGTCGCCGCGACCGCCCAGGGCAGCCAGCCGGGGCGTACGCCGTCACCGAGCAGGACCACCCCGGCCACCGACGGGACGACGATCTCGACCGCCCAGAGCACGGCGGTGACCGG
Source organism: Micromonospora sp. NPDC092111 (assembly GCF_044755745.1). NCBI lineage: Bacteria > Bacillati > Actinomycetota > Actinomycetes > Micromonosporales > Micromonosporaceae > Micromonospora > Micromonospora sp. NPDC092111. The sequence continues at coordinate 24,684 of NZ_JBIVRQ010000001.1, forward strand.
CCCGACCTGCCCGTACCGCAGGGCGTGCGCGTAGAGGACGGTGCCGGTGACCCCGGAGACGACCAGGCCCCCGGTGACCGGCTCCCGGAGCAGGTCGAACAGCGCCGCGCCGGGACGGCCGAACGGGTCCGACGGCGGGACGAACGCCCGGGCGCAGAGCGCGGTGACGCCCCAGGCGACCCCGGCCAGCGTGGCGCTGACCGTCGGCCGGGTCACCCGCAGCGCCGCCGTGCCGGCCAGCGCGGTCAGCACCGCCGCGACGGCCAGCCCGATCCGCAGCCCCGTCGACGCGGTCACCGGCGGTTCGGGGCCGGCGGCGAGCGAGATGACGGTGAGGGCGGCCACGGTGACCAGGATCGCCGCCGTGTCCCGACGGCGCAGCCGCGCGGCCAGCACGATCCGGGCCGCGACCACGGTGACGGCGAGCGACCCGGCGGTCACCGACTGGACGGCGAAGACGGGCAACTTCTGGAGGGCGACCAGCGAGGCGAACCAGGCCATCGTGTCGCAGGCCAGGCCGGCGAGGTACAGCGGGTGGCCGAGGGCACGCAGGGTGCTGGCGCCCCGGCGGGCCCCGACGGCCTGTAGCACCGAGCCGATCCCGTAGCCGAACGCGGCGCCCACCGCGAGGGCCAGCGCGACCCCGGCGGTCACCGCCCGCTCCCGGCCCGGTCCGGCACGGCGGCCACCACCTGCAGCTCCGGTGGGAGTTCCCGGACCCGGCGGGCGACCAGCCGTACCCGCCCGGGCCCGGCGGCGTCCCGACCCGCCGGCTGCGTCATCCCCACCTCCCGATCCGCTGGTCGTGGTGACCAACTCCGTGGGCCGGTCGGACGTGGCGGCCCGGTCGCCCGGGTGACGCCGGGCAAAATCTACAAGGAGTCTTGTACATCAAGTCTTGTTCGCCTAGCGTGGCCGGCATGGCGGAGGAACCCACCCTGCATCTGACCGATCCCCGGGCGATGCGCGCGCTCGCCCACCCGACCCGGCTGCGCCTCCTCGGCGAGCTGCGGCTCCGGGGCCCGCAGAGCGTCGGCATGCTCAGCGACGCCGTCGACGAGGCGGTCGGCTCGGTCAGCTACCACCTCGGCAAGCTGGCCCAGCACGGCTTCGTCGAGGAGGCCCCGGAGCACGCCCGCGACCGGCGCGAACGGTGGTGGCGCGCCGCCCACGACCGGACGTCCTGGGAGCCGCTGGAGACACTCGACGACCCGGAGCGCCGGGCCGCGTCCGACCTGCTGCGACGGGCCATCCTCGACCGGTACGTCCAGCGCCTGCGCGGCTACCTCGACGTCGAGGCCACCCTCGATCCGGAGTGGGTACGCGGCACCGCCAGCAGCGACTCGTGGCTGCACCTGACCAGCGACGAACTGGTCGAACTGCGCGCCGACCTGGAGGCGCTGGCCGCCCGCTGGCGCAAGCGCGGCGACCCGGCCCGACCGGGCGCCCAGACCGTCTCGCTGATGTACCACGCCTTCCGGGACCCGCGGTGACCCCGCCGCGCCGCCGCGCACCGCTGGTCGGGCTGCTGGTCGGCCACACGGTCTCGCTCACCGGCAACATGCTCACCCTGATCGCCCTGCCGCTCTACGTGCTCGCCGAGACCGGCTCGCCCACCGCCACCGGCCTCACCGGGGCGGTCGCCACCGCCCCGGTGGTGCTCGGCGGCGCGCTCGGCGGGGTACTGGTGGACCGGATCGGCTTCCGCCGGGCCAGCGTCCTGGCCGACCTGGTGTCCTGCCTGACGGTGGCCGCCGTGCCACTGCTGGACGCCACCGTCGGCCTGCCCTTCTGGGCCCTGCTCGGGCTGGTCTTCGCCAGCGGCCTGCTCGACACCCCCGGGCAGACCGCGCGCAACGCCCTGCTGCCGGAGGCGGCCACCGCCGCCGGGGTGCCGCTGGAACGGGCGGTCGGCTGGTACGAGGCCACCGAACGGGGCGCCCGGCTGATCGGCGCGCCGGTCGCCGGCCTGCTGGTCACCGCCCTCGGCGCGCTGCCGGTGCTGGCCGTCGACGCGGCCACCTTCGCGGTCTCCGCGCTGGCCGTGGCGGTGCTGGTGCCCCGGTCGCTGCGCCCGACCGAGCCGGCCGACGCCGGGTCCGGCGGCTACTGGCGGGACTTCGCCGCCGGGGTGCGGTTCCTGACCCGCGAGCCGCTGCTCCGCGCGGTGGTGCTGCTGGTGCTGGTCACCAACTTCTTCGACGCGACCAAGAGCAACGTGCTGCTGCCCGTGGTGGCCGACCGGGACCTCGGCGGCGCGACCGCGTTCGGCCTGCTGGTCGGCGCGATGGGCGGCGGCGCGCTGGCCGGTTCGCTGGTGTTCAGCGCCGTCGGCCACCGGCTGCCCCGCCGGGCCACCTTCGTGTCCGCCTTCGCCCTCGCCAGCGGGCCGCCGTTCTGGGTGCTGGCCGCCGCGCCGCCGCTGCCCTGGACCGTCGCCGTCTTCGCGCTCGCCGGGTTCGCCGCCGGCGCGATCAACCCGCTGATCGGCGCGGTGAAGCTGGAACGGGTGCCGGCGCACCTGCGGGCCCGGGTCTACGGGGTGGTCGGGGCTGGCTCCTGGGCCGCCATCCCGATCGGCGCGCTCACCGCCGGCCTGGCCGTCGACCGGTTCGGCACCACGGCCACCCTGCTCACCGTCGGTACCGCGTACCTCCTGGTGGTGCTGACCCCGCTGCTGGGCGGCCCGTGGCGGACGATGCGCCGCCCGGCCACCGCCGACCAGCGCCGGGCCGACCTGATGCCGACCGGCTGACCACGGGTGCCGGCCGATCCCACCCGGCGACCGGGGTCAGTCCTTGAGCAGGTCGGCGTGGGCGGCGCGGAGCCGGTCGACGGTCGGGTCGGTGCCGGGCGGGACCCGGCGGTCCAGCTCGGCCCAGACCTCGGTCAGGGCGTCGGTGACCGCACGCAGCTCGGCGGCGTGCCGACGGGCGCCGTGCCGGTGCGACTCCTCCAGCCGGCGGGCCCAGCCGGCGGTCACCGCGGCGAGGCGCTCGCCGTCGGCCCGGGCCTGTGCGGCGCTGCGGGCGGCGGGGGCCGGCACGATCGCGGCGACCGGCCGGGGGTCGCCGTCGCGGGTGACCAGGGTGACCGTGTCGGTCAGCTCGGCCATCGCGACGAGTTGGGTCAGCCGGGTGCGCAGCTCGCGCAGCGGCACGGAACGGGGTCGCCCACTGTGGTGGGTCAGCGCGGGGGCAGCCATGGCGTCATGGTCCGACCCGGGTACGACATTTATCATCGTGACGGTCCTCCGGCCGGGTGGGGCGGGCGGTCGGCCCGCCCCACCCGGGTCGCTCAGCTCGCCTGCAACGTCACGTCGTCGATGACGAAGCTGGTCTGCAGGGAGGCGTCCTCGGTGCCGGTGAACTTCAGGGTCACGGTCTGCCCGGCGTACGCGCCGACGTTGAACGAGCGCAGCGTGTAGCCGGTCGCCGCGTTGAGGTTCGAGTACGTCGCCAGGGTGGTCGTGTTCACCTGCACGGTCAGCTTGTCGTAGGCCGTGCCGGTGGTGGTCTCGGCGGTGTCGACGTGCAGGTAGAAGCCGAGGGTGTAGGTCGTGCAGCCGGCCGGCACGGTCACCGTCTGGGAGAGCGTGTCGCTGTGGGTGCTGCCGTAGCCGTCCAGCCACGCCTTGTAGGTGCCGGTGCGCGCCGGCTGGTTCGGCGAGTTGGTGATGACGCCCGTGCTGGCCGTCCACGGGGTGGTGCCGGACTCGAAGCTGCTGTTGCCGACGACCTGGCCGCCGGTGCAGCCACCGCCGGTGCCGGTGACCGTCAGGGTGTAGCTGGCCGTCCGGGTGGCGGAGCCGGTGCCCGTCACGGTGACGGTGAAGGTGCCGGTGGTGGCGGTCGAGGACGCGTTGACCGTCATGGTCGCCGAGCCGCCCGAGGTCACCGACGACGGGCTGAACGAGACCGTGACGCCGCTGGGCGCCCCGCTGGCCGACAGGGCGACCGTCTGGGCGCTACCGCTGGTGGTGGCGGTGCTGACCGTGGCGGTGGTGGACCCGCCCCGGGCGACGGTGCCGGAGGTCGGGCTCACCGCGACGGAGAAGTCGTTGGTCGGGGTGCCGCCGCCGACCGCGAGGTCCCAGATGGCGTACGCGACACCGTCCGCGCTGCGGTTCAACCCGGTGGCGTTGATGTTGCTGGTGGTGTCGCAGGCCCGGTGGTAGCACGGGTCGTACGAGGCGCCGGCGGTGCCGCCCCACTTGGTGGCCTGCGCCGAGGTCTTGGTGGCGCTGGCCCCCATCGCGTACCCGGAGGTCGGGATGCCGGCCTGCTGGAACGAGTAGTCGTCGGAGCGGCCCTGGCCCTCGACGTTCTCCTCCGGCGCCAGCCCGAGGGAGTCCCAGTACGCCTTCAGCGGCGCGGACGTGGTGGAGGTGACCCGGTTGATGAAGTAGCCGCCGTTGGTCGAGGCGACCATGTCGAAGTTGTAGTAGCCCTTGATGTAGCCCTTCTGGGTGGCGCTGAGCGAGTTCACGTAGAACTTCGAGCCCTGCAGGCCCTGCTCCTCGCCGTTCCACCAGGCGAACCGGACCCGCTTGGTCATGGTCGGGTTCTGCTGGGCCAGCACCAGGGCGTTCTCCAGCAGCACGGAGGAGCCGGAGCCGTTGTCGTTGATGCCCGGTCCGGCGGCGACGCCGTCCAGGTGGGCGCCGAACATGACGACCTGGTCGGTCGGGCCCTGCGGCCACTCGGCGATCACGTTGTTGCCCGGGTAGGTGCAGTTGGTGCAGTTCTGCTCGGTGACCGTGTAGCCGGCGGCCTGGAGCTTGGACTTCACGTAGCTGACCGAGGCCGTGTAGCCGGCCGAGCCGGCCCGCCGGTTGCCGCCGTTGCTGGTGGCGATGCTCTGGAACTGGTTCAGGTGCGCCTGGACGTTGGTGACCGAGACGTCCGGCGCGGCGAGCGCGGCGACGGCCGGCGCGGCGGTGGCCGGTCGCGCCGTCGTCGGGGCGGCCGAGGCCGGTGGCGCGGCCAGGGTGAGCGTCGCCGCGGTGAAGGCGGCGAGCGCGAGGGTTCTGCGCTTCATGCGTGCTCCTCGTGGGGGTGAGCGGGGGCGTACGCCCGGACGTCACCGTCCCGTCTGTCGGGGTCGACTGGGGGTGGACGGGATCCCCGTGACCCGGGGGTGGGGTCACGGCGGAAACGCCGGGGAAGGAAACACTGACATGTATCAATCTCGGGGTCAACTGGCCGGACGGTGTCACATTCCCGGCCACCGGACCGAGCGACACCGGGCGGCGACCAGCTCCGCCGTACCGGCGTTCCCGCTGATCGGCCGGGCCGGGCCGCCGCCGGCGTCGCCGCTGCGGCCAGCCCGCCGTACGGCGGGATCACCTGGGGTAGCACCGCGAAGGCCGGACCACCGTGCCGTGCCCCGACCAGGATTCGAACCTGGGCTCTCCGGTTTCGTAGACCGGCGCGCTGTCCGCTGCGCCACCGGGGCGTACGACCGGCGCCCACCCCCCAGGGGCGCCGGTCGGCCTAACCCTTCACACAGACCACCTGCTTGAGGTGGGCCACCACCTCGACCAGATCGTCCTGCCGCGCCATCACCTCGGTGATGTCCTTGTACGCCCCGGGGATCTCGTCGACCACCCCGGCGTCCTTGCGGCACTCCACCCCGGCGGTCTGCCGGACCAGGTCGGCGGTGCTGTACGTCCGCTTCGCCTGCCCCCGGGACATCCGCCGCCCCGCGCCGTGCGACGCCGAGCAGTACGCGTCCGGGTTCCCCCGGCCCCGCACGATGTACGAGCCGGTGCCCATCGACCCCGGGATGATGCCCAGGTCCCCCCGACCGGCCCGGATCGCGCCCTTGCGGGTGACCAGCACGTCGACGCCGTCGTAGCTCTCCTCCGCCACGTAGTTGTGGTGGCAGGAGATCGGCTCGCCGAACCCGACGTCCGGGAACCCGTCGCGGACCACCCCGCAGAGCAGGGCGAGCATGACCGCCCGGTTGCGCCGCGCGTACTCCTGCGCCCACCACAGGTCCCGGCGGTAGGCGTCCATCTCCGGGGTGCCGGCGAGGAACACCGCCAGGTCACGGTCGGGCAGGTCGGCGTTGTGCGGCAGCGTCCGGGCCACCGCGATGTGCCGCTCGGCCAGTTCCTTGCCGATGTTGCGGGAACCCGAGTGCAGCATCAGCCAGACCTGCCCGGCGTCCGGGCCGTCCTGCTCGACGCAGACCTCGATGAAGTGGTTGCCGCCGCCGAGGGTGCCGAGCTGGTGCCGGGCCCGGTGCTCCAGCGGCGCCACCTTCCGGTCCAGTTCGTCGAAGCGCCGCCAGAAGGCGTCCCAGCCGGCCTGCTCCAGGCCCCGGACCCGACGCGGGTCGACCGGGTCGTCCCGCTTGGCGAAGCCGACCGGGATGACCGCCTCGATGGCCGACCGCAGCGGCCCCAGGTTGTCGGGCAGGTCGGCCACGGTGAGCGAGGTCCGCACCGCGGACATCCCACAGCCGATGTCCACCCCGACGGCGGCCGGCGAGACGGCCTGCCGCATCGCGATGACCGAGCCGACGGTGGCGCCCTTGCCGAAGTGCACGTCCGGCATCACGGCGACGCCCTGTACCCAGGGCAGCGCGCCGATGTTGCGCAGTTGCTGCGCGGCCTGCGGCTCGATGCCGTACGGGTCGGTCCAGACCCGTACCGGGGCCTTGGTGCCCGGCAGCGGGGTGAATGCCATCGTCGTCTCCTCTTTCGTCGGATCGCGCCCCGGTCGGGGACGGTGGACAGCTCGTGGGCCGCCGGAGTCGAATTCGGCGGGAGGTGGCGTGCGAAGCCGCTCCGCGCCCCGGCACGCGGCCGAGCCACCCCGGTGGGTGCCGGGAACGAAGAAGCCGCCCGGTCCCCGATGGGGTGGGCGGCTGCGCGACGCGCTGGCGCTATCCGCGCCGCCACCCTTGTCGCCAGCCGCACCGGCCCTGACGCTGGCCCCGGGATCGTTGCCCGGCCAACGACACCGCACCACCGCGCGGCATGGGCCGCGTGGGCTCGGTGCTGGTGTGCTGCTGCACGGCGGGCTCCCCGGATCGTTCGGCGTGATGTTGCCGTTGACGGTAGGCCCCGCCGTCCGGCGCCCGCAACGGCTATTCCGGGGGCGGGTTAACCGACGGCCGCCACCGCGACCGGTACGGTGACGGACCATGGCATTGCTGCGCTGCGACTTCCACTCCGAGGCGCTGGGCCACGACACCTCGATGACGGTCATCCTGCCGCACCGCACGCCGTCCCAGCTCGGGGCCGACGGCGACCCGCCGGTGCTCTACCTGCTGCACGGCATCGCCGACGACGACACCGGCTGGCTGCGCCGCACCTCGATCGAACGGTACGTGGCACCGCTCGGCCTGGCCGTGGTGATGCCGCAGGCCGGACGCAGCTTCTACGCCGACGAGGCGCACGGCAACCGGTACTGGACGTTCATCAGCGAGGAGCTGCCGCAACTGTGCCGGTCGTTCTTCCGGCTCTCCGATCGCCGGGAGGACACCTTCGTGGCCGGGCTGTCGATGGGCGGCTACGGGGCGGTGAAGTGGGCGCTGCGGCAGCCGGCGCGGTTCGCCGCCGCGGCCAGCCTGTCCGGCGCGCTCGACGTCGCCCACCGGCGCGACCACCCGACCCGGCCGGTCGACCCGGCCGTCTGGCACACCGTCTGGGGTGACCGCCACGTCCCGGGCAGCGACGACGACACGGTGGCGCTGGTACGCCGGGCCGGGGCGGGCACTCCCCCGCTCTACGTCGCTTGCGGCACCGAGGACTTCCTGTACGAGGACAGCCTGCGCTTCGTCGAGGCGGCCCGGGGGCAGGGGGTGCCGGTCACCGTCGAGTTCTCCCCGGGCGACCACGACTGGACGTACTGGGACGCGAAGATCCAGGACGTGCTGGCCTGGCTGCCGCTGCGCACCCGGCCGCCGGCCGGGCCCTGAGCCGCCCGGCGCGGAGTTGCGCCGGTGGGCCGGCCCGCGCCGGGAGCGGGGCGGCGGTCAGACGCCGACGGTGCCGTCGACGCCCTCCCGTAGCAGGTCGGCGTGGCCGTTGTGCCGGGCGTACTCGTGCATCATGTGCAGCATCACCAGGCGCAGCGACACGTCCTCGCCCCAGCGCGCCTGGTGGCCGGTCACGTCGAGCGAGGCGGCCTCCCGCTCGATCCGCCGGGAGTGCTCCACCTCCCGCCGCCACGCCTCGAACGCCTCCGCGCCGGTCGACCCGGTCGGGTCGTACGCCTGCTGGTAGTCGCCGGTGTCGGACCAGAGCAGCGGGACGTCCTCCGCGTTGATCACCCGCCGGAACCAGGCCCGCTCCACCTCGGCCAGGTGCCGCAGCAGGCCGAGCAGGGTCAGCGTCGACGGCGGCATGCTCCGCCGACGCAGCTCGTCGTCGGTGAGCCCCGCGCACTTCATCGCCAGGGTGGCGCGGTGGAAGTCGAGGAAGGCGCGCAGCGTCTCGCGTTCCCCGGCGAGCAGGGGTGGACCGATCCGTTCGGTGGTCACGTCGGATCCTTCCCGAGGGGTGACGGGGCCGGTCCCGGGCAGGGTTCGGCGGTGGCCGTCGGGCAGCCTATCCCGGCGCGGCTGCCGGTTCCGCCGGGGCCGTTTCCCGGGCCACGGCGACCTCCGGCCGGGACGGGGTCAGCGGGGCGGCAACGCCGACCGGGCCACCGGGAAGTCGAAGTAGCTGTCCGGGTAGGGCTCGTCGGCGTACCGGTAGTGCCACCACTCCCGGTCGTAGTTGACGAAGCCGCCCCGGGTCATCAGGCGCTGCAGCGACTGCCGGTTGGCCCGGGCGGCGCCGGTGACCCGGGCGTCGCCGGTGTGCGCGAGCGGGTCGAAGCAGTCGAACCCGGTGCCCATGTCGACGCCGCCGTCGGCGAACCGCCGGTCGGCCGGGGCGGTGCACGCCACCAGCGGCTGACCCGGGACGTACCTGGCCCCGGCCGGCGCCGGCAGGGGCTCCAGGGTCAGGTCGAGGGTGCTGCCCCGGCTGTGCGCGGTGGGTGCGCCGAGGTACCCGTCGGCGAACAGCCTCGACTTGGCCACCGTGGGATAGAACTCGGCCCTCATCTGCTGCGCGGCGGGATCCGCCGCCCAGCGGACGAAGTCGTCGGCGGCCCGCTGCGGGCGGTAGCAGTCGTACACCCGCAGGCTCAGCCGCTGGGCGCGGGCGGCGTCCTGCACCCGCCGCAGCGCCTCGGCGGCCGGCCGGGTGAGCAGGCAGAGCGGTTCCTGGTAGCCGTCGACGGGCCGGCCGACGAAGTTGTGCGGGCCCGCGTACCGGATGTCGACGGCGATGCTCGGGTCCACCTCGGACAGCAGCACGACGTCGGCCGGGGCGCGCGGCCCGGTGGCGCTGGGCGTGGCCGCGCTCGGCACGGGTGCCGGGGTCGCCGGCCGGCCGCAGCCGGCCGCCAGCACCGCCAGGGCCAGCCCGCCGGCCAGCAGCCGACCTGCCGCCCGGCGCCGGGCCGCCGGACGCCGTCGCCCGTGCACGCCGGGTCACCGGCCGTGGCGTACGGCACGGCGGCGGTGCCGCAGGGCGAGCAGCAGCACGGCGAACCCGGCCACGACGCCGGCCAGGCAGACCGCGACCAGCGGACGCGACCAGTGGTGGTTGGCCAGGTCGAGCCGCCCCGGGCCACCGGCGGCGGCCAGGGCGGGCGCGGTGCCGGCGGGCGCGGCCGGGCCGGCGGTCAGCTCGCCGGGGTTCACCAGCCGGCCGACGGCCACGCCCCGGGGCAGCCCGAAGCCCCAGTCGAGCAGCGCCGCGCCCTGCTCCCAGCCGCGCTTGTCGAGGACCTCGGCGCCGAGCAGGGCGACCACCAGGCGGCGACGGTCGCGCTCGGCCGCGCCGACGTAGGTGTGCCGGGCCAGGTCGGTGAAGCCGGTCTTCCCGCCGAGCGCCCCCGGGTACCGGTAGAGCAGTTGGTTGTCGTTCTGGATCCCGAACGCCTTCTCGCCCAACGCCGGCTGGGCCGGGATCGTCGTCGTCCGGGTGGTGTCGTAGCGGCGGAAGGTGGGGTCGGCGAAGCAGGACCGGGCGATCAGCGCCAGGTCGTACGCGCTGGTGAACTGGCCCGGCCCGTCCAGCCCGGACGGGGTCACCGCGTGCGTCTGCAGGGCACCGAGGTGGTGGGCGTACGCGTTCATCGCCCGTACTCCCCCGGCCAGCCCGTCGGGGCCGCCGCCGAGCCGGGCCAGGGCGTTGGCGGCCTCGTTGCCGGACTTGAGCAGCAGCCCCAGCCAGAGGGTCTCGATCCGGTACCGGCCGCCCTCGGCGAAGCCGACGGCGGAGCTGCCGGGCTCGATGTCGAGGTCCCCGTGGGTGAGCGTGACGGTCTCGTGCGGGTCGAGCCTCGGCAGCATGGTCGCGGCGAGCAGCAGCTTCTGCACGCTGGCCGGAGTGCCGTACTCGTGCGGGCCGCAGCCGCCCAGCACGTCGCCGCTGTCCAGGTCGGCGACCAGCCAGGAGGTGGCCGGCACGGCGGGTGGCGCGGGCGTGCCGCTGGGCGTCACCAGGCCGGCGGTGGCCAGCGCCGCGCCGCCGACGGCCCGTTGGGCGGGCTCCGCGCGGGGCGGTGCCGGACGGGGCGGCCGGGACGCCGACGGTACGGGCGCGCACGGCCCGGTGGTCACCGCCCCGGCAGCCGGGGCGGCCAGGGCGGCGGCGGGTGTGCCGGCCGCCGACAGCAGGAAGGCGGTGATGACGACGGCGCTACGGCCCCGGACTCTCACTCTGACGCACGGTAGTGACGGCTGGCCGGCCGGTCCGCCGGTCCGGCGAATCACGCCCGCCCCGCCCGACCGGCTCGCTAGGATGCCCCGCCCCGGCGGCGCGGTCGGTGCGGCCGACACGAAGGCCGACCGGGCGCGGGCGGCCGGCGGGGAGGGCTGAACCGACCCCGGCCGTCGTCGGTGGTGCCCCGGGGAGGCGCGCTCCCGGGGCACCACCGGTACGTCCGCTCAGCGGCCCCGGCTGGCCCGGGAGATCTGCACCGGCAGGGCCGGCGCGCCGTCCACCGGCGCGGGGTCCTCGCCGGTGGCGGCGATGCCCCCGGCGGCGATCCGGTCCAGGGTGGCCAGGCCGGCCGCGTCGATGCTGCCGAAGACGGTGTAGTTGGGACGCAGCGCGGAGTCCGACTGGACGAGGAAGAACTGGCTGCCGTTGGTGTCCGGGCCGGCGTTGGCCATGGCGAGGGTGCCCCGGGCGTAGAGCCGGCGGACCCCGGTGGGGTCGGTCGGCGCGGGCGGCAGGTCGGTGGGGAGTTCGTCGCGGTACCGGTAGCCCGGCCCGCCCTCGCCGGTGCCGGACGGGTCGCCGCACTGGAGCACCTTCAGCGTCGGGTACCCGGTCAGCCGGTGGCAGGGCGTCCGGTCGTAGAACCGGTGCCGGGCCAGGTGCAGGAAGCTCTGCACGGTGCACGGCGCCTGTTCCCGGTCCAGGGTCAGCCCGATCGGGCCCTGGCTGGTGCGCAGGGTGACCCGCACCGTGCCGCGGTCCGGCGTCCGGCGCGGGTCCGGCGGCAGCGGCACCGGCCGGGCGGCCGGCTCGTCGGGCGTCTGGGTGTACCCGCACGGCCCCTTGGTGGTCCGGGGCGTGGCCGGGTCGGCGGTCGGCCCGGCGACGGCGGCGGTGCCACCGGCGACGACCAGCGCGGCCGAGGCCAGCGCTACCCCGGCGAGGCGGGACAGCAGGGCGTGGCGGCGCGGCCCGCTGGCGGCCGGTCGGCGTTCACTCGACACTGTGGGTCCTCCTGGACTCGCGGTACCAGAAAGACCGGAGTCTATGGAGGGGTCGGCTGGTTGTCGACGCCGGTCAATCCCAGGCGACCCGACGCCGGACCCGGCGGGTGGCCCGCCTGCGGCGGCGTACGGCGACCAGGACGGCGAGCGCGCCGACCAGCCCGGCGACCCCGCCGATCACCGCCCCGCCGAGCCAGGACGGGTCACCCCCCGCCGCCCGACCGGCCGCGGCCGGGGCGACGGCGGCCGGGGCGGACGGCGGAGCCGGCGACCCGGCGGCGGCGGTCAGCTCACCGGGGTCGACCAGCCGGCCCACCGAGGCGTCCCGGGGCAGCCCGAAGCCCCAGTCGAGCAGCCGGGCTCCCTGCTCCCAACCGCGTACCGGGCGGGCCTCCGCGCCGAGCAGCGTGACCACGAGCCGCCGGCCGTCGCGCTCGGCCGCGCCGACGTAGGTGTGCCGGGCCAACTCGGTGAAGCCGGTCTTCCCGCCGAGCGCCCCCGGGTACCGGTGGATCAACTGGTTCTCGTTCTGGATCTGGAACCCGGGCCGGCGCAGGGTCGGCTGGGCCGGGATCTGGGTGCGTTCGGTCAGCGCGTACCGGCGGAAGGTGGGGTCGGCGAAGCAGGACCGGGCGATCAGCGCCAGGTCGTACGCGCTGGTGAACTGCCCCGGCCCGTCCAGCCCGGACGGGGTCACCGCGTGCGTCTGCAGGGCGCCGAGCCGCCGCGCCTCGGCGTTCATCTCCCGTACCCCGGCCGCCGCGCTGCCGGCGCCGAGCCGGGCCAGCAGGTTCGCCGCGTCGTTGCCGGACTGCAACAGCAGCCCCAGCCAGACCGTCTCGACCGGGTAACGCCCGCCCTCGACCAGGCCGACCGCGGAGCTGCCCGGTTCGATGTCCAGGTCCGGTCGGGTCACCGTGGCCACCCGCTTCGGGTCCAGCCTCGGCAGCATGGTCGCGGCGAGCAGCAGCTTCTGCACGCTGGCCGGGGTGCCGTACTCGTGCGGGCCGCAGCCGCCCAGCACCGCACCGGTGTCCAGGTCGGCGACCAGCCAGGAGGTCGCGGTGACCGGCGGGGGCGCGGGGGCGGCGGGCGGGACGACCAGACCGGAGGTGGCCAGCCCCTCCCCGCCCACGACCTGCTGCTCCGGCAGCGCCGGCGGGGGCGTGGGTCGCGGCGGGCGGGTCACCCCGGGGGCCGGCAGCTTCGGGCACGGCGCGGTCGACACGGGCGCGGCGGCCGGGACGGCGGCAGCGGCCGGAACCGGCGTCCCGGCGGCGAGGAGTACGGCCGCGACGGCGGCGGCCGGGACCCGGGCTCTCATGGTGAGGCACCCTACCGACCCGGCTGGCCGGGCCCGGGGCGACGCACCCGGCGGGGCACGCCGTACGCCCGGCCCGAGCCGGCGGCCGGCACCGCGCCCCCGACCACCCCGCGCGCCCCACCGGATGACCCTGGGTGGCGATCCAGCACCGCCGCAGCCACGCCAGCCACCCCAGGGTTGCCACGTGGTTTGAGACTTTCCTGGCCTCTACGCCGCTCTGAACACGGGAGGTGTCGGCGCAAGTCTGCACGGGAGGGTCAATGAGAAGATCGAAGGAATGGAGCAGCCAACGCGGTCCGCCGCCGACAACCACGACGTGATCGAGGTACGGGAGGCCCGGGAGAACAACCTGGCCGGGGTCTCGGTCGACATCCCCAAGCGACGGCTCACCGTCTTCACCGGGGTCTCCGGCTCGGGCAAGTCGTCGCTGGTGTTCGGCACCATCGCCGCCGAGTCCCGGCGTCTGATCAACGAGACGTACAGCGCCTTCCTGCAGTCGTTCATGCCGAACCTGTCCCGGCCGGACGTCGACTCGCTGCGCAACCTGACCCCGGCGATCGTGGTCGACCAGGAACGGATGGGGGCGAACTCCCGCTCCACGGTGGGCACCGCCACCGACGCGTACGCCATGCTGCGGATCGTGTTCAGCCGGCTCGGCGAGCCGCACGTCGGCGGGGCCGGCGCGTTCAGCTTCAACCTGGCCGAGGGCATGTGCCCCACCTGCGAGGGGCTGGGCCGGGTCTCCGACCTGGACCTACCCGCGATGGTGGACGTGGAACGCTCGCTCAACGACGGGGCGATCCTGGTACCGAACTTCGCCGTGGACTCCTGGTACTGGCAGACCATCGTCGGCTCCGGCCTGTTCGACCCGGACGTCAAGCTCCAGGACTTCACGGCGCAGCAGTGGGCGGACTTCCTGCACAAGCCGGCCACGAAGATCAAGATGGGGGCCAACAACTGGACGTACGAGGGGCTGGTGGTGAAGGTTCGCCGGCTCTACCTGGCCAAGGACCGGGAGTCCCTGCAACCGCACATCCGCGCCTTCGTGGACCGGGCGGTCACCTTCACCACCTGCGCCGGCTGCGACGGGACCCGGCTGAACGAGGCGGCGTTGTCGTCACGGATCGCCGGGCGCACCATCGCCGAGTGCACCGGCCTGCAGATCAGTGACCTGGCCCAGGTGATCCGGGGCATCGACGACCCGTCGGTGGCGCCGCTGGTGGGCAACCTGCGGGACACCCTCGACTCGCTGGTGGAGATCGGGCTGGGCTACCTCAGCCTGGACCGGGAGTCCGGCACCCTGTCCGGCGGCGAGGCGCAGCGGGTCAAGATGGTCCGTCACCTGGGTTCCAGCCTCTCCGACGTGACGTACGTCTTCGACGAGCCGACGGTGGGGCTGCACCCGCACGACATCGCCCGGATGAACGACCTGCTGCTGCGGCTGCGCGACAAGGGCAACACGGTGCTGGTGGTCGAGCACAAACCGGAGACCATCGCGATCGCCGACCACGTGGTCGACCTCGGTCCGGGGGCCGGGTCGGCCGGCGGCCGGATCTGCTACACCGGCGACGTGGCCGGGTTGCGCCGCTCCGACACGCTGACCGGCCGGCACCTCGACCACCGGGTCACCCTGCGCCACCCGGTACGCCGGCCCGCCGGCCACCTGCCGATCCGGGGCGCCGACCTGCACAACCTGCGCGACGTCGACGTGGACCTGCCGCTCGGGGTGCTGACCGTGGTCACCGGGGTCGCCGGCTCGGGCAAGAGTTCCCTGATCCACGGATCGCTGCCCCGCCGGGACGGGGTCGTGGTGGTGGACCAGTCCGCCATCCGGGGTTCCCGACGGAGCAACCCGGCGACCTGGACGGGCCTGCTCGACCCGATCCGTACCGCGTTCGCCAGGGCCAACGGGGTGAAGGCGGCGCTGTTCAGCGCCAACTCCGAGGGCGCCTGCCCGACCTGCAAGGGGATCGGGCTGGTCTACACCGACCTGGCGATGATGGCCGGCGTCGCCACCGTCTGCGAGGCGTGCGAGGGGCGTCGCTACACCGACGAGGTGCTGGCGTACCCGCTGCGGGGCAGGAACATCAGCGAGGTGCTGGCGATGTCGGTCGCCGAGGCGCGCGACTTCTTCCCGTCCGGGGCGGCCCGTACCGTGCTGGACCGGCTGGCCGACGTCGGACTCGGCTACCTGACCCTGGGGCAGCCGCTCACCACCCTCTCCGGCGGGGAACGCCAGCGGCTGAAGCTCGCCGTGCACATGGCCGAGAAGGCCACCACCTACGTACTGGACGAGCCGACCACCGGCCTGCACCTGGCCGACGTCGACCAACTGTTGGCGCTGCTCGACCGGCTGGTCGACGCGGGCAACACGGTGATCGTCATCGAGCACCACCAGGCGGTGATGGCACACGCCGACTGGATCGTGGACCTCGGCCCCGGCGCCGGCCACGACGGTGGCCGGGTGGTCTTCACCGGCACCCCCGCCGACCTGGTCGCGCACGCCGACACGCTGACCGCCCGCCACCTACGGGAGTACGTCGCCGCTCGATGACCGGGCGGCGAGCAGGTGACCCCTGCCCGGTGTGCCTGAGCGGCGCGCCCGTCGCACCGGGCGCGGCCGAGCAGGGGCCGCATCATCCACCGGGCGGCCGGGCGACGAGCAGGCCGTGGCCGGGCCGGCGGCCAACCGCCTCGGCGGCGGTCCGGCGGCGGGTCAGGCGGGCACCGGCGGTGGTCAGTGGTCGGGGAGCCGTCGGAGCCAGGCGCGCTGCCAGGGGGTTTCGACGGCCTTCGGGTGGTAGCGGTCGCGGACCCAGCCCACCGCGTCCCGCGCCGGCAGGCCGTCGAGGACCGCCAGGGCGGCGAGGGCGGTACCGGTCCGCCCGAGCCCGCCCCGGCAGGCCACCTCCACCCGCGCGCCGTCGTGCGCGCGGCGCAGCGCCTCGCGGAGGGCATCGAGGGCGTCGGCGCGGTCGAGGGGTAGCCAGAAGTCGGGCCACCGGATCCGCCGGTAAGGCCAGGCGGGTGCCGGGCCGGGCGCCAGGATCAGGGCGAAGTCGGCCGGCGACGCCGCATCGGCCACCCGCCGCCCGCGCACGGACGCGCCACCCGGCAGTACGACCACCCCCGCCGACCCGGACCATTCCACGCCGTGATTCTGCCCGGTACGCACAGACCGCGCCGCCCCCGGCCCTGACGGGTCGGGGGCGGCGCGGCAGATGCCGGTGCGCATGTCGCCTCTCGGCGCGTGGCGCAACGCGGCTCCAGCCGAACGGAACTCCGCGACGGCATTTCAGGTGAGGCCCGGGGACACTGAACACACCGACACCCGACTGACCACGCTACCCCGCCCGACGGACATCCGCCGGTCACGGCACCATCCGACCCGACGAGCGGGCACCACAGCCGGCGCCGGTCACCACCCCCAGCGGGTACGCGGCGCGTCGAGCCGGTCGACCGAGGCGTACCGGCCGTCGTCCCAGCGCCGGCGAGCAACGCCCGACCCACGCCCACGAAACAGACATAAGCCACCGAACTCAACAAGCCGACCTGCACTCGCGCAGCCACACCACGTGCATTCCCCGCTTCGGGTGCGTTTGTTGTCGCTATCGCAGCAACAAACGCACCCAAAGGCGGGTCGCGCAGCACGGAGACCCAGTCGGGAGCCGGACGCAAGTTCGAATTGCCCCCTGAGCCACCCCCGCTTTCATGGAGCTTCTTGATCATGGTCTGATGGCCGTGGGGAGGAAGTTTCTGTGGTCGCACCGAAGAAGTACCCCGATGAGCTACGTCAGCGTGCTGTGCGTTTGTACCGCGAGTCGGACCCGAAGCCGGTGATCCGACGCCTGGCCGAGCAACTCGGCGTGCATCACGAGGCGTTGCGGAACTGGATCAGGCAGGCCGAGGCTGATGCGGGTGAGCGTCACGACCGGCCCACCAGCGAGATGGCCGAGGAGAACCGGCGGCTACGTAAAGAGGTAGGCGAGCTACGGCGGGGCCAAGCCGGGGCCGGGGCCAAGCCGGGGCCGGGGCCAAGCCGGGGCCGGGGCCAAGCCGGGGCCGGGGCCAGGGGCCAGAGGCCAGGCCGGGGTGCAGGTGGGTGGCGAGGTTGCTCCAGCCGGTGGTCGGGCGGAAGCGGCGGGAGCGCCAGACCGCAGCCGGAACGACCGGACCACAGGAACGGCAGGAACGGCAGGAACGGCAGGAACGGGGACCAGGAGACCCCCTCGATCGCGAGCCATGCCGACAGCACTTCGGGAACAGCGCGAAGGCAAGAGAGAGGTCGAGTGGAACGGCGCGAACGAGGCGTCAGGGGGTGATCCGGGACTGGACCTTCGCGGCGCAGGTGGCCACCACCGTCCGGGCGTCCAGGCCCAGGCTCTCGATGGCGACCAGCGCCGTGAGGACCACGTCGGCCAGTTCGGCGGCCACGTCGGCGTGACTGTGGGTGACGCCCTTGCGCGGATTCTGGCCGAGCACCCCGATCCAGGCGCCGGCGGCCTCCCCCGCCTCCTCGGTGAGTTTGAGGATCCGGCAGGTCAGCTCGGTCTGGTCGGTGCCGTTGGCGGCGTCCAGCCAGGCCCGCGAGGCCCGGGCCGCATTCCAGATCAACTCGTCCACCCGTCCAGTGAACCGGACGGGGGTGACGATCCGTATCCGGGGCGGTCGGCGGGGTACACCGACGGGTGGCGGCGACGGGCCCCACCGGGACCGGGAAGGACGTGTCGGATGCCGGAGGCCGCCGAGTCGGTGTTCGCCAGTGTGGTCAGCCGGAACCCGGGTGAACCGGAGTTCCACCAAGCGGTGCGGGAGGTGCTGGAGAGTATCGGCCCGGCCCTCGCCCGGCACCCCGGGTACGCGCACGCCCGGATCATCGAACGGATCTGCGAGCCGGAGCGGCAGATCATCTTCCGGGTGCCGTGGGAGGACGACCACGGCCGGGTCCGGGTCAACCGGGGGTTCCGGGTGGAGTTCAACAGCGCACTCGGCCCGTTCAAGGGTGGCCTGCGCTTCCACCGGTCGGTCTACCTGGGAATCGTCAAGTTCCTCGGGTTCGAGCAGATCTTCAAGAACGCGTTGACCGGGCTGCCGATCGGTGGCGGCAAGGGTGGCGCGGACTTCGATCCGAAGGGACGTTCGGACCGTGAGGTGATGCGGTTCTGCCAGAGCTTCGTGACCGAGTTGTACCGGCACATCGGCGAGCAGACCGGCGACAGCCTGGACGGCAAGCGGGTGGTGGTCTCGGGCTCGGGCAACGTGGCGACGTACGCGATCGAGAAGGTGCACCAGCTCGGCGGCACGGTGGTCGCCTGCTCCGACTCGGACGGCTACGTGCTGGACGAGAAGGGCATCGACCTGGAGCTGCTGCGGGAGCTGAAGGAGGCGAGCCGACCACCCGGCCGGGGACGACGGTGGCACCGGCAGCCGGCGGGCGGGGCGGCGGGCGGACGGCGGGCGGGGCGGCGGGCGGACGGCGGGCGGGGCGGCCGGGGGGCCGACGGTTATCCGGTGGTGGTGGCG
The DNA here is from genome assembly GCF_044755745.1 of Micromonospora sp. NPDC092111. Taxonomy (NCBI): domain Bacteria; kingdom Bacillati; phylum Actinomycetota; class Actinomycetes; order Micromonosporales; family Micromonosporaceae; genus Micromonospora; species Micromonospora sp. NPDC092111. Next base: position 43,273 of record NZ_JBIVRQ010000001.1, read on the forward strand.
GGGGCTGGCCACTACGGTGCCGGGATGCCGCTGCGCCCCGACCCCGACGCTCCCGCCCGCACCCTGCTCGCCGCCGACGACGGCGCCGTCCTGGCCCGGTTCCGCCCGCGCGACGACGACGGCAAGCCGGTGGCCGCGGAGGTGGCCCCGCTGACGGAGGACCTGGCCCGGGTTGCCGTCCAGGCCCGCCGGGACCTGGCCGGGCACCGCCTGGAGACGGCCGCCGACGGCCTGGCGGACGCGCTGGTCGCCGGCGGGCTCCGCCTGCGCCGCGCGGCGACGGACCTGCGGCACGACCTGACCGGGCTTCCCGCGCCGGTGTCCCTGCCGGCGGGCTGGTCGCTCCGGCCGGCCGGCTGGGACGACGACCTGGCGGACGGCCTCGCGGCGGCGTACGGGCCGGGGCACCCGGACGGGTCGTGGCAGCCCGGCGCCACGGCGCAGGTCCGGGCGATGGTCGAGCGGTCCGACCCGGTGCCGCCGTTACCGGGCGCCTCGGCCCGGGTGGTCGGGCCGGACGGGCGCAGCGCGGGTCACGTGCTGTGCGCCGGGCCGGTGCCGTGGACCGAGGACGGTGCCGCCTGGATTCTTAACCTGGGGGTGGCGCCGACGGCGCAGCGGCGTGGCCTGGGCCGGGCGTTGCTGGTGCACGCCCTGCGTGGCGCCCGGGAGGCGGGGCTGCCCGGGCTGGGGCTGGAGGTCACCGACGGCAACCCGGCCCGCCGGCTGTACGACGCCGCCGGCTTCCGGGTCCGTACCCGGGTGCTGTCGGTGTCGTTGCCGGCCGCGTCCACCTGACCCGCTCCCGCCGGCCCGGCGTGACCGCCGGCCGCCACCGCTCGGAACGCGCGGGGAGGCGCCCGCCGGACCGTGGGTCCGGCGGGCGCCTGCGGTACGTTCCGGCGACCCGGGTCAGCGGGTCGTGCCGAGGCGGTTGCGACGCCGCCACCCGAAGGCGGTGAGCATCAGCACCACACCGGCGCCGACGAGCCCGCCACCGACCTTCAGCGGCGTGCCGAGGCTGTCGCCGGTGACCGGCAGGCCACCGTGGTGCGGCTTCTTCTTCGGCAGCACGGTGAGGTTCGTGCTGGCCGTGCGGCCCGAGGTACGCCCGGTCGCGGTGAAGGTCAGCCGCCCGATGTCGCTGGGCCGGTAGCTCTTGCTGAACCGGCCGTTGCCGTCGGTCGGTGCCGTGAAGTGCCGGGGCGCGGGCTGCGACTGCGGGAACGCGACCGCGGTCATCGCGACGGTGGTGCCGTCGCTGCGTCGGGCCGGCGCCTGCCCCGGGACGGCTGCGGCGAGCGGCGCCACGGTGACGTCGATGTCGACGGTCTCGTTCAGCCCGAAGCCGGTGCCGGTGAGGACCACCGTCTCACCGATGGTGATGGTGGGCAGGTCGATCGTCAGCGCCGGCGGGGTCGGCGTGTAGTCCGGTGGCGGCTGTGGCGTGCTGTCGGCGGGCGGCTGCGGCTGCGCCGCCCCCGCCGCGGTCGGCACGGCCACGATGGCCAGGCCGACCGTCAGCGCCATGATGATGCGGGATAGCCGCATGATGGTCTCCTCCTACTGGTTGCAGCTAGGTGCGGGAACTACTTGGGTGGTCCACGGGGTGGCGGTCGGTGTGTGCCAGAGCTCGGGGGCGCCGGCGGTGTTCCTGCCGGTCAGCAGGTCGACGTCGAGGGTCCGGGTGGCGCCGGGGGCGACCTCGACGGTGGCCACGGCGACCTGCCGGCGGCGTTCCATCCCGCTGCCCAGCGCGGTGGCCCGGCCGTCCAGCCGGGCGCCGAGCACCGCGCCACCGGCCGGGCTGTAGAGGGCGACCAGGGTGCGGGCGGTGTAGGGGTCGCCGGCCTTGGCGAGGCCGAGCACCGAGTCGGTGAGCCCCGAGGCGGGGGCGGTCGAGTGGAGGGTGAAGCGCAGCCGGAGCTGCCGCCGCCCGTCGTCGGCGCAGTCGCCGACGGTGACCGTGGCCGTCGGCCGCAGGTAGTAGCCGAGCTTGGCGCCGCTGCCGTCGTTGAGGAACACCCCGACGGTCGGCGCGGTCTCCTGCTCGGGGAGCGCGCCGGCAAGCCGGCTGTCGCCGAACGTCCGCTGTTCCTCGGGCCGGGCACTCCAGAACAGTATCCGGCGTTCTGTGATAGAGCGGTCGAAAGCCGACAAAAGCGCTCTGGGGTCGACCTTCTTGGTGAGGAAGGCGTCGAAGACCGCGGCGGCGGACGCGGCGAAGAAGGCGTCCTGCCCGGTGCCGTCCCGCTGCTGGTACGCGTCGCTGAGCAGGGCGCGCACCACCTGGTCGCTGACCAGCGTGGTGTCGCCCGGCACCGACACCGGCCCGGTCGCCCGGAGCAGGTAGGACAGCACCACGGGATCGACCGCCAGCACACCGTCCACGGTGCTGCCGCTGTGCCGTCGGTACATCTCCCGGTAGAGCCCGGCCGCGGTCGGGAAGTTCGGCGTCAGGTTGACGTCGGCGGGATAGGTGCCGGGCAGGTCGGTGTAGATCCGGCGCACCTCGTCGTCCAGCCGCAGGGCGGGAGTGAAGCGGCCGAACTCGGCGCTGGTGCCCTGCTTCTGCATCCGGATCCGCCCGCCGTCGGCCCGGATCACCGCGTACGCGCCGAACATCCCGCCGGTGGCCCGGAGTTCGGCGAGGTTCTGCGAGACCAGCAGGTAGCTGCGGGGACCGTCCGCGCCGAGCAGGGTGGGCAGCACCCGGGCACCCCGGTCCGCCGCCCCGGTCAGGCTGGCCAGCCGGTCGATCTCCGCGCGCAGCCCGGCCAGCGCGGTCCGGATCTGGCTGACCAGGTCCTCGGTGGGCACCGCGTCGAGGTTGGCGCGCGACTCCCGGACGGCCGCGTCCGCCGCCGTCAGGGCCGCCGACGCGGCCCGCAGCCGGGCCAGGTCCAGCCGCCCCTGGTGCGGGACCAGGGTGGCCAGGTCCGTCTGGAGCAGCGCCGGGAAGGCCCGCCGGGCGAGGTCGTCGATCGCCACCGCGATCCGCCGCACCGCCGCCAGGTCGTCCCCGGCGTACGGCGCCTGCTGGCCGAGCCACCAGCCGGGGTCCCCGGTGGCGGCCCGGGCCGCGCCGGCCTGCTCCTGCAACGCCGCCAGCGTGCGCTGGGCGCGGTCGAGGTCGCCACCGATCACCTGGGCGCTCAACTCCCGGGCGAGACCGGCGGCGTTGACCAGGTGGGCCCGCGCCTGCCAGCCACGGAACCCCACCCAGCCGACGCCACCGAGCAGCAGCGACCCGACGACCAGCCCGATCAGCAGGACGCGACGGACCCGCTGCCGGGCCCGCCGCCGCAGTCTCCGCCGGCCGCGCCGCCGCCCGCCGCTCTCCGCCACACCACGCTCCACTCTGAAACGGACAGAAATGACCATTCATCGGTTTTCTAGCATGAACAACGAGCCTCATCCAGTTATCCACTGCTTTGATGAGGAAGTTCCGCTTCGCGAAAATCGTTCGGGTGATCAGCGGGCCGGGCCGGCGGCCCCCGCCACCTCACCCAGCAGCGCCTCGATCCGGTCCACCCCGGCCCGCAGCGACATCTCCCGCAGGTACGTCTCGCGTCCCCGCCGCCCCATCTCGGCCCGCGCCGGCAACGGGATGGTGGAGGCCAGCCAGAACCGGTCGGCCAGGGCGGCCCAGTCCTCGGGTGGGCAGGAGAGTCCGGCCCGGGCCCGCTCCACCAGCGCCGCGGTGTCACCACCGGCGGAGGCCACCACCGGGGCGGCGCAGGCCAGCGCCGACTGCACCTTGCCCGGGACCGTCCCACGCAGCTCCGGAAGGTCGCGCAGCATCACCAACTGGTAGTCGGCGGCGGCGTACAGCTCGGGCATGTCCACCGGTGAGCGCCGCTCGACGAAGCGGACGTTGTCGGCGCCCAGTTCGGCGGCGAGCCCCCGCACCCGCCGCTCCTCGGCACCGGAACCGACCAGCACCAGGTCCATCCGGTCGCCGAGCGCCGCCGCCGCCCGTACCGCCGTCTCCAGACCCTGGCGCGCCCCGATCGTGCCGGCGTGCATGACCACGCACCGGGCGTCCCGACGCACCAGCGCCTGGGCGGCCCGGCCGGGGCGGACCGGCTGGAAGATCCGCTCGTCGGTCCAGTTGAGCACCGTGCGCACCCGGTCCTCGGCGACCCCGTCGGCGAGCACCAGGTCCCGCATCGACGGTGCGGTGACCGCCACCACCCCGGCCTCGCCCAGCACCCGCCGCATGGTGGTGGCGACCCGGCCGGACCAGCCCCGCCGCTCGTTGGCGTCCGCCTCGGTCCAGAGGTCCTGCACGTGCAGGACGGTGGGGACCCGACCGAGCAGCCGCAGCAGCCCGGCGGTGGCGAAGGTGGTGGCGGGGAGTTGGACGACGTACAGCACGTCGACGTCGGCCAGGTAGCGCCGCCCGACCAGCGCGGCGCTACCGGCGAAGGAGAGGTAGCTGGCCATCCGGCCGCCGGCCGAGCCGTCCCCGCCGGGGTAGCGCGGCACCCGGCGCACGGTCAGCCGTTCACTGTGGGTCTGGTGCCGCCAGCGTTGCCGCCAGCCCGGATAGACGTGCCCGCCGGGGTAGTCCGGGAAGCCGGTCAACACCCGGACCTCGTGTCCGCGCCGGGCCAACTCCTCGGCGAGGCTGCCGGGGATGAAGGCCGGCTCCGGCGGGAAGTGGTACGACAGGATCCCGATCCTCATCCCCGTCCTCCCCCGTTCTCGGGTCCGGTGGATCGACCGGGGCGTCCGGTCGCGGCGCCGCGCGGTGGCCGGCCGGGAGCCGGCGCCGGGCGGGGGCGGCGGACCGCCACCCCCGACGCGGCCGACCGACCCGGTCCGGTCGGCACCCCCGCCGACCACCCGCGCCGCCCCGGGGCGGGCGCGCGGTCGGCGGGATCGGTGGTGGCCCTCATCGCGGCAGCCGGGTGAGTTCCTGCGTCCGGTCCCCGACGGTGTGCGGGCCCTGGTCGCCACGGTGCGCGGCGGTGGCCCGGTCGGCCGGCACCGACGGGGTGCCGGTGCTGGCGATCCGGTACGCCTCGTACTGGTAGGCGTCCGCCTTGGCCACCTTGGCCATGTTGAGCACGCAGCCGAGCAGCCGCACCGACACGGAGTGCAGCGAACGGGCCGCCGCGGCGACCTGGGCCCGCGAGGTCCGGCCCTGCTGGGTGACCAGGAGCGCGCCGTCGGCCTGCACGGCCACCACCACCCCGTCGGTGACGGCCAGCAGCGGCGCGGTGTCGATCACGACGATGTCGGCGGACTCGCGGAGCGCGAGCAGCAGGTCCGCCATCGCCTTCGAGCCGAGCAGTTCGCTGGGGTTCGGCGGGGCCGACCCGCTGGGCAGCACCAGCAGCGACTTGTCGCCCCAGCGCTGGACCACGTCACCGACCTGGACGTCGCCGACGAGCACGTCGGTGAGGCCGATCCCACCGCTGAGCCCCAGGTAGTCGGCGATCTTCGGCCGGCGCAGGTCGGCGTCGACCAGCAGCACCCGCCAGCCCGCCTCGGCCAGCGCGATGGCCAGGTTGCAGGAGAGGGTCGTCTTCCCCTCCCCCTGCAACGCGCTGGTCACCGCGATCACCCGGGCCGGCTCGTGCACGTCGACGAAGCGCAGGTTGGTCCGCAGCTTGCGGACCGCCTCGGCCCGGGCGGAGTTCGCCGCCTCCCCGACGATCAACGGCGCCGTCTTCGCCTGCGCCTCGAACGGGACCTCGCCCAGCAGCGGGCTGCCGGTGGCCCGTTGCAGGCCGGCGGCGTCGCGCATCCGGACGTCCACCACGCCGCGCAGCACCGCGAACGCCGCACCGAGCAGGAGTCCGATCAGCGCGCCGACGGCCAGGTTGCGGTTGGGCTGCGGGGAGACCGGGCTGGAGGTGACCCGGGGACCGCCGACCACCTCGATCTTGATCGGTCCGGCCCTGCCGTCCGCCGCCATCTCAATCTTCTGCACCAGCTCGACGAACCTCGCCGACAGCGCCTCGGTCACCTTCAGCGCCCGGGTCTGGTCGGTGTCGGTGACCGTGGCGCGCAGCAGCACGGTGCCCGTCTCGGTCGAGGTGCTGACCCGGCGCTGGACGTCGTCGGCGGTGAGGCCGAGCGAGGCGTCGGCGACCACGGCCTGCGCCAGGCGGTCGCTGCGCAGCAGGTCGGCGTAGGACTTCACACGCTGCTGAAGGAAGAGCCCGCCCTGGTAGGCGTCGGTGACACCCTGACTCGGGGTGGTGACGAAGAAGGTCACGGACGCCACGTAGCGGGGGGCCGTGCGGACCGTGACCAGGGCAGCCGAGCCGACCGCGACCATCAGCGTGACCAGGACGATCCACCAGTGTCGGCGGACCAGGCGCAGGCAGGTGCGAACGTCCATCACGCCCTCCGTTCCGGCGGAACGACTAGCCGGTGAAACTGCACGAAATCCCCCTAGTATCCACGATGGGCATGACAGTATCTAAACCGTCCAAGCAGGTCGTGATGCGACTAAACGAATGTAGACGATCGAAACTTCCCACAAAGCTGAATCCTCGCAATCACGGAACAAAACTCAGAGGACGCGAATGGACCACGCAGACCCCCTGGCCGACACACCCGCCACCACCACCAACCCGCGACGCGACTGGGTCACGCGACGTGCGAAGACCCTGTCCTTGCTAACGCTCGACACCGCTTCCTGGTGCGCCGGCTTCCTGGTCGCCACCTGGGCCCGGTACGAATTCGGCATCACCCCGCGGCAGTGCGCGTCCGCCCTGGGCGCGGCGCTGGTCTGCGCGGTCGTGCACACGGCGATCGAGCAGGTGCGTTTCACCGCCCGGGGCCGACACCCGGTCGGCAGCGTCGGCGAGGCACGCGACCTGGCCGGCACCGCCGTGCTGGCCGCCGCCGTGGCGCTGGCCGCGCTGCTGCCGATGGCCGCCCGACCGATCCCGGCGAGCGTGCCGGTGATGGGCGGCGCCGTCGCCCTGCTGCTGATGGGGGGCGGCCGGGTGACCTACCGGTGGCGCCGCGACCGGGACGTCCGCCCGGCCCGCTCGGCCGACCGGGCCCTCGTCTACGGCGTGGACGCGGCCAGCGAACGCCTGGTCCGGGTGTTGCTCGGGGACCCGAGCGGCGGTTACCTGCCGGTGGGTCTGCTCGACGACGACCCCGACAAGCAGGGGCTGCGGCTGGAGGGGCTGCGGGTGCTCGGCGGCCGGCGACAACTGGAGCAGGCGGTCCACCGCACCCGGGCCAGCACGGTGATCTTCTCGATCGACGGGTCGGACGCCGAACTGATGCGCGACGTCCGCAGCCGCACGTTGCAGGCCGGCGCCGCGTTCAAGGTGCTGCCCCCGGTGCGGGAACTGCTGGACCGTCCGGTGACCGCCACGACCGTCCGCGACCTGCACATCACCGACCTGCTCGGACGGTCCCAGCGGGTGGCCGAGCTGACCGTGGAACGCGGCGGACTGGCCGGACGTCGCGTCCTGGTCACCGGAGCCGGCGGCTCGATCGGCTCGGAGCTGTGCCGGCAGATCGCCCGCTGCGACCCCGGTGAGCTGATGATGCTGGACCGGGACGAGTCGGCGCTGCACGCCCTCCAGATGTCCCTGCACGGGCGGGCCCTGCTGGACGGCCCGGAGCTGATCCTGGCCGACATCCGCGACGCCGACGGGATCGCCCGGATCATCGCCGAGCGGAAGCCCGACATCGTCTTCCACGCCGCCGCCCTCAAACACCTCACCCTGCTCCAGCGGCACCCCGGCGAGGCGGTCAAGACGAACGTCCAGGGCACGCTGAACGTGCTGGAGGCGTGCCGGGACGTGGCGGAGTTCGTCAACATCTCCACCGACAAGGCGGCCAACCCGGTCAGCGTGCTCGGCTACTCCAAGCGGATCACCGAACGGCTCACCGCCCACTACGCCGACCGGTTCGCCGGGGCGTTCCTCAGCGTCCGGTTCGGCAACGTGCTCAGCAGCCGCGGCTCGGTGCTCACCGCCTTCCAGGCCCAGGTCGGCGCCGGACTCCCGATCACCGTGACCCACCCGGACGTGACCCGGTACTTCATGACCGTGCAGGAGGCCGTCCACCTGGTCCTGCAGGCGGCCGTGATCGGCCGGGGCGGGGAGGCGTTGGTGCTGGACATGGGCGAGCCGGTGCGGATCGCCGAGGTGGCCCGCCGGCTCGCCGCCGAGGCGTCCCGGCCGACCGAGATCGTCTTCACCGGCCTGCGCCCCGGGGAAAAGCTGCACGAGGACCTCTTCGGCGTCGACGAGGTCGACAACCGACCGTTGCACCCGCTCATCTCGCACGTCCGGGTACCCGCGCTGGCCCCGGACGAGTTGGCCCGGCTCGACCCGTACGGCGATCCGGGCGAGCTGGTCAAGCGGCTGGCGGCATGCTGCGACGACAACGCCGCCCGGTTCACCGCGCTGCCGTCCCCCCGCTGACGAGCCGCCCGTCCGACGCGCCGGGGTGGCCCGCACGAGTGGCCGCGGCCACTCGTGCGGGCCACCCGACAGGCCAGCTTGAGGACCCCGCCGGGCGAGCCGCTCGCCCCGGCGGGACCTGCGGGCCTCGACAGCCGGGCCGGGCGAACCGACCGCCCGGCCGGGACGGCCAGACCGGGACGCCGGACCCCGGAAGCCGGGACCCCGGAAGCCGGGACCCCGGAAGCCGGGACCCCGGGGCCCGGAACCCCGGGGCCGGGTCAGCGTCGCCGCTCGGCGGCCTGCTCCTGCTCCGACGGCTCGGTCTCCTCCAGCGCCTCGCTGACCGGCTCGGTCAGGTCGTCGCCCGGCACCGCCACCGCCTCGGCCCGGTCCTGCTCGTCCTGGCGACCGCCCGCCGGGGGTTCGGGGGCGGTCGCCTCGCCCACGAAGCCGTACTCGTTCGGCTCGTCATGCCGGCTCATCCTGGATCCTCCCGTTACATCCGGTTCGCAGCGTTCTCGCCCAGGTGGGGGCGTGATCGGCTTACCCACGGTGGGGGGCCGGTAGTCGGCGGGGTGGACCCGGCGGGGCCCAGGCCGAGCCAGAGGAGCTGGCGCAGCGCGATGATCGCCGCCTCGGTGGCCAGGGCGGTCCAGCCCGGCCCGGCGACCAGCCGGAGCAGGCCGGCGGCGACCAGCAGGTCGAGCAGCACCCGCAGGGCGGTCCGCCAGGAACGGGCGGTGAGCAGCACGGCCGCCCCGGCGGCGAGCGCGAGCGCGGCGACGAGGGCGGCGAGGGTGGCCGCGGTGCCGCTCACCCGGACGGCCCGCCGCCCCGGTCGCCGCCGGCCGGGGCGGACCCGACCGGGGCCGACGGGCCGTCCTTCACCTGCTGCTGCTCCTGGCCGATCTCCCGGCGGAGGAAGAAGTTCAGCGCGGTCCGGATGGTGGCGATCGCGGCGAGCTGCCCGATCTGGGCGAACGTCGGCGACACCGCGGTACGCAGGATGTCCGCCGCGAGCTGGAACTCCAGGCCGAGGGTGAGGAACCGGCCCAGGGAGAGCCGGATCGGGGTGAAGACGGCGGCGCTGCGGTGTCGAAGTCCCTCGACCACGAACCGCACCGCCGCCCAGAGCGCACCCACGAAGATCACCGCCGCGCCGGCAATCTCCACGACCCCCACCACGACCGCGTCGCCGTGGCGCAGCAGCTCGTCCAGCCTCACCCGGGGACGTTACCCGCCCCGGGCGGGGCTAGTCGGTGGGTCAGGAGAGCTCGGCGACCGCCTCGAAGATCAGCCAGAGGCCGCAGATGGCGAAGAGCACCGCGGCGCCGTACCGGATGGCCCGCTCCGGCAGGTGCCGGCCGAGCAGCCGGCCGACCAGGATGGCGAGGGCGTCCGCCGCCACCATGCCCAACGTCGAGCCGAGCCAGGTGCCGAACCAGCCGTACTTGGTGGCCAGGGTGATGGTGGCGAGCATCGTCTTGTCGCCCAGCTCGGCCAGGAAGAAGGCGACACCGACGGCGAAGATGGCCGACTTGCCGGTCTTCTCCGCCTTGCGCTTCTCCTCCTCGGTGAGCTTGTCCCCGCGCAGGGTCCACGCGCCGAAGCCGAGGAACGCCAGGCCGGCGACGAGGGAGATCCAGCCGGTGGGCAGCGCGGCGTGCAGCGCGACCCCGACGGCCACCGAGGCCAGGTGCACGATCGCGGTGGCGACGGTGATGCCGATCAGCACCGGGACCGGCTTGAACCGGGTGGCGAACGTGAGCGCCATGAGCTGGGACTTGTCCCCCAGCTCGGCGACGAAGATGACGCCGAAGCTGACGACCAGCGCGACGAGGAAACCGTCCATGAGTACCTTCCCGATCAGGCCGGGAGGAGGTGTGGGGCGCCCTCGACCCGGCTGTGACAGCCTGAGTCGAAGGTCTCGCCCGCCTCACCGTGGTGAGGCCGCGTGGCCGGATGCGGAACGCACCAGTGTGTCGACCACGACATTGGGGGCTACTCCCCTTCGCGTCGGACAGCCTAGCCGACCGGCCGGCGACCAGCGCACCGGGGTGCGCAGCGGCACCGGGGCGCACCGGCCACGGGCCGGCCGGCGGCGGCGAACGGCGTCAGTCGGCGCGGGCCAGCGTCACCCCGAACAGCCCGTCCGGGTCGGTCCAGAACTCCTCCCGGCGGAAACCGGCCGCCGCCAGCTCTGCCGCGATCCCCGCCGGATGGAACTTCGCCGACACCTCGGTACGTAGTTCCTCACCGGCCGCGAAGTCGACCTCCCACCCGAGCACCCGGACCCGCATCGGCCGCTGGGCCCGCAGCCGCATCTCGATCCACTCCCGCTCCGGGTCCCAGTACGCCACGTGGCTGAACGCCGCCGGATCGAAGTCGGCGCCCAACTCCCGGTTGATCACCCGCAGCACGTTGCGGTTGAACTCGGCGGTGACCCCGGCCGCGTCGTCGTACGCGGGCACGATCACCGCCGGGTCCTTGACCAGGTCGGTGCCGATCAGCAGGTGGTCTCCCGGCTCCAGGGCCGCCCGCATGGCGGCCAGGAAACCGGCCCGCTCGGCGGGCAGCAGGTTGCCGATGGTGCCACCGAGGAAGGCCACCAGCCGCCGGCCACCGGTCGGCAGCCGGTCGAGCTGACGGGTGAAGTCACCGACGATGCCCCGCACCCGCAGCCCCGGGTAGTCGGCGGCGATCTGCTCGGTGGACCGCAGCAACGCGCTGACCGACACGTCCAGCGGTACGAAGGTGCCCAGGCCGCCGCGCCGGGTGAACGCGTCCAGCAGCAGCCGGGTCTTCTCCGACGAGCCGGAGCCCAGCTCGATCAGGGTCTTCGCACCGGTCGACGCGGCGATGTCGCCCGCCCGCTCGACCAGTACCGCCCGCTCGGCCCGGGTCGGGTAGTACTCCGGTAGCCGGGTGATCTCCTCGAACAGCTCGCTGCCCCGGGCGTCGTAGAACCACTTCGGTGGCAACCACTTCGGATCGGCGGTCAGCCCGACCCGGACATCGGACCGCAGCCCCTCGGCGAGGTCCTGCTCCTCCAGGTAGATCTCCAGTGGTTCGGCGCTCATCAGATGTCCCCTTCCGTCGGCCGAACGTCCCGTCCCACCCGCACGACCGGGTCACGCCAGCTCGCTGACGCGCACCCCGGCCGGTCCCACCGCCACCAGCCGCCGGTCCGGCACCTCCCGCCAGCCCGGCCCGTCGTCCACCGGCTCGGAGGCCAGCAGCACCGCGTCGCCGGCCGCCCGCACCGACAGCGCGTGGTCCCACACGCTGGCCACCGCCGTCACGCCGTCGGTGAGCAGCAGGTTCAGCCGGGAGCCCGGGGCCGCGGCGGCGACCGCGCGCACCGTCGCGGCGACCGCCTCCGCCAGCGACGCGCCGCCCCGCAGCCGGTGCCGCACCAGCGCCCAGAGCAACGCCGAGTCGGTCGGCGCGTCCAGGGTCACCAGGTCCCGTACCGGCAGCCCGCCGGCGAGGTCGAGCACCGAGTCCGGCCAGCCGCGCAGCACGCCGTTGTGGCTGAACAGCCACGGCCCCTCGGCGAAGGGCGCGTTGGCGCTCTCCTGCACCGGCATGCCGACCGTGCCGGAGCGGACCGCCGCCAGCACCGCGCCGGCGGTGGTCACCGCGGCCAACTCGGCCAGGGTCGGGTCGGTCCAGATCGGCTGGGCCCGCCGGTACCGCACCGAGGTCGCCCCGCCGGTGTACCAGCCGACGCCGAAGCCGTCCGCGTTGATGGTCCCGCCGCCGCGCATGTCGCGCGGCGCCCAGGACTGCCGGACCAGCGAGTACGGCGGGTCGTACAGCAGCGCCCGCAGGGTCACCGGGGGGCCGAGGTACGCCAGGTGCCGGCACATCAGACGGCGCCGCCGCTCACCCGTGGGCCTCCTCGGGTCGGGCGTCGCGGGCGCAGCGGAAGCCGCTGAAGATCTGCCGCCGGATCGGGTAGTCCCAGTTTCGGAAGGTGCCCCGGCAGGCTGCCCGGTCGGTGCCGAACGAGCCGCCGCGCAGCACCCGGTGGTCGTCGCCGAAGAAGACCTCGGAGTATTCCCGGTAGGGGAAGGCGACGAACCCGGGATGGCCCCGGAAGGTGGTCGCGGTCCACTCCCAGACGTCGCCGACGAGCTGGTGCACCCCGAGCGGCGACGCGCCCGCCGGATACGCCCCGACCGGCGCCGGCCACAGGTGCCGCTGCCCCAGGTTGGCGTGCGCGGTGGTCGGGTCCTCGTCGCCCCACGGGTAGCGGCGGGACCGGCCGGTGACCGGATCCCAGCGGGCCGCCTTCTCCCACTCCGCCTCGGTGGGCAGCCGCCTGCCGGCCCACGCCGCGTACGCCTGTGCCTCGTACCAGCAGACGTGCACCACCGGCTCGTCGTCGCGCACCGGCGACCACCGCCCGAACCGCCGGTACGCCCAGCCGTCGCCGTCCCTGCGCCAGTGCATCGGCGCGGTCAACCCCGCCCCGGTGCGGTGCCGCCAGCCGGCCGGGCTCCACCAGCGCGGGTCGTCGTACCCGCCGTCGGCGATGAACTCCCGGTACCCGCCGTTGGTCACCGGCGCCGCGTCGATCACGTACGCGGGCAGGTCGACGGTGTGCGCGGGCCGCTCGTTGTCCAGTGCCCACGGGTCGGTCGAGGTGCCCATGGTGAACGGCCCGGCCGGCACCAGCACCTCCCCGGCGACCCGGGACCGTGGCTCGGGTGGTGCGGGCGCGTCGAGCACCGGCGGGCCGGACCGAAGCTGGTGGGTGGCGAGCATGGTCTCGTCGTGCTGCTGCTCGTGCTGCACGATCATGCCGAACGCGAACCCGTCGGCGACCAGCGCGCGGTCGGCGAAGCGGATCCCGTCGAGCAGGTCGTGGACCTTGTCCCGGACGGTCGTGAGGTAGCCGCGCGCCTCGGCCGGCGGCAGCAGCGGCAGCGTCGGGCGGTCGCTGCGGGGCTGCTTGAAGGCGTCGTACAGGTCGTCGATGTCCTGCCGGACGGGCGCGCGTCCGCCGACGTCGCGTACCAGCCAGAGCTCCTCCTGGTTGCCCACGTGGGCGAGGTCCCAGACCAGCGGGGACATCAGCGTCGAGTGCTGACGGGTCAGGTCGTCGTCGTCCACCGCCGAGGTGAGCGCGAGGGTCCGGGCCCGGGCCCGCCCCAGCTCGGCCGCGATCCGGCCACGCAGTCCTTCGGTCGTCTCGGTGCCCGGCTGCCCGGTGGTGGTCACCGGTGCCCCCTCTCCGCGGCGGCGATCCGCTGCCGGATCCCGCTGTCGATCTCCTCGTGGGTCCCGGTCGGCAGGTCCAGCCCGGGCAGCGCCTCCCGGGCCAGGTCGAGCAGGGCTCCGGCGGCCGTGGCCAGCGGCGGGTCGGCCAGCCCGTACCGGGCGGCGGTGTGCCAGCGGTCGGCCACCGGCGCGGCGACCGCCAGGGCCGCCCGGACCGTGCGTTCCCGGTGCAGCAGCGCGGCCAGCACGGCCAGCGGGACGGTCCAGCGCTGGCCGGGCTGGGCGTCGAGGTACCGGACCTCCAGGTAGCCCCGGGGTCGCACCGGCGGGAAGAGCGTGCTGACGTGGTATTCCAGGTCGTCGGTGGTGGGCGGCCGGGGCAGCGCCCCGTCGATCCAGTCGGCGAAGGTGACCCCCGGTGGTGGGGTCCAGTCCGGCCCGTCGTGCCGGACGCAGAGCAGCGGCGCGGCGAGGACGTACTCCGTCCAGGCCGCGACCGGGTCCTGGTCCGGCCGGTACGGCGACCAGACCGGGCGGGTGCGGGCCGGGTCGATGTGCAGCCAGGCGGCCATCCGGGCCGACGCCCAGCCGGTACGCCGGCCGGCGTGCCGGTCGGCGGTGGCGAACGCGGCCACCAGCGGCGGACCCACCGCGTGCACCGCCGCCCACCGGTCGGCGAACCCGGCGGGCTCGCCGACGTCGAGGCAGACCTGAAGGCCGGCGGTGCTGTACATCATGGTCCTGCCGGCCGGGCCGTGCCGGTCGAAGACGCATCGCATGGCGCGGTACCGGGGGGTGTCCACCACCGGGCGCGGCGCGCGCCACGGGTCGATGCCGGTCCGGCCGAGCACCAGCCCGGCCCGGCCGAGCAGGGCGCTGAGTTCGTCGATGTCGGCCTCGGTGGCCGAGATCAGCGCGGCGACCGAGGATCGCGGCGCGGTGGAGACCTCCACCTGGCCCCCGGGTTCCACGGTCACCGTGCTGCCGTTGCGCAGCGGACGGGCCGGGCTGGTGTCGTCCAGGGTGCCGGGGCTGTGCGGTCCGAGTGCCGCCCGCAGCCGCGCCCGGTCCACCGGTCGCGCGGGGTCGGCGGCGTCGTGCACGGTCCATTCCAGTTCGACGCCGGTGAGGGTGGGCGGCCCGGTCTTGAAGCAGATCCCGGCGAGGTGGCCGACGGCGCCGGTGACCTCGCGGAGTTCGGTCGTCCGGTCCAGCCCTGGCGACGTCACCACGAGATGGTCCCCCTCCCGACGCTGGGATCCGGCCGCACCGCGACCGGGCGGCCCCGACCGGCACCGGCCTGGCCCCTGGCCTCCATCCTCTGTCTAGCAGACGGATTCCGCAGAGCTGGACGGAAGAAATTTCTGTGAAGGGATTTCGACTAATTTTGCCGATCGGCGTTGGTGGCGTGGTCGGCGTCCCGGGCCGCGAGCAGGCCCCGGCAGAACGCCTCCACCCGGTCGGCACCGCCGACGGCGGCCACCAGGTCGGCGAAGCCCGGCCTGGTCAGCGCCTTCGCCCGCTGACCGGGCGACTTGGCCAGGTACGCCCGGCAGTGCCCGGCCAGCCGGCCGGCGCCAGCCGGCTTCCGCGGGCCGCCCGGGGTGGCGGGAACGGCGGCGGACGACGGCCCGGGGCCGGGCTTACCCGACGGCGTCAGGTGGGTCGCCCGGGGTGAACGCTGCGGGGTGGGCTCGACGGAGGTCGGCGCGGGGGACGGCGGGCGCTCCGGCTCGGCGGGGTGGTCGAGGGTGACGGCGGCGAAGGCCACCCCGGCGGTGGCGGTGGCGGCGAGGCCGGCGACCCAGGCCACCATGCCGGCGGTCAGCCCGCGCCGCCGCCGGGTGGGGACGACGGGAGCGTCGGCGCGGGTGGCCCGCGCGGCGCGGAAGGCCGCCACCGCCTCCTGCTCACCGGCCAGTTCACCGGGTCGGGCCGGGGCCGCGGCGGCGGCGAGCAGCCGGGCGAGCGGGGCGGCGGCGAGCGGGGTGCCGGCCGCGGCCGTGTCGAGCAGCCGCTCGGACTCGGGCCGGTCGGACCGGTCCGGCCGGCGGACGTTCATCCAGTTTCCCCTCACGTCAGCCGTCCGCCGGTTCGGTCCGGGCCGCATGGGGCGCCGGCCGGGGACGGGGTGGGGTCTCCCGGTCCTCGTCGCCGGCCGGTTGGGCCACGCCCTGCCGGTCCAGCAGCGCGGCCAGCCGGCGCAGCCCCCGGTGCGCGGCGGTGCGCACCGCGCCCGGTCGCCGGCCGAGCACCCGCCCGGCGCTCTCGGCGTCCAGCCCGATCACGGCGCGCAGCAGCACGGCCTCCGCCTCCCGGGGCGGCAGGGCGGCGATCAGCGCCAGCGCGGACTCGGTGCCGATCGTCTCGCCGGCCCGTTCGGCGGTGTCGGCGTCGCCGGCGAGGTCGCTCAACGCCTGCACCGGCACCGGCAGCGACGGGCGGCGACGCTGCCGGCGCAGGTGGTCCATCGCCCGGTTCCGGGCGATCGTCACGGTCCAGGCGCGGAACTCGCCGCCGGTGAAGCGGGGCAGGTCACGGGATATCTGCAACCAGGTCTCGGAGGCGACGTCCTCGGCGTCCGCGCCGACGAGGGCGGTGAGGTAGCGCAACAGGCCGGGTTGCAGGGTGCGGTAGAGGAAACGGAACGACTCCTCGTCCCCGGCCTGGGCGGCGGCGACCGCCTCGGTCAGTTCACCGGGCATGGCCACGCCGCTCCCGCAGTCCGACCCGGGCCGACGGCGGGTGGACCTGCGGGACGTACCCCCCGGTCCGGCAGCCGGACCCGCTCGCGCACCATCAGCCCCCCGCCGACCTGGTAGCCCGGCATCGAAGCCCGGGCGACACGTCTGGACACCCGCCGCGAGAGTACGGCGTCGGGTGTGACTGCCGTACCGGCCCGGTGGGCGGGCCAGAGTCGCGCTAACGCTAGAAGCCGGGCGGTGGGGGGACAAGTGGCACCGGCGAAGAGAGTGAGATAGCTCAACCCCGTCCGCCGGAGCGTCGACGTAACGGAGATCACCCCGGGGACGCTCGTCGGGCCGACGGGGAGCGCGGACGGGTGGGGCCGAACCAGTCCACGGCGGGCCGACGATCACGGAAAGTCCGGCCACCCTCACCGCCTGTCCGAGTCGTCGCCGGCCGGATCCGGACGGGGCGTCCCACCGGGGTCAGGAAGGGATATCGCCCGCTGCCGGACACCGGGACTCTGGGTACGGTATGGAGGTGTTGTCATCGGAGGTCGTGCTCAGCGGTCGCTACCGCCTGGACGAACGGGTCGCCACCGGCGGCATGGGCGATGTCTGGCGGGCCACGGACCTGATCCTCGGTCGCCAGGTCGCGGTGAAGGTGCTGCTGCCGGCGCTCGTCTCCGACCCCGATTTCATCGCCCGGTTCCGCGCCGAGGCGCGGATCATGGCCGCGCTGCGCAACCCCGGCATCGTGCAGGTCTTCGACAGTGGCGAGGACAAGCTCGCCGACGGCGGCCGGGCCGACTACCTGGTGATGGAGTTCGTCGAGGGCGAGCCGCTGTCCCGTCGGATCGAGGCGGCCGGCCACCTGGACGTGGCCGAGACGATGTCGATCGTGGCGCAGGCCGCGCAGGCCCTGCACGCCGCGCACGCCGGCGGGATCGTGCACCGCGACGTCAAGCCGAGCAACCTGCTGGTGCAGGAGGACGGCACGGTGGTGCTGGTCGACTTCGGTGTCGCCCGGTCCACCAATGTGACGAGCATCACCAGCACCAACGCGGTGCCGGGCACCGCCCTCTACATGGCGCCCGAGCAGGCGTCCGGCCGTCCGGTCTCCGCCGCCACCGACATCTACGCGTTGGGCGCGGTCGCCTACTGCTGCCTCACCGGTCAGCCGCCGTTCACCGGGGACAATCCGCTCCAGGTGGCGGTGCGTCACCTGGACGACGAGCCGGCGGAGCTGCCGGCGGACATCCCGCCGCCGGTCCGCGCCCTGGTGTCCCGGGCGCTGGCCAAGGACCCGGCGGACCGGTTCGCCACCGGCGCGGAGCTGGCCGCCGCCGCGCGCGCCGCCACCGGCGACGGGGCCGCCGCCACCACCGCCCTCGTCGCGCCGTCGCTGCGGGGCGCGGCCGAGCCGGCCGGGACCAGGGACGACCTGCCGGTGGTGCCGGCCGCCGCGGTGGCCTCGGGGCCGCGCCGCAACCGCCGGGGTTCGCTGGTCGGCGCGCTGGCCGCGGTGCTGGTGGCGCTGACCGCGCTCGGGGCCGCGCTGGGTGCGGCGAAGGACACCGACGGGGGCGTGCCGAACATCAGGAGCACCGCGCCGGCCGCGCCCACCGACGCGGCGGAGGCCCCGGCGACCACCGACGAGACCGGCTCCGGCGAGACGGACCGGCCGGACCGGCCGTGGAACCAGGGCAACCGGCCGTCGCCCTCGGAGTCGGTCAGCCCGTCGCCGCAGCCGAGCGGCTCGTCCCAGCCGCTGCCGACGAAGACCCCGCCGGCCACCCCGACCGCGTTGCCGACCACCACGTCCACCCCGGCGGATCCGCCACCGACCACCGCGTCCACCCCCGCGGATCCGCCACCGACCACCGCGGACGCGGGCGGCGGGGGCGGCGGGGCCGGCAACCCGTCGCAGGCCGGCCCGGACGCGGCGGGACGACACCACCAGCCCCAGTAACACCAAAACGGACGTAGAACCGCATATGACCTCTAGGCTCCCCACAAGGACACATCTGCAGGGGAGCCCGGGTGAACGCAGAGAAGCTCGTCGTCATCGGCCAGGGGTACGTCGGTCTGCCGCTGGCCATGCGCGCCGTCGAGGCCGGCCTGGACGTGGTCGGGCTGGACGTCGACTCCGACCGGGTCAAGCGGCTCGCCTCCGGCGAGTCCTTCGTCGAGGACATCCCGACCGACCGGCTCGGCCGGGCCCTGAGCAGCGGTCGGTACCGGCCGAGCACCGAGTACACCGACGCCCAGGACTTCGACATCTGTGTGATCACGGTGCCCACCCCGCTGCGCGACGGCACCCCCGACCTGAGCTACGTCGAGCAGGCCGGGCTGGGCATCGGCCCGTACGTCCGGCCCGGCTGCACCGTGGTGCTGGAGTCGACGACGTACCCGGGGACCACCGAGGACCTGCTGCGCCCGCTGTTGGAGTCGGCGAGCGGGCTGCACAGCCCCGGCGACTTCCACCTCGGCTACAGCCCGGAACGGATCGATCCCGGCAACCCCACCTGGCGACTGGAGAACACCCCGAAGATCGTCTCCGGGGTCGACGCGGCGTCGCTGGCCCGGGTGGACGGGTTCTACCGGCGGCTGGTCGAGCGGACCGTGCCGGTGGACTCGACCCGGGTCGCCGAGCTGACCAAGCTGATCGAGAACACCTTCCGCCAGGTCAACATCGCGTTGATCAACGAGCTGGCGATGGTCTCCCACCACCTGGGCATCGACGCCTGGCAGGCCATCGACGCCGCGTCGAGCAAGCCGTTCGGGTTCATGCCGTTCCGGCCCGGACCGGGGGTCGGCGGGCACTGCCTGCCGATCGACCCGTGTTACCTGTCCTGGCAGGTCAAGCGCACCCTGGGGCGACCGTTCCGGTTCATCGAGCTGGCCGACGACATCAACCACCAGATGCCCGAGCACGTCACCGGACGGGTGATGGCCGGGCTGAACCGGATCGGCCGGCCGGTCAACGGGGCCCGGCTGCTGCTGCTCGGCCTGGCGTACAAGCGGAACACCGGCGACATGCGCGACTCCCCCGCGGTGGACGTGGCGAAGCGGTTCCAGGCGCTCGGCGCGGAGGTCCGCGCGGTGGAGCCGTACGCGGAGCCGCAGCACATCCCCGGTGGGGTGGTGGTGGTCGACCTGACCGAGCGGGAGGTCGCGGCGGCCGACGCGGTGGTGCTGGTGACCGACCACGACTGCTTTGACTACGACCTGGTCACCCGGCACGCCCGGTACGTCTTCGACACCCGGGCCCGGTGCCGGGGCGAGATGGTGGAGCGACTCTGACCGTCGCGGTCCGGGCCGGCGCGGCCGACCCGGACCGGGGTTCACTCCGCGCCGAGCGCCTCCACCACCGGCCGGGCCAGCGCCCGGCGGGCCGGCAGCACCGAGGCGGCCAGCGCGGCGAGCACCGCCACCGCCAGGATCAGGGCGAGCCGCCCCCAGGGCAGCACCAGGGTGAAGTCGCCGCCGATCCGCGCCACGAAGGCCATCGCCCCGGCGCTGACGGCGACCCCGAGGAGCATGCCGAGCAGCGCGCCGACCAGGGCGGTCAGCACCGCCTCGACGGCCAGCATCGCGCGCATCCGGCCCCGGGACAGCCCGACGGCGCGCAGCACCGCGTGTTCCCGGGTCCGTTCCACCACCGAGAGGCTGAGCGTGTTCGCGACCCCGACCAGGGCGATCACCACGGCCAGCCCGAGCAGCGCGGTGACGAAGGCGAGCAGCATGTCCACCGTTCCGGTGAGCATCTTCTTGTAGGCGGCCTGGTCCATCAGGTTGACCGTCGGGTACCGGGCGAGCGCCGCCGCGACGGCGGCCCGGGCCCGTTCGGCGGACACCCCGGCGGCCGGCTCCACCTCGGCCAGGTGGCCCCGCTCGGTCGGGAAGAGCGCGGTGAAGTCGGCGTCCACCAGGTCGACGACGTGCCCGGCGGTTACCTTCGCCCCGGCCGGCTCCTCGGCGGTCACCACGGCGGCCACCCGGAACGAGCGGCCGGCGACGGTGACCGGCGAGCCGACCCGCCAGCCCCGGGCGGCGGCCAACTCCCGGTGCACCAGCACCTCACCCGGCCCCAGGTCGGCGACGTCCCCGGCGTCGACCCCGGTGAGGGTACGGCGGACCAGCGCCGGATGCGCCGCCCGCACCTCGACGCCGTCGACGGTCCGGCTGCGCTGTTCGTGCACCACCCCCAGCTCCGGGCGGGCGGCCAGCTCGCCGGCCAGCGGCGCGGGCAGGTCACCGCCGATCCCGGTGACCAGGTAGTCCACCCCGAGCTGGGCGTCGACGGCCCGCTCGATGCCCACCTTCACGCTGCCGGCACCCACCACGAACGCCGAGACCAGCCCGATGCCGATCACCAGGGCGGTGGCGGTCGCCGCGACCCGGCGCGGATTGCGGGTCGCGTTGGCGACCGCGAGCGCGGCGGCGGCCCCGCCGACCAGCCGCACCGGCCGGCCCAGTAGCCGGACCAGCAGCGGCACCAGCACCGGGCCGAACAGCACGATGCCGAGGAAGGCCAGCGCCCCGCCCAGGGCGACCAGGGCGATCTGGCCGACGGCGGCGGCGCCGGCCAGCGCGGCGACGCCCGCGGCGAGGACCAGCGCGCCGATGGTCAACCGGACCCGGCCCGCGCCCCGGGCGAGCTGCCCGGCGGCGTCGGTGAGCGCGGCGACCGGCGGCACCCGGGTGCCCTGCCAGGCCGGCACCAGCGCCGACGCGACGGTGACCCCGGTGCCGAGCAGCAGGCAGAGCAGGATCGTCCGGCCGCTCACCGTGACCCCACCGGCGACCGACAGGTCGAGGCGGGGCGCCAGCGCCGTCAACGCGGCGGCCAGGCCGGCGCCGAGGGCCA
This sequence comes from Micromonospora sp. NPDC092111, assembly GCF_044755745.1. Taxonomy (NCBI): domain Bacteria; kingdom Bacillati; phylum Actinomycetota; class Actinomycetes; order Micromonosporales; family Micromonosporaceae; genus Micromonospora; species Micromonospora sp. NPDC092111. Next base: position 64,455 of record NZ_JBIVRQ010000001.1, read on the forward strand.
CCCCGAGCGCCGAACCGACCAGGCCGAGCAGCGCCGACTCCAGCAGGGCGGCCCGGAAGACCTGTCCCCGGCGGGCCCCGACCAGTCGCAGCAGCGCGATCCGCCGGGTCCGCTGGGCGAGCACGATGGCGAAGGTGTTGGCGATGACGAAGCCGGCCACCACCACCGCCACCCCGGCGAAGGTGAGCAGCACCATGCCGAACTGGTCCAGGTCACGGACCGCGTCGTCGACGGCCTCGTCGAGGATCCGCTGCCGGGACTTCACGGTGGTGCCGCCGCCGGCCACCCCGGCCACCCGGTCGGCCAGCGCCGCCGGGGACACCCCCGGCGCGGCGGCCACCATGATCCGGCCGTAGCCGCGTTCCCCGGTGACCGCCAGGGCGTCCGCGCCGACCAGGCCGATGAACGGCCCGCCGACGTCCCGGACGGTGCCGGCCACGTCCACCGTGCCGACCAGGGTGTACGGGCGGGCCGCGCCGGTCACCCCGCCGACGGAGACCGGGACGCCCAGCGGGAAGTCCTGCGCCTCGGCGGTGGGGGCGTCGAGGACCACCTCGCCGGGGCGGTCGGGCAGCCGGCCGGCGACCACGTCGTACGAGCGCAGCGCCGGGTCGGTGGGGATCGCGGCGAGCACGGCGAAGCCGAGCACCGGACGGCCGTCCGCGCCGACCACCCCGGCGGTGCCGGTCAGCTCACCCTCGGCGGCGGCCACCCCGTCGACCGCGCGGACCCGGTCGACCAGGGACGGCGGCAGGGCCGTCCGGCCGGCGTAGACCCCGAGGTCGGTGTGCCGGTCGAAGGCGCCGGCACGGGCGTACGCCCCGGCCCGCATGCCGTCGGTGCAGATCAGCGTGCCGGCGACGAAGGCGACACCGAGCACGACGGCCAGCGAGGAGAGCAGCAGCCGCAGCGCGTCGGCGCGCAGCGTCCGCAGGGTCAGGCGCAGCATGGCGGTCACCACCGGCCGGCGGTGGTGACCGGGTGGACGGGTGCGGCGACGGACATCTGGGGCTCCCGGTCGGGCGTGGTCAGGACACCTCCGACGCTATGGAGGGGTCCGCCCGGTGGGCGTCCACCCGCCCGCTCGATCCGGCTCCGCCGCAGGTCGACCCCGACCGGGCGGACCCGTACGACCCAGGTCGTACCCGACGGTCAGCCGCCCGGGGTGACCAGGCCGCTCTCGTACGCCAGGACCACCGCCTGGACCCGGTCGCGGAGCTGGAGCTTGGCCAGGATCCGGCCCACGTGGGTCTTCACCGTCGCCTCGGCGACGTGCACCCGGGCGGCGATCTCGGCGTTGGCCAGCCCCTGGGCGACCAGCAGCAGGATCTCCCGTTCCCGGTCGGTGAGCTGGGCCAGTCGCGGGTCCGCCGCCGGGGCCGGGCCGAGCTGGTCGGCGAACCGGTCGAGCAGCCGGCGGGTGATCGACGGGGCGACCACCGAGTCACCCTCGGCGACCACCCGGATGGCGGCCAGCAGCTCCTCCGGCGGCACGTTCTTCAGCAGGAAGCCGCTCGCCCCGGCGCGCAGCGCGGCGAACGCGTCCGCCTCGGTGTCGAAGGTGGTGAGCACCAGCACCCGGGGCCGGCCGTCGGCGGAGCCGGCGCAGATCCGGCGGGTCGCCTCCACTCCGTCCATGGTCGGCATCTGCACGTCCATCACCACCACGTCGGCCTCGATCCGGCCGAGCACCCGCAGCGCGTCCGCGCCGTCGATCGCCTCGCCGACCACCTCCAGGTCGGGCTGGGAGTCCAGCACCATCCGGAATCCGGCGCGGACCAGCGCCTGGTCGTCCACGATCACCACCCGGACCGTCATGCCGCGATCACCTCCGTCCCCGGCGTCGACGGTAGCGGCAGCCGTACCTCGACCTGCCACCCGCCACCGGTACGGGGGCCGGCGGTCAGGCTGCCGTCGTACACGCCGACCCGCTCGCGCATCCCGACCAGGCCGTGGCCGCCGGACGGCGCCGGGCCGACCGGCGGGCGACCGCGCCCGTCGTCGGTGACCCGGACCAGGACGGCGTCGCCGGGGCGGCCGAGGGTGACGGTGACGCTCGCGCCGACCCCGGCGTGCTTGAGGGCGTTGGTCAGCGCCTCCTGCACCACCCGGTAGACGGTGAGGTCGAGTCCGGGCGACAGGACGGCCGGCTCGCCGTCGGCGTGGTACCGGATCCGCAGGCCGGCGTCCCGGAAGCGCTGGAGCAGCGCGGGCAGCTCGGCCACCGTGGCCCGGCGGCGCTCCGGGTCGGCGGTGGACCCCGCGCCGCCCGGGTCGGCCGCCGCGCCGGGCCCGGCCGCCGGCTCCGGCGGGCTCGGCTCCCGCAGGACGTCCACCAGCCGGCGCATCTCTTCGAGGGCCTGCCGGCCGGTGTCGGCGACCACCTTCACCGCGTGCCGGGCGGTCTCCGGATCCCGGTCGAGCATGAAGCGGGCCCCGTCGGCCTGCACGATCATCACGGCCATGCTGTGCGCCACCACGTCGTGCAGCTCCCGGGCGATCCGGGCCCGCTCGCCGGCCACCGCGGCGCGGGCCTCCGCCTCCCGTTCCCGTTCCAGCGTGGCGGCCCGCTCCTCCAGGCTGAGCACGTAGAGCCGGCGGGTGCGTACGTTCAGCGCGGCCAGCCAGACGCCGCCGGTGATCAGCCCGAAGTAGATCGCGGTGGCCCACCAGGCGACGTTGGACACGGTCTGCGAGGCGGCCAGCAGCACCCCGACGGCGGCGACGGCCCCGGCCAGCACGCCGTCGCGCAGCCGGTCGGCGTACTTGACCACGCTGTAGAGGGCGATCAGCACGGCGACGTCGTAGGCCAGCACGCCCCAGCCGGCGACCACCTGGGTCAGCGCCAACGCGGCGACCACGGCGGCGGCCAGCGACGGGTGCACCCGGCGGAACAGCAGGGCCACCGCCATCCCGAGGCCGACCAGGACGGCCGGCCAGCCGCCGGGCTGGGCGGCCACCCCGGCCAGGGCGAAGAGCACCACCAGGCCGGAGACGCCGACGTCGAAGCCGACGTCGCGCAGCGGACGACCGAAGACAGTACGGTTCACGGTCACCCAGCGTAGTGCCTGCGACCGGGTCGGCAGCGGCCCGCCGGGGCGACCCGGCCGCCCGGACCGGCGCGGAATCCGGCCGGGCGGGGCCGGCTCAGCGCAGCTCGCGCAGCCGGGCGATCTCCACGGCCTGTTCGGTGGCCACCGCGTTGGCGAACTCGTTGAGCTGCTGGTCGGCGCCGGCGGAGAGCAGCTCGGTGGCCATCGCCACGGCGCCCTCGTGGTGCGCGGTCATCATCGCCACGAAGAGCCGGTCGAAGGCGGCGCCCCGGGCGTCGGCGAGCCGGCGGATCGCCTCCGGCGACTGCATGCCGCGCATGCCGGTGTGGTCGTGGCCGGGCACCTCGGCGGGCAGGCCCCGGGTGTCCAGCCAGCCGCGCAGCAGCCCGATCTCCGGCCCCTGGGCACCCCGGATCCGGGCGGCGATCGCCTTGACCTGCGAGCTGGCCGCCCGGTCGGGGGCGAGGGCGGCCAGCTCCAGGGCCTGCTGGTGATGCGGGATCATCATCCGCACGAACCACACGTCGGGGGTGTTGTAGCGGGGCGGGCCGGCGTCGCGGACCTGCTGGGCGGGGCGGGCCGTGGCGGACTCCCCCGGCCGGCCCGGCACGATCACCTTCGGGGCGTCGGCCGGCGGAGTCGGCGTCGCCGTGCCGTCGGATGCCGCCGGCACCGGCCGGCCGTCGGGGCGCACCGCCAGCCCGAGCGCCAGCAGGGCGACGACGGCGACGGTGCCGACGAGCAGGATCCGTCCACGTCGGCCGGTCATGCGAGCCCCCCTCGGGTCGAGGTCGCCGCGATAGTATCCACTCACGACCATGCATCGATGTGCCGCAGATCACATCGACCATTCTCATTGGCCGGTAGGCTGTCTGACACGCATCGTCCCCTTTCGAAGGGTTCTGCCGATGATCAGATTTCCCCTTCCCAGACGCCGGCAGCTGAGGATCGTGAGCGTGGTCGCCGCCGGCCTGCTGGTGGCGAGCGTCGCCACCGCCCCGGCGAGCAGCGCCGCGCCGGCCACCGCGGCCGAGGGCACGACGGCGACCCCGGGCCTCGCCGTCGACGAAATCTCCAGCAGCCCCAACCTCCGGCAGATCGCCAACCTGCCCAAGCAGGCGCCGTTCGACACCACCTCCGCGTTCGGCAGCGACATGGCCTTCCAGGGCCGGTACGCCTTCGTCGGCAACTACAACGGCTTCGTCATCTACGACATCGGCAGGCCGAACGCGCCGAAGATCGTGTCGCAGGTGCTCTGCCCCGGGTCGCAGAACGACATCTCCGTCTACGGCGACCTGCTCTTCCTGTCCACCGACTCGTCCCGTAGCGACGACTCCTGCGCCAGCGTCGCGCAGTCGGCCGCGGTGAAGGAGTCCTGGGAGGGCATCAAGGTCTTCGACATCACCGACAAGGCCAACCCGCGCTACATCAAGTCGGTCGAGACCGCCTGCGGCTCGCACACCCACACCCTCGTCCCGGGCAAGGACCGCAAGGCCGTCTACCTGTACGTCTCGTCGTACAGCCCACGGGCGGACTTCCCGGACTGTCAGCCCCCGCACGACTCGATCTCCATCGTCAAGGTGCCGGTGAAGAAGCCCACCGAGGCGGCCGTGGTGGCCACCCCGGACCTCTTCCCCGACGGCGGGTACGAGGGCATCCCCGGCGAGAAGACGGCCACCAGCGGCTGCCACGACATCACCGCGTACCCGGCGAAGGACCTGGCCGCCGGCGCCTGCATGGGCGACGGCATCCTGCTGGACATCCGCGACCGCGAGGCGCCCCGGGTGATCAACCGGGTCCGGGACACCACGAACTTCGCCTTCTGGCACTCGGCGACGTTCAACAACGCCGGCACCAAGGTGGTCTTCACCGACGAGCTGGGCGGGGGCGGCGCGGCCACCTGCAACGAGACCGTCGGCCCGGAGCGCGGCGCGGACGCCGTCTACGACGTCACCGGCCGCGGTGACGCCCGCAAGCTGGTCTTCCGCAGCTACTACAAGATCCCCCGGGTCAACACCGACACCGAGAACTGCGTGGCGCACAACGGCTCGCTGATCCCGGTGCTCGGACGGGACGTCATGGTCCAGGCGTGGTACCAGGGCGGCGTCTCGGTCTGGGACTTCACCGACTCGACCCGGCCGAAGGAGATCGGCTACTGGGAGCGGGGTCCGCTGTCGGACACCCAGCTCACCACCGGCGGCGCCTGGTCGACGTACTACTACAACGGACACATCTACTCCAGCGACATCCAGAAGGGCCTGGACGTGCTGGAACTCAACGACTGGCGGACCTGGACGGCCAACCTGGTCCGGGTCGGCGAGCTGAACGTGCAGACCCAGGCCGGCTACCTGAGCTGGTAGGGCCGACGTCGCAGGGCCCGGTCCTCCGTCGGGGGCCGGGCCCGTTCGCGTGCCGGGGTCAGCCGACCGGCAACCGGTACCGCCGCTGCTGGCCACCGCCGGCCACGGTGACCAGCCGGACCTCCCCGTCGCGCAGGCCGTACGTCACCGACCAGCGGGTGTGCCCCTGCCGCACCTGGTCCAGCAGGCGCAGCGCCGCCGTCGGGTCGACCCGGCCGTCGGCCCGGTCCAGCGCCGCCGCGAGGACGCCGTACCGGTGGTCGCGGCGACGCTGCCCCTCCGCCACGCCGACCACCGGCACGTTGGTCAACGCCTGCCAGCGCCCCTCGCCCCGCTGCACCCGCATCGCCCCGTCGACGAACTCGACCACCGCCGACCGGCCACCGGCGTCGGCGAGCAGGTAGTGCAGCGGCGGGCCGCCGTCGAAGTCGAGGTTGTGCCGGCCGAAGAGCGCCACCGCCTCGTCCACCGTGGCCGCCCGGTCGAGCACCAGGCGCAGGATGCGCACCGACCCGACGGTCGGCCGGCCGGGAACCGGCGTCGCCGTCGCGTTGTCGTCGGCGGCCAGCCCCACCGCCAACCCCCGCTCGTTCATCCCGTCGAAGGGCAGCAGCGGCGCGTTGAGCAGCCGACGGTCCCCGGTCGGGTCGGGCCCCACCCCGAGGTAGGACAGGTCGACCAGCGAGATCGACGCGTACCCGCCGGGTGGGTCGGTGCGCAGCACCATCGCCGGGTTGGCGGCCCAGTCGAAGTTGCGGGCGAAGATCGGGCGGGCCGGGTCGCCGGAGGCGGCGAAGAGGGAGCAGCCGAACGGGCCGGACTCCGGCCGGGCGTCGGTGCCCACCGTCGGGTCGTACCCGCCGACGTAGGTCATCTCGTACAGCGGCAGGTCGTCGACCCGGCGCAGGCTGTTTAGCGTCTGCCGGACCTGGTCCGGGTCCTGCCGGGAGGCGGTCGGCGTGCCGGCGGCGGCCGGCGGTACGGGCGGCGACGCCGGATCGTTCCCGCCGCAACCGGTGATGACGAGCAGCAGGGCCAGACCGGCCCCCAGGAGAGTCCTCCGCATATCCCCAGAACGCTAGGCGAGGGATAGACCGTTGTCCACCGCCCGCCGGACGGCCGGTTTCCGGCCCCGGACGACGCCCCGCACCACCCGGTCGAGCACCCCCGACGGCCGGCCGGAACGCCTGGTCACGCCGGTTCCGCCCGGCCGCCGTCGGACCGGCGCGGGCTGTGCGAGGATCGGGCGCCGTGGAGCCTGCCGGCGGAACACCGCCCGTACCGACCGACCGCCCCCGGCGCGCCGGGCCGCACCCGCTGGACCTGGTGGCGATCGCACTCGCCCTGCTCGGCGTCGGCGCGGTGGCCACCGGCCTGCTCCCCCGCCCCGAGGCCGAGGCGACCCTGCACCGCATCCTGCCGCTGCTGCTGTTCCTCGGCACGGTGGTGGTGCTCGCCGAGCTGACCGCCGTCGCCGGGGTCTTCGACGTGGTGGCCACCCGGCTGGCCATCGCCGCCCGGGGCAGCTTCGGCGCCCTCTTCCTGCTCTGCGTCGGCTTCGCCTCGGTCACCACCATCGCGCTCAACCTGGACACCACCGCGGTGCTGCTGACCCCGGTGATGATCGCGCTGGCCGGCAAGCTGGGCATCGCCCCCGGGCCGCTGGCGATGACCACGGTCTGGCTGGCCAACACCGCCAGCCTGCTGCTGCCGGTGTCGAACCTGACCAACCTGCTCGCCGCCGACCGGATCGAGCTGGCCCCACTGGCGTACGCCAGCCGGATGGCGTTGCCGCAGCTCGCGGCGATCGCGGTGACCACGGCCGGGCTCTGGATCTGGTACTGGCGGCGGGGCCGGCGGGACGCGGACCGGTTCACCCCGCCACAGCGGCACGTGCCGACCGACCGGCTGCTCTTCGGTACGGCGGTCGCCGGCTGCCTGCTGCTGGTCGCCGGCATCCTGGCCGGGGTGGAGATCGGCGTCGCCTCCACGGTCGCCGCCGGCCTGGTCGTGCTCGGCTTCGCGGTCCGGTCCCGGCACACCCTGCGCCCGGCGTTGCTGCCCTGGCGGCTGCTGGTCTTCGTGACCGGCCTGTTCCTGGTGGTGCAGACCCTCGGCCGGTACGGCCTGGACGACCTGGTGGCGGCCCTGCTCGGGGACGCCGGTGGCGCGGTGGGAGCGCTGCGGGCCGGTGGCACCGGCGCGATGCTGGGCAATCTGGTCAACAACCTGCCCGCGTACCTGGCCGGCGAGTCGGTGCTCCCGCCCGGCGACGAGACCCGGCTGCTGGCGTTGCTGATCGGCACCAACGTCGGCCCGCTGGCGGTGCCGTGGGCGTCGCTGGCCACCCTGCTCTGGTACGAACGCTGCCGCGCCGCCGGGGTGGCCGTGCCGCTGGGCCGGTTCGTGGCGACCAGCGCGGCGGTCGCGGTCGTCGGCACGGTCGCCGCGGTGCTCGCCCTGCTGGTGGTCGGCTGACGGGACGGCGACGCCGCCGGCGCGAGTGGAGCCGGCCGGACCGGACGGGCTGCCGCGCAGACGCCGCAGCCCGTCCCCCGTTCCGGCCGGTCAGGCCCGCACCACCGGTAGCTGGAGTTCGGTGACGCCCTTCTCCGGCTCGTCCGGGCAGTAGTCCAGGTACAGCTCGCGGGCGTGGCCGGTGGCCCGCCAGCCGTGCTCCTCGATCCAGCCGGCGAGCACCCGCATGGTGGTCTCCACCTCGTCCATCGCGCCGTGGTGCACGATGGTGGCGGCGGTGGACACCGCCGGCAGGTCGACGATCGCCACCTCGCCGGCCCGCGTCGGGTCGGCGTCGACGGTCACCCCGGCGTGCACCCGCACCGTGTCGTCGTCGCCCTCGACCGGCTCGTACCAGGCCAGTGTGGGGCCGGTCGGCGGGATGTGGGCGGACTCCAGCCGGCGGAACAGCTCCGGGTAGAGCGGCTGGATCACCGGTCCGATGTCCGGCGTGGCGTAGCTGCGGGCGAGCGCGGTCAGCTCCGCGACCCGCACCGGCGCGAGCGCCTTGAGTACGACGTTCTCGGTGGTCATCCGACCCTCCGTCTCGATCATTCGGAGCCGCGCCTCGACGGCGGCCAGCCGGGCGGTGTCCGCGGCCACCTGCTGGCGTAGCTGGGCCCGCCGCAACCGCAGCATGCCGCGCAGTTCGGCGGCGTCCACGGCGTCGTCGAGGATCGCCCCGACCTGGGTCAGGGTGAGCCCCAGCTCCTTGAGGGCGAGCAGCCGGTGCAGCCGGTGCAACTGGTCGGCCCGGTAGTGCCGGTACCCGGTGCGCGGGTCGACCGAAGCCGGCCGGAGCAGCCCGATCCGGTCGTAGTGGCGCAGCATCCGCACCGACACCCGGCCCAGCCTGGCGAAGTCTCCGATGGTGAACATGGTCCCCCCACGGTCGGCCCTGACACGGTGTCAGAGTCAACCCACCGTCGTACGCCGGGGCGGGCGGGCCCCGACCAGCCGGCGCACCAGCGGCGCGGCGTTCCACCTCGCCGCGCCGACCAGGTCCCGGGCGTGTTCCAGCACCGTGTAGTCCGGGCGGGCCAGCCCGTCGGCGATCGCCCGGTCCAGGTCGTTGCCGCACCGGCTGAGCACGCTGTCGAAGTCGCGGCGGACCGGTTCCAGCAGGTCGTAGCCGAACGAGCGGTGCAGCCGGGCGAAGAACGGCTTGTACAGCCGGGCCCGCTCGTGCAGCCCGGACGAGTAGGACATCGGGTTCTTCGGCCGACGGCGGACGTAGTCGGGCAGCACGTCGGCGAAGGCCCGCCGGACGATCCACTTCTCCTGGCCCTCCCGCAGCTTGAGCGCCAGCGGCAGCCGCATCGCCAGCTCCACCACGCTCAGGTCGAGGAAGGGCACCCGGGCCTCCACCCCGTACGCCATGCTGGCCCGGTCCACCCGCTGCAACTCCGTACGGCACAGGTTGCGGATCCGGTGGAGGAAGAGCCGGCGGGCCCGCTCGGGGCCGACCCGGTGGTACATCGGGTAGCCGCCGAACAGCTCGTCGGAGCCGTCCCCGGTGAGCACCACCCGCACCCCCAGCTCGCGCAGCCGCCGGAAGATCGGCACCGAGACCACCGCGTTGATGATGTCGCCGTACTCGGTCAGCTCGGAGATCCGGATGGCCTCCCGGATGTCGGCGAGCCGGATGTCGCGCGGGCGCAGCTCGACCACCTCGTGCGGCACGCCGAGGTCGGCGGCGAGCCGCCGGGCGTACGCCACGTCCGGGCTGTCCGGCACCCCGACGGTGACCGCCACGCAGTCCGGATGCAGCTCCCGGGCGTGCGCCAGGGCCAACGAGCTGTCCAGGCCGCCGGAGAGCACCACCCCGACGGTGAGGTCGGTGTCCACCCGCGCCCGGATGCTGTCGGTGAGGGCGGCCCGGACGAGCAGGGCGGCCTCGTCCGGGTCGTCCACGACCGGCAACCCCTCGCCGAGGGCGAGCAGGTCGAGGTACGGGCGCAGGGTCACCCGGCCGTCCGGCTCGGCCCAGCCGTGGTGTCCGGGCGGCACCTCGGCGATCGGGGCGTGCTGGCCGACCAGGGCCTTGACCTCGGAGGAGACGTGCAGGCAGCCCGGGGTCCGGGACCAGTACAGCGGCTTCACCCCGAGCGGGTCGCGGGCCAGGTAGACCCGGCCGGTGACCCGCTCCACCACGGTGAACGCCCACTCGCCGCGCAGCCGGTGCACCGCCTCGGCGCCCCACTGCCGGAACGCGGCGAGCACCACCTCGGTGTCGCTGGCGCCGCGGAACTCGTGGCCGGCCCGGGTCAACTCCCGGCGCAGCTCGCGGTGGTTGAAGACCTCGCCGTTGTAGCAGAGCACGTACCGCCCGTCGGGTGAGGTCCAGGGCTGTACGGCCCGGTCCCGGTCGACCACCGGCAGCCGGCGGACACCGGTGAGCAGGCCGGTCTCCTGCCGGGTCTCGGTCACCTCCCCGCGCGGGGCGAGGACGGCGAGCATCCGCCGGAAGATCGCCGGGTCGGCCTCCGGGCCGACGCTGAGCGCGATGCCGCACATCCGCCTCAGGCCCCCATCTCGGCCTCGTACGCCGAGCGCAGCCGGGCCCGGGCGGCGGGGGCCAGGCACACGTGCCAGGCCTGCCCCTCGTCGATCACGTTCAGCTCGCCGGCGGCCTGCCGGGCCAGCAGGATCTCGGCCAGCACGTCGCGCGCGCCGAACCGGGCGTACCAGGCCAGTTCCACGTCCACCGCCCAGCCGAGGCAGTGGCCACTGGGGACCATCGCCGCGTACCCGAGCCGGCGTAGCTGGTACTGGTGTTCGGCGCTGCGGACCAGGCTGGTCACCCAGAGCGGCGGGGTGGCCGGCGGGGCGGACCGGGCGAACTCCCGGGCCAGGTCGTTGAGGAGCGCGACGACCTCCCGGCGGGCCTGGCGGAACTTCACCCCGGCGGTACGCGGGGTGGCGTCCGGCCGCAACCGGCGGCGGACGGCCCGCACGCCGCGGCCGAGGACGGTGGCCGCCTGTTCCCGGTAGCGGAAGCCGAGCAGGTCGCGCCGCCGCAGCCACTCCAGGTCGACCAGGTCGGGGTGGGCGTGGACCTGCTCGTCGGTGCGGAAGGTGGGGGCGTCGCGCCACCACATGACGTCGATGCGGGAGAGCAGGTAGATCCGCACCAGCGCGGTGAGGTCCCGGGCCGAGGTGCGGTCGTTGGGCTGGTAGCGGGCCATCTCCAGCAGCAGCGTCTCGCGGGCGCCGATCAGTCCCTGCCCGGTGGCGTCGAGCACGGCCGCGATCGCCGGCTCGCGCAGCCGCTGGTCGAGCAGGACCTGGCGGGCTGCGGTGGAGGCCGCGTCGGCGAGGGCGCCCACCTCGACCAGCAGTTCGGCGACCGCATCCCGGTAGGCGTCGAGGTCGGGCGGGGCGTGCCGGGTGGGCCGGGAGGGGGCGGGTGCCCGGCGGGCCGGGGCGGGCGGGGTGGCACCGGGCTGCTGGCCGGGGCTGCGGCTGGGCACGCGCATGGTCGGGTCCTCTTCCGGTACGACACGGTGCGGATGAACCTGAAAGCACCGTAAGCGCTCCGAACCGGGATGGAATGAGCAATCCTCCCATCCACCCCCTAAGGGCGACGGTCTCGTACGGGTCGCCCGCCGGAGTGGCCGGCACCCGCGCGGGGGATCGACTCCACGCGCGGATCCGCCGGGGGGCATCCGGCTGTGCCGACCGGCACGGTTGTGCCGGTCGGCGGAGCGGGTCGGTGGGGGTGATGGAAAACTCTGCCCATGAGTTCCGCACCCACACCGACCGACCCCATCGCTCCCGGCGATCCCGACGAGGTGCCCGCCTTCGTGGACCTCGGGCTGCGCGCCGAGTTGCTGGGCGCGCTGTCCGCGCTCGGCTACGAGGAACCGACGCCGATCCAGCGGGAGGCGATCCCCCTGCTGCTGGCCGGCCGGGACCTGCTGGGACAGGCGGCCACCGGTACGGGCAAGACCGCCGCGTTCGCCCTCCCGCTGTTGCAGCGGATGCCGGAGGACCGCAGCGGCGGCGACCCGGTGTCGCTGGTGCTGGTGCCCACCCGGGAGCTGGCGGTGCAGGTCTCCGAGGCGTTCCACCGGTACGGCAAGGACCTCGGCACCCGGGTGCTGCCGATCTACGGCGGCCAGCCGATCGGCCGCCAGCTCCGCGCCCTGGACATGGGCGTGGACGTGGTGGTGGCGACCCCGGGCCGGGCGCTGGACCACATCGCCCGGGGCACCCTGCGGCTGGGCTCGCTGGCCACCGTGGTGCTCGACGAGGCCGACGAGATGCTCGACATGGGCTTCGCCGAGGACATCGAGGCGATCCTGGAGCACGCGCCCGAGCAGCGGCAGACGGTGCTCTTCTCGGCGACCATGCCGTCCCGGATCGACGGGCTGGCCCGCAAGCACCTGACCGACCCGGAGCGGATCCAGATCGGGCGGGAACAGCCGGTGGCCGGCGAGGCGCCCCGGGTACGGCAGAGCGCGTACATCGTCACCCGGGCGCACAAGCCGGCGGCCCTGGGCCGGGTGCTGGACGTGGAGTCGCCGACGGCGGCGATCGTGTTCTGCCGCAGCCGGGAGGAGGTGGACCGGCTCACCGAGACGATGAACGGGCGCGGCTACCGGGCCGAGGCGCTGCACGGCGGGATGAGCCAGGAGCAGCGGGACCGGGTGATGGGCCGGCTGCGCGGCGGCACCGCCGACCTGCTGGTGGCCACCGACGTGGCGGCCCGGGGCCTGGACGTCGAGCAGCTCACCCACGTGGTCAACTACGACGTGCCGTCGGCGCCCGAGTCGTACGTGCACCGGATCGGCCGGGTGGGCCGGGCCGGCCGGGAGGGGGTGGCGATCACCCTCGCCGAGCCGCGCGAGCACCGGATGCTCAAGACCATCGAGCGGGTCACCGGCCAGCGGATCGCCATCGACAAGATCCCCACGGTGGCCGACCTGCGGACCCGGCGGCTGGAGCTGACCCAGGCGGCGCTGCGGGAGAGCCTGCTGGAGGACGACCTGGACCCGTTCCGGGTGATCGTCGAGTCACTGTCGGACGAGTTCGACCTGATGGAGGTCGCGCTGGCCGCCGTGAAGCTGGCCCACGAGGCGGCCCTGCCCGGCTCGGACGACGAGGAGGAGATCCCGCAGGTGGCGGTCCGGCCGGCCCGGGAGAGTCGCCCCGGGTTCGACGGCCGGGGCGGGGAGCGGCGGGCTGGCGGCGGTGGCGGCCGGCCCCGCGCGGGCGGCACCGCCCAGGTCTTCATCGGGCTGGGACGGCGCGCCGGGGTGCGCCCGCAGGACCTGGTCGGCGCGATCACCGGGGAGACCCGGGTGAGTGGCCGGGACATCGGCTCGATCGAGATCGCCGACCGGTTCTCGCTGGTGGAGGTGCCGCAGGGGGTCGCCGACGAGGTGATCGCGGGGCTGCGCGGCAGCACCATCAAGGGCCGCAAGGCCACCGTACGACGCGACCGCGGCGGCGAGGGCCACTGACCCACACCGCGCGGCACCCGTGGCCCCCGACGCCCGGGTGGGGCGTCGGGGGCCACGGTGGCGTACCGGTCAGGCGGCGCTGAGCGGCTGACCGCCGAGCGTCGCCACGTCGACCTCGGCCGGGCGTAGCGCCAGGGCGAGCACGTCGGCGACGTCGGCCAGGGTGTGCACGGTCAGCGCCTCCCGGACCTCGCTGGGCAGGTCGTCCAGGTCCGGCTCGTTGCGGGCCGGGACGATCACCTCGGTCAGGCCGGCCCGGTGCGCGGCCAGCAGCTTCTGCTTCACCCCGCCGATCGGCAGCACCCGGCCGGAGAGCGTCACCTCGCCGGTCATCCCGAACTCGGGGCGGACCGGCCGTCCGGTCACCAGCGAGGCGAGGGCGGTGACCATGGTGATGCCGGCGCTGGGGCCGTCCTTGGGCACCGCGCCCGCCGGGACGTGCAGGTGGATCCGCCGACCGGCGAGGATGTTCGGGTCGATGCCGAGCCGTCGCCCGTTGGAGCGCAGGTACGACAGCGCGATGTGGGCCGACTCCTTCATCACGTCGCCGAGCTGGCCGGTGAGGGTCAGTCCGGGCTCGCCCTCCATGCTGGTGGCCTCGATGAAGAGCACGTCGCCGCCGGCGCCGGTGACCGCCAGGCCGGTGGCCACGCCGGGCACCGCCGTCCGCTCGGCCGATTCCGGGGTGAACCTCGGTCGGCCCAGGTACCGGGCCAGGTTGTCGGTGTCCACCCGGACCGGGGCCGGGTCGGTGGCCAGCTCGACGGCGACCTTGCGCAGGATCTTCGCCAGCCCCCGTTCGAGCTGCCGGACGCCGGCCTCCCGGGTGTACTCCCCGGCGATCCGGGCGAGCGCGGGGTCGGCGACGGTCACCTCGTCGGCGGTGAGCCCGGCCCGCTCCCGCTGCCGGGGCAGCAGGTGGTCGCGGGCGATGGCGACCTTCTCGTCCTCGGTGTAGCCGTCCAGGGTGACCAGCTCCATCCGGTCCAGCAGCGGGCCCGGGACGGTCTCCAGCACGTTGGCGGTGGCCAGGAAGAGCACGTCGGACAGGTCGAGGTCGACCTCGAGGTAGTGGTCGCGGAAGGTGTGGTTCTGCGCCGGGTCGAGCACCTCCAGCAGGGCGGCGGCCGGGTCGCCGGCGTACCCGACGGCCAGCTTGTCCACCTCGTCGAGGAGCACCACCGGGTTCATCGAGCCGGCCTCGCGCAGTGCGCGGACGATCCGGCCGGGCAGCGCGCCGACGTAGGTGCGGCGGTGACCGCGGATCTCCGCCTCGTCCCGGACGCCGCCGAGGGAGACCCGGACGAATTCGCGCCCGAGCGCCCGGGCGACGGACTCGCCGAGGCTGGTCTTGCCGACTCCGGGCGGGCCGGCGAGGGCCAGCACCGCGCCGGAGCCGCGACCGCCCACCACCCCGAGGTTGCGCTCGGCCCGGCGGTTGCGCACCGCGAGGTACTCCAGGATGCGGTCCTTCACGTCGGCCAGGCCGGCGTGGTCGGCGTCGAGCACGGCGCGGGCCGCGGCCAGGTCGGTGTTGTCCTCGGTACGGGTGCCCCACGGCATCTCCAGCACCGTGTCCAGCCAGGTACGGATCCAGCCCGCCTCCGGGGAGGCGTCGCTGGCCCGTTCCAGCTTGCCGACCTCGCGCAGCGCCGCCTCGCGGACCTTCTCCGGCAGGTCGGCGGCCTCGACCCGGGACCGGTAGTCGGCGGAGCCGTCCGGCTCGTCCTCGCCGAGCTCCTTGCGGATCGCGGCGAGTTGCTGCCGGAGCAGGAACTCACGCTGGGACTTCTCCAGCCCCTCGCGGACGTCGCTGTTGATCTGCTCGGTGACCTCCTGTTCGGCGAGGTGGTCCCTGACCCAGCCGACGAGCAGTTCCAGCCGGGCGGTGACGTCCGGCGCGGCGAGCAGTTCGGTCTTCTGCGCCAGGGTGAGCCAGGGCGCGTAGCCGGCCGCGTCGGCCAGCTCGGACAGTTCGGTCATCCGCTCCATGGCGTCGATGACCTGCCAGGCGCCGCGCTGCTGCAGAACCGAGGTCATCAGCGCGCGGTACTCACGGGCCAGCTCGCGGGCGCGGCCGGCGGGTGCGGGTTCGTCGATTCGGGTGGCCTCCACCCAGAGGGCGGCGCCGGGTCCGGGTACGCCGGAGCCGATCCGGGCCCGGCCGAGGCCGCGCACCACGGCGGCGGGTTCGCCGTCGGGGAGCCGGCCGACCTTCTCGATGGTGGCGATCGTGCCGACGGAGCCGTACTCGCCGTCGATGCGGGGCACGGCGAGCAGCGTCTTGTCGCCGCTGGCGCGGGCCGCGTCGACCGCGGCCTGGGTGGTCGGGTCGAGGGTCACCGGGATGACCATGCCGGGCAGCAGGACGGCGTCGGTCAGTGGAAGTACCGGGAGAGTTGCCATCGAACACCTGCTTATCGCGTTGAGTTGAGCGTGTCTGACTCAAGTCACAGACCGCACCCGCTGTTCCTGGGTGTGATGCAGGCCACGCTCGCGGCATCCACGGGCCATCCGACCGGCGATTTGACGGACGCAGATTTCCCACGATTGGCGCGACCCACCAAATGAGATAGAGGCATATTGTTGCGGATTTGCCGTCAGATACGTCAAACTCTTGGCACACCCGCCCGACACAGGGAGCAATGGCGATGGCAAGAGAAGTAATCACCGTTCTGACCGACGACCTCGACGGCGAAAAGGCCGATCGGACCGTCGAGTTCAGTCTGGACGGGATGGTGTACACCATCGACCTCTCCGACGAAAACGTGGGGACCCTGCGCAAGGCGCTCGACCCGTACATCACCGCTGGCCGCTGGATGGGCAGGGGCGCGGTCGCGGCTGGTCGGCCGACCCGCCGCCCGGCCCGCGCCGGGGTCTCCGGAATGGACCGCGAGCAGAACCGCGCCATCCGGGAATGGGCGAGAAAGAACGGCCACGAGATTTCCGAGCGCGGCCGGATCCCGGTCGCCGTCGTGGAGGCGTGGAAGAACCGCTGACCGACCGGCACGGATCACGATCAGGCGCGCCGGGGTCACGCTGAGATATCAGCGAAGGCCTCGGCGCTTTCGCGTTGTTCGCAATTCCCACGCCGGCGGGGGGTCGGCGGGGAGAGCTGCCACAACGGTCGCCAGGGCACACCCGGCCGAGGCCACCCGGCCGACGCCGCCCCCGTCCGCACCCCGGTCGTCCACCGGAGCCCGACCCGCTCGGCGCGCCTCGGCGGCACCGCCGGACCGGCGGCACGGACCCGATCCAGGTGACCGGGGCCACCATCTCCCCCGCCGCGACCGCGTCCCGTCGTCCCGTTGAGATGTAATGCCCCGGGTGCCTGCCGGGCATTACCGCGGGGCGAGGGTACGGAGGTGGCGGTTGACGCACTGGTGGGGGCGGACGGCCGGCGGGCTGCCCCGGACGTTCTGGTACCTCTGGACCGCCACCCTGATCAACCGGCTGGGCAGCTTCGTCGCCATCTACCTCGGGGTCTACCTGGTCTCGGTACGGCACTTCAGCCCGGCGTACGCCGGGATGGTGATCGGGCTGCACGGGGCCGGCAGCGCCCTGGGCAACCTGCTCGGCGGGATCATCGCCGACCGCTGGGGGCGGCGGCCGGCGATGCTGGTCGGCAACGTCACCGCCGCCGCCGTGGCGGCCGGGCTCGGGCTGACCGGCCACCCGGCCATGATCGCCGTGCTGACCCTGCTGCTCGGCCTCTGCCTCGGGCTGGCCCGGCCGGCCTTCACCGCGACCATCATCGACGTGGTCGGCGAACGGGACCGGCTCCGCGCGCTGACCCTCAACTACTGGGCCATCAACATCGGGTTCTCGGTCGCCGCCACCGTCGCCGGGTTGCTCGTCCGGGTCGACCCGCTGCTGCTGTTCGTGATCAACGCCACCGTACTGCTGTTCACCGCCGCCCTGATCGCCCTGCGGGTGCCGGAGTCGCGGCCCGCTCCACCGGCGGGCCGGCCCGTCCCGGGCGACCGGGGCGGCCTCGGCACGGTGCTGCGCGACCGGGTCTTCCTCACCTTCACCGCGCTGACCGGGCTGGTCTGGCTCTGCATCGAGGCCAACGTGATGCTGCCGGTGGCGCTGCGTGACGACGGCCTCCCGGCTTCGGCGTACGGGCCGGTCATCGCGGTCAACGGGGTGGCGATCGTGCTGGGGCAGCTCTTCGTCCCCCGGCTGATCGGCCGGTTCGACCGGTCCCGCACCGTCGCCGTCGCCGCGGTCGTGGTGGGCACCGGCTTCGGGCTGACCGTGCTGGCCGACACGGTCTGGTTCTACGCGCTGACCGTGCTGGTCTGGACGCTCGGCGAGATGCTGATGACGCCGGCCAACTCCGCGCTCACCGCCGACCTCTCCCCCGCCGCCCAACGCGGGCGCTACCAGGGGGTCTACTCCCTCGGCCACGCCGGTGCCAGCTTCCTCGGGCCGACCGTCGGCGGGCTGGTCGCCGAACGCCTCGGGGTCACCGCGCTCTGGTGGAGCCTGTTCGGGCTGGCGCTGCTGGTGGCCGCCGGCAACCTGCTGGCCGGACCGGCCCGGCGGCGGCGGATCGCCGCGCTGCGCGCCCCCACCGCCGCCACCCCCACCCGGGACGAGGCACCGGCCCTGGCCTGACGGCGCGACCCCGGCCGTACCGCCGGCAGAGAGCACGGACGCGGAACGGTCGTGGGTCGCCCGGGAGACCCCGGACGGCCCACGACCGCCAGTCGGTGGTGCTCAGTTGACCTGGATCCGCACCACGTCGAAGGCGGGGGTCTGGTTGGCCCGCTCCATCATCGGCACCCGGTGCGAGCCGTCACCGGCCCAGACCGCGCACTGCGCCGTACCCGACTGCGGCAGGCCCGGGATCTGGATGGTCACGTCGTCGGCCTGGTTGCCACCCTTGCCGTCCTCGGTGGCCACGAAGAACGCCGGGACGTCCTGCGGGTTCGACGGCGCCTGGTCGGTGCTCTGCAACATCCGGCAGGCGGTGTGGAAGTGCCCACGGGTGAGGCCCTGGTCGGTGAGGATCGAACTCTCCAGGTAGTAGCCGCCCTGACCGGCCGCCAGGAACCGATCCCGGACCAGGTTCCGGGTGGAGACCTTCAGGCTGAACGCCTGGTTGCGCTCCACCTGGTCGGGGAACTGCGTGATCAGCAGCGACGGGTTGTTGGTCGCCGCGCCGACCTCGCCGAACGCGGTGCTGACGCAGCGGTTGCCGTTCTGGAAACCGTCGTGCGGTTGCAGCTTGCTGTTCGTGCAGTCCTTCGCGAGGACACCCAGCGCGTTGCCGCCGTTGTTGCCGTTCTGGCCGCCGTTGTTGCCGTTGTTGCCACCGTTGTTGTTGCCACCGTTCTGGCCGCCGTTGTTGTTGCCGCCGTTGTTGGCGGCCACGGTGCACGGCGCGAGCTGGTCCAGGCCCTGCGGACGCTGCGCCACCCGGCCGATCGCGGTGGCGATCCGGTTCAGGGTGGCCCGCCGCTTCTCGGCCAGCGGGCCGAGGATGGCGTTGTTGATGAACGCCTGCCCCTTGCGGCCCTCGGCCGCCAGCCGCCGGTTGGCCTCGTCGATCTGGGTCTTCAGCAGGGTCAGGTTCCGGTCCACCTCGGCCTTGGCCTGCGCGGGGACCTGGGGAAGCTTGCTGACCACGTCCGGGCACGCCACGGTGGAGGCGAGGGTGTTCACCGGGGCGTTGCCCGCCTTGACGGCCTGACACTCGGCGACGGACATCTGGCCGTCACCCCAGTGGTTGCGGACCCAGCGGCCGTCCTGCCACGTCTGGGTGGTGCTGCCACGACCGCTCGGCGAGGTGGCGCCGGGGCTCGGTGCCACGCAGGCCGACGAGACGTTGCGGGTCCGCCGCGGTTCGTCCTGGGCCGACGAGATCTGGGTCACCGCGGCGATCCCGCCGAAGACCGCGAGCGCGCCGACCGCCGCCAGCAGCCGCTTGCTCCGCGCGTTACCGGATGACCGGCGCGCCCCTGTGGACCTGCGCATCGAATTGCTCTCCTTCTCGATCCGGTACCTGACTCGTGTCCCTGACGAGGAGACGGATATCGGGGTGGACGCCCCGTCGGGAGCACTGCGACGTTCCGGTCGCACGTCGATGGCCGACGATGCCCTTTCCGCACCGTCCGCCGCGTCGGGTGGCGCGGCTGGGAATTCCTGTCCATTCCCGCTTAGGTACGGGCCGACGCCGACGAAGGTTCAAGGCGGATCGAGGAATTCGGGACCGTTTTCCGGCGGGGCCGGAATGTCACCAACCGTCGCCGAAGAATGACCACCGGTCGCGCCACCGGTCGGCACGGGGGGACTTCCCAGCGGCCGGAAGCCGGCCGAGCCGGCGTGTGCCACCCGGCGGGCGGCGGCGATGGTGCCGGGTCGTCCGGCCCCGCGACCCGGTGCCGTCAGTCGACGCAGAGGTGGTCGAAGGCGAACGGCGCGGCCAACTCGTCCCGCCGGTCCCGCAACCCGCGGATCTGCTGCCGCAACGCGTCCCGGTCGAGCAGGACACCCTCGTCGGCGGCCGGCCCGGCCAGCCGATCGCCCAGCGCGACGGCGGCCAGGTCCTCGGCCAGCCGGGCCGGGTCCACGCCGCAACGGAGGCGTTCCTCGTGGACGGTGACCCGCTCCACCAGGCACCGGCCGGGCCGTACCTCGACCCAGCTCCAGCCCTCGGCCGACCCGTCCCGCCAGCGCACGTGCAGGCCCCGCACGATCGGGTCGCTGAGCCGACGCGACACGTACGCCTCGACGGCCGCCGCCCGGGCCAGCGCGCCGAGGTCGTTGACCGGACCGGTCCGGCCGTCCGGCAGCCGGCCGACGATGTCGCGGTACCCGACCGGGGTGGCGTCGTCCGGGTCCGCGTCCGGGCCGGCGCCGGCCGCGTAGGCGCGCGCGTCGATGACGTACGTGACGATCCGCCGGCCGTACCCGGCGGACCGCAGCGTCGGCGAGTCGATCCGCAGCACCGGCAGGCCCACCGCGGCGCAGACCGCCTCGCGCATCCGCTCGGCGCGCTGCCCCGCCGAGCCGGCCGGCGCGGCGGGGCCGATCGTCACCGCGAACAGCGGGACGCCGGAGTCGGCCGCACAGACGACGTGGTCGAACCCCTCCCGGGTGGCCGAACTCCACTGGTGCCCGGTGATCCCCTCCGGCCGCCGCGACACCAGCTCGCCCAGCCGGCGGCCGGCGTGCACCGCCTGCCCGGCGCGGACGAACAGCGGCACGTCACCGGCCGGGACCGGGCGCAGCCGGGCGCCGTCGTCGGTGGCGGTACGCGTCATCGTCGGGCCGATCCGTCCGTGCGCAGGAGAGTGACCGACCGAGTCTAGGACGTCGACCCCGGTCGTCGCCTGCTCGGTGCGACCGGCGCGGCCGACGGTGCGCGCCCCGACCGATTTCTCTACGCTCACGGGGTGCTGCACGACGGACCGGCCCCGGAACTGTTGACCAAGCGGAATCTCGTGACGGTCTCCCACGCCATCGAGCGGTCGGCGCTGGCCACCGCCGAGGACGGCCCGCTGGTGGTGATCGCCCTGTTCCAGCGGATGCCGTACTTCGCCCGGGAGCGGGCCCGCTACGAGCGGATCGCCGCCGGCGCGGCGGTGACCGTGATCGGGCTGGTCGGAGACCCGCCGGCGGAGCTGTCCCCCGGGGCGTACGGGGTGGCGCTGGACGAGTCCGAGGAGCTGTCCCGGGAGTGGAGCGTGGTGGCGCTGACACCGCGGTTCGGGGCGAGCCTGGTGGCCCGGGACCGCCGGGAGGTGGAGGCGGCGACCACCCTGGAGGCGGGCCGGCTCTTCTCCGGCCGCTGGGGTTTCCGCCGCGACGAGGCGCTGCACGAGGTGATCCGGCTGCGGGCGCAGCTCGGTGACCGGCTGCCGCCGGCGGCGCTGGCCGCCGTCGACCAGGTGCTGCGCCGGGTCCGGGACCTGCCCGCGACGCCGGGTGAGAGCCGGGCCGAGGCGGCGCTGCGGCTGATGGCCGGCCGGGTGGAACGCGCCCACCGGACCGCTCCGGGGCGGGCCGACGAGCCGGCGGACGCCCCGCAGGGGCTGGTGGACGAGCCGGCGCTGCGCCGGTGGAGCGGGGTCGACGGGGTGACCTCCTCCGGCACCCTGCCGGTGGCGCTGATCGGGGTACGGGTGAGCGAACCGGCCGGCACGCCGGAGCGCTTCGGCCGGCGCAGCGTGGCCCGCGAGACGCAGGCGGTCATCGCCGCGCTGACCGCGCCGCTGCGCCCGGTCGACCGGGCGGTCCGCCTCGCCCCCGACGAGTACCTGCTGGTCCTGCCGGCGTTGACCGAGGAGGAGGCGCTGGCGACGGCCAGCCGGGTGCACGCGTCGGTGGCCGGGCTGGCCCGGTCGTACCCGTTCGTCGTCTTCGCGGTGCACATGGCGGTCACCGTGACCGACCGGCGGCCGATGCCGGTGGCCCAGGTCCGGCACGCCGTCGAGTGGGCCGCCCGGGAGGGCGTCCCGGTGGCCACGGTGGCCCGGGAGGCCGCCGCGACCGCCGCCCACCGCTGACGAACGGAGGCCGGCCGTGCGGGTGGTCTCGCTGGTGCCGTCGCTGACCGAGGCGGTGGCGGTCACCGTGCCGGAGGTGCTGGTCGGCGCGACCGACTGGTGCACCCACCCGGCGGGGCTGGACGTGGCCCGGGTCGGCGGCAGCAAGTACCCGGACCTGGACCGGGTGCGCGCCCTCCGCCCCGACCTGGTGCTGCTCAACGTGGAGGAGAACCGGCGCGTCGACGCCGACGCACTGGCCGCCGCCGGGGTGCCGGTGCTGGTCACCTATCCGCGTACCGTGCCGCAGGCGCTGGACGAACTGGCCGGCCTGCTGGCCGCGCTCGGGGTGACCGGGGAACCGGGATGGCTGACCGACGCCCGCCGGGCGTGGGCCGCGCCACCCGGCCCGGCGCGGATCCGCCGGGCCGTGGTGCCGGTCTGGCGCCGACCCTGGGTGGTGCTCGGCGGGGACACCTTCGCCGGGGACGTGCTGCGCCGGCTCGGCGTGCCGAACGCGTACGACGAGCACCCCGAACGGTATCCCCGACCCGACCTCGACGAGCTGCGCGACCGCCGGCCCGACCTCGTGGTGCTCCCCGACGAGCCGTACGCGTTCACCGCCGACGACGGTCCGGACGCCTTTCCCGGCATCCCCTGCGCGCTGGTCTCCGGCCGCCACCTCACCTGGTACGGCCCGTCCCTGGCGGAGGCGCCCGCGCTGCTCGCCGGGCAGCTCGCCACCCCGGTGGGCTGACCGGCCGGCACCGCTCAGCCGACCGGGGTGACCCCCGGCCCCACCAGGCTGGTGTCGTCCACGTCGTACCCGATCGTGCTGGCGACCTGGACCACGCCGCTGACCTGGCCGGCGAGCCGCACCGCCAGCTCGGCCGCGGTCCGCCGGTCCAGCCGACCGTCCAGGGTGACCGCACCGTCGCGCACCTGCACGGTGACCAGCCCGTCCCGCACCGCCAGCACCCGGCGCAGCACCTCCTGCACCACGTCCTCGCGGATCTCGGCGTCGCTGCGCAGGTGCACCGTGAGCAGGTCGCCACGGGTGACGATGCCGACCAGCCGACCGAGGTCGTCGAGGACGGGCAGCCGCTTGACCGCCTCGCGGTCCATCAGCCGGGCCGCGGCCGGCAGCGACGACTCCGACCAGGTGGTGACCGCCGGCGCGGTCATCAGGTCCTTCGCCACCAGCGCGTCGGCCTTCTCCCGGGCCGTCCGACGTCGCCGCCCCTCGAAGACCCGCCGCTCCTCCGGGACGCCGGCGCGCTCCACCTTGTGCAGCAGGTCCGCCTCGGACACCACGCCCAGCACCCGGCGGAACCCGTCCACCACCGGCACCGCGCTGATCCCACGCCGGATCAGCACGTCGACGATCTGCCGGTAGGGAGTCTGTTCCCCGACCGTCAGCACGTCCCGGGTCATCACGTCGCCCACCTGCCACGTCCTCATCACGACCTCCTCGTCGGCTTCGCCACCCCGACGCTAGGAGCGCCGTACCGGGCCGGGCAGAGGCAGGTGGACCGATCCGGCCGGGGCCGAAGGTCCCGTCCCGACACCCCCGGAGCGGGTCTTAGGTCCCGGCCCGGCACGGACCGGTCGGCCCTGCCGGCGAACCACCGCCGGGCGTGGAATGTAGGTGCCACCGGAAAGCGCGGTGCCAGCCAGCGAAGGGACGTGGAGACCATGACCGCGATGATCGAGCGGAACACCACCGCCAACACCGGTACGCCGGTGGCCGGCACCGAGACCACCCGCCAGCGCGCCGCCCGGTACGTCTGGGCCGGCACCCGGATCGCCCTCGGCTGGATCTTCCTCTGGGCGTTCCTGGACAAGGCGTTCGGCCTGGGCCACGAGACCGAGGCGAAGAACGCCTGGATCAACGGCGGCAGCCCGACCAAGGGCTTCCTGAGCTTCGGCGCGGCCGGCCCGTTCCAGGGCGTCTACCACGACATCGCCGGCGCGGCCTGGGCCGACTGGCTGTTCATGCTCGGCCTGGCCGGGATCGGCGTGGCGCTGGTGCTCGGCATCGGGATGCGGATCGCCGCAGTCGCCGGCGGCCTGCTGCTGGTGATGATGTGGACCGCCGTCCTGCCCCCCGCGAACAACCTGTTCATGGACGACCACCTGATCTACGCCGGAGTGCTGGCCGGCCTGGCCCTGGTCGGCGCGGGCAACACCGTCGGCCTCGGCCGGGCCTGGGGCAGGCTTGCGCTGGTACGCCGGTTCGGCTGGCTCAGGTAGCCCGCGACCGGACCGGCGGGGGCGTCACCCCAGCGGTGACGCCCCCGCCGTACGAGCGATCCCCGGGATCCCGTCATCGGGCCCCCGGGGATCGGTGCGTCACGATCGGGCAGGATCGACACCGACCGGACGTTCGAGCCACGACGGCAGGAGATCAGCAGATGAACACGCCCCAGGCAGGCAAGCCCGAGATCGGCCCCATCGAGGGCGCTCCCCCGGCCGAACTCGTCATCGAGGACATCACCGTCGGCGAGGGTGCCGAGGCCCGGCCGGGCCAGCTTGCCAACGTCCACTACGTCGGGGTGGCCCACTCCACCGGGCGGGAGTTCGACGCCTCCTGGAACCGCGGTGACGCCTTCGAGTTCCCGCTCGGCGGCGGGCAGGTCATCGCCGGCTGGGACCAGGGCGTGGTGGGAATGAAGGTCGGCGGCCGTCGCCGGCTCACCATCCCGCCGCACCTGGGCTACGGCAGCCGGGGCGCCGGCGGTGTCATCAAGCCGAACGAGACCCTGGTCTTCGTCGTCGACCTGCTCGGCGTCCGCTGACCCACCGCGTCGGGCCGCCGGCACCCGCCCGGCGGCCCCGGCCCGGACGCGGCCCCGGCCCGGACGCGGCCCCGGCCCGTGCGGGGCAGGCCGAGCCGTGCCGGACGGGGGTCGTCAGGCGCAGGCGGCCAACGGGCGGCGCTGCGCGTCGCACGGATCGCCGCCCCGCCTGATCGGGATGACCCGGTGCAGGCCGGTGGCGCGCAGCACCCGGGTGACCACCGGATCCGGGTCGACCACGACCAGCTCGCCGCCACGCGCCCGGACCCGCAGGTGCACGGCGACCAGTGCCCGCACTCCCGCGGCGGAGAGCACCCGGACGCCCGACAGGTCGAGCCGCACCAGCGGACGGGCCGGCGCGGCCCAGAGCGCGGCACGGAACGCGCCGACGGTGGCGATGTCGATCTCGCCGACCGCCCGCACCTCGACCACGTCGTCGGTCACGCCGAGTTGCACGTCGAACCGGTCGTCCCGCTCTGCCATGCCGTCGAATCTAGCCGCCGGCACCGACGTTTCCGCCCTGCCGGAGGCGGGTTTCCGGGTAGTACCAGGGTCGCTCCCGGGGTGGACCCGGATCCTCCTCAGGGTGGAGGGACGCCGGGCGGGGCGACACGCGGCGTGACGGTCATCGGCGGGTGACAATCGGTCGATGGCCGTACCCGGCCCGCCCGGCCCGCCCGGCCCGCCCGGCCCGCCCGGCCCGCCCGGCCCGCCCGGCCCGCCTGGCCCGCCTGGCCCGCCTGGTCCCTTCGCCTGGCCCGCCTGGTCCGCCTGGTCCGTTCGCCGGCCGTGTGTGCGCCGGGATCCTGCACGGTCCGACGGGCGGATACTGGATGATCAGCGAAGTCCGGCAGCACGGCGACCGGCTCTGGCTGGGCAGCCTGACCGGCACCGGCGTCGCCCGAGTCGCCCTGATCTACCCTGACCTGACGCCTCGCCCTGACCTGACGCCTCGCCCAGGCCACCCTGACCCGACGCCCCTGCCCTGCCCGGCCCTGCCCCTGCCCGGCCCTGCCCTGCCCTGCCCTGCCCGGCCCGGCCCGCGACGCTGGGGCACGGCGAGCCGGTCCAACGGCAGTGCCGCGGGAGATCAACTGCGGATCGGCGAAGTGGCGGTGTCCGATGCCTTCCGATACCGCCAGATCGGCGACATGCAGTTGATCTCGCCGATCTCGCCGTGCGGCTGACCCCGGCGCCGACGACCCGCCCCGCCGGACTCGGACGACCCACCCCCGGACCCGGCCGGCCCAGCCACCGGACGCGGACGACCCGGTCCACCGGACCCGAACGGCCCCCACCGGACCCGGACGACCCGGCCCCGGACGCGAACCCACCCGCCGGACGCGGACGACCCACCCGCCGCACGCGGACGACCCACCCGCCGGACGCGGACGACCACCCACCGCACGCGGACGACCCACCCACCGCGCGGACGACCCACCCCGGACGCGGACGACCCACCCGCCGCGCGGACGACCCACCCGCCGCGCGGGACGACCCACCCGCCGCGCGGGACGACCCGCCCCCGGACGCGGACGACCGGCCCGCCGGTGGGCGGGCCGGTCGTACCGGTCGTTCCTCCCCTGCTGGTCAGCCGCCGCTGGCCGACGGTGCCGGCGCGGGCGACGAGCCCCCGGCCACCGCACCCGGGTGCACCGGGCTGGTGGTGGGTGCCGGTTTCAGGCCCGGCGGGACGGGCAGCGCGCTGCCCTTGACGAACTCGTCCCAGGTGGTGTTCCAGGCCGTCCAGCCGTTGCCGGCCCGCAACGGCACCTCGGTCCCCTTCACGGTGACCAGGTCACCGACCTGGGTGACGCCCATCAGCCAGTCGGCGGCGGTGGACGAGACGTTGGCGCAGCCGTGCGACACGTTGGTGTAGCCCTGGTCCCCCTCCGACCACGGCGCGGCGTGGATGAACTCGCCACCCCAGGTGAGCCGCTGGGCGTCCTCGACGTCGACCACGTAACCACCGTCGGGTTCACCCCGGGTGTCGAAGGTGGTCTGCTGGTGCTTCTCCATGATCACCATTTTGCCGCTGGAACTCGGCGTGCTCGGCTTGCCGAGGCTCACCGGGATCTTGCGGAGCAGCTTGCCGTCCTGGAAGACCGACATCTGCTTGGTGGCGTTGTCGATGTCCAGGGCGACCTGCCGGCCGATCTTCGAGGTGGCCCGCCGGTCGGAGTCACCGACGAACTCCTTGCCGATCGGCAACCCCTCCAGACCGGCCCGGACGCTGATCTTCGTACCCGAGCGCCAGAAGTCGGGCGCCCGGTAGTAGACCTGACTGCCGTCCTCCAGCCACGACCAGGTGCCCGGCTGCGGCGGGTCGGTCTTCAGGAACAATCGTCGCTGCACGTCCGCCCTGGCCGCTTTGGGAATTGCCGGTTCAAA
Source organism: Micromonospora sp. NPDC092111 (assembly GCF_044755745.1). Classification (NCBI taxonomy): domain Bacteria; kingdom Bacillati; phylum Actinomycetota; class Actinomycetes; order Micromonosporales; family Micromonosporaceae; genus Micromonospora; species Micromonospora sp. NPDC092111. The sequence continues at coordinate 91,540 of NZ_JBIVRQ010000001.1, forward strand.
CGCCACGGTCACCGGCATCGCGGTGCCGTACGTCTGATTTCCGGTGAAATAGAGAGTGCTGGTCACGGCCTGCCTGTTCGATTTCGCCGCCGTGGTGAACGTCGTCCGTCCGACGGTCGTGCGTCCCGAATCGCCGGTCGCGGTCACCTCCGCGGTGTAGGTTTGGCCCTTCTCCAGCGGGGCCGCCGGCACCCAGCTCGACCCGTCCTCCCGCGGCTCGCCGGCGATCGTCCTGCCCTTGTCGTCGGTGAGCTTCACGCTGGCTACCTTCCCACCGGTCACGGTGGTGCCGACCTCCGCGCTGACCGGCACGTCCCGGGCCCGGTCGGCGGGGGTCACGGCCACCGTGGGGGTTGCCGCGCCGGCCGCCGACCCGGCCCCCGCCTTCCGCTCGGCGGTGCACCCGCCGAGGACCAACGGTGCGGCCGCGATGGTTATCGCCAATAGCGTCAATCGCCGCCTCAGGTCCATATTCACTCCCCCATTTCCAGTCCCCTTGGCCACATTCTGTACGGCGTTTCTTGGGCCAGGTCGCGCTTTCCGGGGAAATGGTCGGAGGAAGCCGGGAATTTAAGCCCGCGCGATGTCGGACGGGGTCGTGAGACCCGGATGTCCCGGATCGGCGTCGCCGGGGGTCGCGTACCGGCGACGGCCGGTCAGTCCCAGTCCTGGTCGCCGTGGTTGCGGTCCCAGCGGCCACCGACCGGCGGGGTGTCCAGCCGGATCGCCGCCACCGCGTTACCGGCCAGGTCGTTGTCCTCCACCCGGCAGGCGACGCAACTACCCCGCTCGGTGATCCAGAACCCGTGGGTCTGGGTCCGCTCGGGGTGGTTGTCCCAGATCCGGTTGCCGCGCACGGTCGCCGAGTCGACGGCGGCGTTGATGGTGATCCCGGCCCGGGTGCCCGGCGCGGCCGGCAACTCGTACGGGGTCCCCGGCAGCGGGGTGTCCGCGCTCCACGCGGTGTAGGCGTCGGGGCGTACCGGGGCGAGGTTCAGTTCGGTGGCGGTGTTGCCGGCCACCACCGCGACCCGCTGGCCGACCCGCAGCACCTTGCCCCGGTGGCTGTCCTGCGGCCAGTTCGCCGACCGGTCGACCAGGGACCGCTCGCTGTAGCGGACCGACTCGCCGCCGCCGCTGCACGCCCCGGCGCACTGCCGGCCGTTGTTGCGGATCCGGTTGTTGAGCAGCACCGCGTCGGCCATCGGGCGGTCCACCCGGATCGCGTCCCGCCCGTTGCCCCAGAACTCGTTGCTCTCGACCACCACGTCCTGCGCCGCGTCCGGGTAGCCGCGACCCAGGTCGTGCTCGTGGTAGCCGTAGCCGCCGTTGTCGCTGATCCGGTTGCCCCGCACCGTGTACGGCCCCGGGGTGTTGCCCATGCTGATCCCGTCCCGGACGTTGCCGTCGATGACGCAGTCGGTGAGCAGACCGCCCCGCCCGGCCACCCCGGCGGTGCCGTTGCCGGAGACGTCGTAGCCGGCCTCCAGGTTGCCGGTCATCGTGCAGCCGGTGACGATCAACCCGTCGGCGCCCCAGTCGGAAATGCCGAACCGGTTGCCCTGGCTGTGGCAGCCGACGATCCGGTAGCCGCGCGGCGGCGTCCAGTAGTCCTTCTGCAGTTCGAGGAAGATCCCGTTCGTCCCGTTCGCCAGGGCGGTGCAGTTGGCGATGGTGAGCCGCTCCTGGGTACCCCAGCCGCCGATGCCGATGCCGATGCCCGCGCCGCCCATCTCCTCGCCGTTGTCCAGCCGGCCGCAACCGACCACCACCACGCCGTCGATCAGGGTGTCCTGGAGGAAGTCGCAGCCCAGCCCGCTCGCCCCGGTGTGGTGGATGAACAGGTTGCGGAACACCCCGCGTACCACGTACTGCAGGCCCAGGCCCTTGGCGAGGTAGTTGTACTCGGCCATCGCCACCCCGGAGCCGTCGATCTCGAAGTCGGCGAAGGTGCAGTCGGCGATGTGCCGGTCCCGGTCCGCGCCGTGCTGGAGCACCGTCCAGAAGGCCAACGGCGTCGGGTCGGTCCGGTTGCCCTCGTTGCTCAGCAGGAACCGCGTCGCGGCCGGTCCGGCGCCGATCAACGACACCCCGCTGCGCCACACCGTGCCGGCGTCCCGGATGGAGTAGATACCGGGCGGGCAGTAGATCACCCGGGCCCGCCCGTCGGCCGCGTAGCCGTCACCGAGCCGGTCCACCAACGCGGCCAGCGCCGGCTGGTCGTTGGTCACCCCGTCACCGGTCAGCCCGTACTCGTGGGCGTCGCACCACAGCGGCGCGCCGGCGACCGGCGGACGGCGGTCCCGCACGGCGACGGGCAGGCCCTGGTAAGCCACGGTGGCTCCTCTCGGCGGTGCGTCGATGACCGACGCCGGTTTCCCGGCCCACCGACCGGAAAACCCCGCCCCCGCCGCCCGGTGCGGGGACGAAGAGGACGGCACCACCGACGTACGGCGGAGCCGGTCACCCCGCGCAGGGCGACCGGCTCCGCGCGTACCGCTCAGACGTTCGCCACCAGCAGCGCCGGCTGCTCGACGCAGTCGGCGACGTGCCGCAGGAAGCCACCGGCCACCCCACCGTCACAGACCCGGTGGTCGAAGGTGAGGCTGAGCTGGGTCACCTTGCGCACCGCGAGCTGCCTGTCGACCACCCACGGCTTGTCCACGATCCGGCCCACCCCGAGCAGCGCGGCCTCCGGGTGGTTGATGATCGGGGTGGAACCGTCCACTCCGAACACCCCGTAGTTGTTGAGGGTGAACGTGCCGCCGGTGAGCCGGGTCGGCGGCAGCGTGCCGGCCCGGGCGGCGGCGGTGGTCTCCGCCAGGGCGGCCGCCAGTTCCCGGGTGGTGAGCCGCTGGGCGTCGCGCAGCACCGGGACGAGCAGGCCCCGGTCGGTCTGCGCGGCGATGCCCAGGTGCACCCCGGCGGACTGGACGATCCGCTGCCCCTCGGTGTCGACGTACGCGTTGAGCTGCGGGTACCGCCGCAGGCCGCTGAGGCAGATCCGGGCCAGCAGGGCCAGCACGCCGATCGGGGCGTCCGGGGTGGCCGCGTTGATCGCCGCCCGGGTGGCCAGCAGGCCGGTGGCGTCCACGTCGACCCAGATGGTCACCTCGGGGATCTCCCGCCGGCTGCGGGAGAGCTTGTCGGCGATCACCTTGCGGATGCCGGTCAGCGGGATGACCACGTCCGACCCGCCGGCCGGGGCGAGCCCGTCCTGCCCGGCCGGCTGGTCCGGCACGGCGGCGAGCCGGGGCGCCGGGGCGGCCAGGGCCGCCTCCACGTCGGCCCGGCGGATCACGCCACCGGGCCCGGTGCCGCGCAGCGCGCCGAGGTCCACCCCGTGCTCCCTCGCCAGCCGCCGGACGATCGGCGAGATGACCAGGGCAGCCGCCCCGCCGGCCCGGGAGGTGCCGCCCGGGTCCGGCGGGACGGCACCGTCGGTGGTCGCCCCGGCGGCGTGCACCGGGACGTCCCGGCCCGCGCCGGCCGGGACCCTCGGCACGGTCGACGGGCCGGCGACGGGTTCAGGGGCCACCGCCAGTCGGGGGCGGCGGCGTCGCCGGCCGGAGCCACCGTGCCCGGTGCCGTACCCGATCAGCACGTTGCCGGAGCCGGCCCGCTCCTCCTCCCGGTAGGTGGCGTGCCCGGCGGGCTCGTCGCCGCCCGGGCCGTCCAGCGGGGCGATGGTGATCAGCGGCTGACCGACCGGCCGGACCTCACCCGCCGCGCCGTGCAGGGCGACCACCCGCCCGGCGTACGGGCAGGGCACGTCGACGACGGCCTTGGCGGTCTCCACCTCCACCACGCTCTGGTCCACGGTCACCACGTCGCCGACGGCGACCCGCCACTCGACGATCTCGGCCTCGCTCAGCCCCTCCCCGAGGTCGGGCAGGAGGAAGATCTGGACGCCGTCCACGGTGGTCACGCGGATCCCTCCCGTCGGCCGGTGGCCGGGCGGGCCGGGATGGTCCGCCCGCTCATGCCGCGCTGCCCTGGGTCAGCCAGCGCGGGTCGGGCCGGTCGTCCCACTGGAGGCGGGCCACCGTGTCGAGCACCCGGTCGACGCCGGGCAGGTGGGTGTGCTCCAGCATCGGCGCCGGGTACGGGATGTCCAGGCCGGACACCCGCAGCACCGGGGCGTGCAGGGCGTGGAAGCACCGCTCCTGCACCCGGGCCGCGATCTCCGCGCCGACCCCGGCGAAGCCCTGCGCCTCCTGGATCACCACGCACCGCCCGGTCCGGCGCACCGAGGCGGTGACCGTGGCGTCGTCGAACGGCACGATGGTCCGGACGTCGACCACCTCCAGGTCCCAGCCCTCCTCGCGGGCGGCCTCGGCGGCCTCCAGCGCGACCGGCACCGCCGGGCCGTACGCGACCAGGGTGGCGTCGGTGCCGGCCCGGCGGACGACGGCCCGGCCGAACGGCGCGGTGCGGGTCGGCAGTTCCGCCTCGGCGCTGGAGAAGTAGAGCTTCTTCGGCTCCATGAACACCACCGGGTCCGGGTCGGCGATCGCCTCCCGCAGCAGCGAGTACGCGTCCTCGACGGTGGCCGGGGTGACCACCTTCAGGCCGGGGGTGTGCGCGTAGTACGCCTCGGACGAGTCGCAGTGGTGCTCGACGCCACCGATGCCGCCGGCGTAGGGCACCCGGATGACGATCGGCACGGTCAGCGCGCCCCGGGTGCGGTTGCGCAGCTTCGCCACGTGCGAGGCGATCTGCTCGAACGCCGGGTAGGCGAACGCGTCGAACTGCATCTCGACGACCGGGCGCAGCCCGGACATGGCCAGGCCGACGGCGAACCCGACGATGCCGGCCTCGGCGAGCGGGGTGTCGAAGCAGCGCTTGTCGCCGAACCGGGCCTGGAGCCCGTCGGTGATCCGGAAGACGCCGCCGAGCTGCCCGACGTCCTCGCCGAAAACGAGCACCCGCTCGTCGTCGAGCATCGCGTCGGCGAGCGCGGCGTTGAGCGCCTTCGCCATGGTCAGGGTGGCCATCAGGCGGTCCCCTCCTCGTCGCGGGCGGCGGCCAGCTCGGCGCGGACCTGCTCGCGCTGCTCGACCAGCTGCGGGGTCGGCTCGGCGTACACGTGCGCGAAGAGGCTCAACGGGTCGACCGTCGGCTGGGTGTTCATCCGGGTGCGCAGGTCGGCGGCGTACGCCTCGGCCTCCTCGGCGATCGCGGCGACGGCCGCGTCGTCGAGCACCCCACGGGCCCGCAGGTAGGTCTCCAGCCGGGCGACCGGGTCCCGGTCGCGCCACGCCTCCACCTCGCCGGCGTCCCGGTAGCGGCTGGCGTCGTCGGCGTTGGTGTGCGCCTCCATCCGGTACGTGTGCGCCTCGACCAGGTACGGCCCGTGGCCGGCCCGGGCGTGCGCCACCGCGCGGGTGAGCACCGCGAGGACGGCCACCGGGTCGTTGCCGTCGACCTGCTCGCTGGGCACGCCGTAGCCGACGCCCTTGTAGGCCAGGCTCGGCGCGGCGGTCTGCCGGGACAGCGGGACGCTGATCGCGTACTTGTTGTTCTGCACGAAGAAGACGACCGGGGCCTTGAACACGGCGGCGAAGTTGACCCCCTCGTGGAAGTCGCCCTCGCTGGTGGCGCCGTCCCCGATGAAGGCCAGCGCGACGGTGTCCCGCCCCTGGTAGGACTCGCCGTAGGCCAGCCCGGCGGCGTGCACGCACTGGGTGGCCAGCGGGGTGCACTGCGGCGCGGTGCGCACCAGCGTCGGGTCGTACCCGCAGTGCCAGTCGCCGCGCAGCAGGGTCAGCACCTCGACCGGGTCGATGCCCCGGGCGGTCAGCGCCATCGACTCGCGGTAGGTGGGGAAGACCCAGTCGTCGTCGCGCAGCGCGAGGATCGCGCCGACCTGGCAGGCCTCCTGCCCCCGGGAGGACGGGTAGACGGCGAGCCGCCCCTGCTTGGTCAGCGCGGTGGCCTGTACGTCGAAGCGGCGGCCGACGACCATCCGCCGGTACATCTCCCGCAGCGCCTCGACGAGCGGCTCGGGCAGGTCGGCGGGGGGCGGCAGCGGGGTGCCGTCGGGGTGCAGCAGGCGGACCGGTTCGGTCTGCGGGAGCAGGCCGGCGGTCGGCTCGGGGGCGACCGGGGTGGCCGGTCGACGGGTACGCGGGGATGCCCTGCGGACCGCCCGGGGTGTGGTCGTCACGGCGGGACCTCCTGGACGTGTGGTGGCCCTATGCTCCTGCTGTTGGATGATTGACTCAAGATCCCGGTGGAACGCGGGACGAATGGCATCCCGAGGAGCAGTTGATGAGCCAGGAGACCAGCCCGACCACGGGTCCGCCGGGCGGGACGGGACGTTCGGCCGCCACCCCCCTGGACGAGGTGGACCGGCGGATCCTCGACGAACTGGTCCGCGACGGCCGGCTGTCCATCCGCACCCTGGCCGAGCGGGTGCACGTCTCCCGCACCAACGCGTACGCCCGGGTGGAGCGGCTGCTGCGCGACGGGGTGGTCACCGGCTTCCGGGCCCGGGTGGCGCCCGAGCCGGCCGGGCTGGGCACCTCCGCGTACCTCGCGCTGACCATCGAGCAGAACACCTGGCGGGAGGTCTCCGCGGAGCTGGCCCGGGTGCGCTACGTCGAACACGTGGCGCTGCTCAGCGGCGAGCACGACGTGCTGGCGCTGGTCCGGGCACCGGACAACGCCACCCTGCGGGACGTGGTGCTGGACCGGGTGCAGGGCATCGCCGGGGTGCTGTCCACCCGTAGCTGGCTGGTCTTCGAAGAGTTCGACGGCACCCGCAGCCCCTGGGCGTAGCGGACGGGTCAGCGTTCCGGCGGGGCCTCCAGCCCCTCCCGGTCGGCCAGCTCCAGCAGCGGCTCCAGGGAGAACCGCCGCTCGTCCAGCCCGGCGTGCGGATCGCCCCGCCCGGCGAACCGGGCCGGCATGCTCAGCACGTCGAAGTCCTCGGGGCGCGCGTCGTCCAGCTCCGACCAGTCCAGCGGCGCGGAGACCAGCGCCGCCGGAGTGGGCCGGATGGAGTACGCCGAGGTCATGGTGTGGTCCCGGGCCATCTGGTTGTAGTCGACGAAGACCGGCCGGTCCCGCTGGTCGCGCCACCAGGTGGTGGTGACCAGGTCCGGCCGGCGGCGCTGCGTCTCACGGCCCAACGCCAGCACCGCCCGCCGGCACTCGCCGAAGCTCCACCTCGGCTCGATCGACAGGTAGACGTGCAGGCCGCGCCCGCCGGTGGTCTTCGGGTAGCCGACCAGTCCCAGCTCGTCGAGGAACGCCCGCACCTCGTGCGCAACCGGCACCACCTGGTCGAACCCGACGCCGGGCATCGGGTCGAGGTCGATCCGGAGCTGGTCCGGGTGGTCCACGTCGGTGGCGGAGACCGGCCACGGGTGGAAGCGGAGCGTGCCCAGGTTGGCCGCCCAGGCCACCACGGCCAGCTCGGTCGGGGCGATCTCGTCGGCCGTCCGGCCGCTGGGGAAGGTCAGATGCGCGGTGCGTACCCAGTCGGGTGCGCCCGCCGGCACCCGCTTCTGGTAGAAAGCGTCGCCCCGGTTGTCCTGCCGGGTGCCGATCCTCGCCCCCGCGAACACCCCGCGCGGCCAGCGCTCCAGCATCGTCGGACGGTTCCACAGCGCGCGCAGGATGCCGTCGCCGACGGCGAGGAAGTAGCCGACCACGTCGCGCTTGGTCAGCCCCCGCTCCGGGAAGTACGGCTTGTCGGGGCTGGACACCCGGACGACCCGCGCGCCGACCCGGATCTCCTCGGCTGCCGTCGTCGCCACGCCTCCCACCGTATCCGTCGCCGCCGGTGCGCGGCGGCGGCTCACCGGGACCGCCCGGTGCCAGCGGACGCGCCGGTCCTAGGCTGCCGCCATGGCGACGTACTTCGACGTGCACCCGGACAACCCGCAACCGCGGACGATCGGCAGGGCGGTCGGGCTCCTCCGCGCCGACGGGCTGATCGCCTATCCGACCGACTCGGGCTTCGCGCTCGGGTGCCGGATGGGCAACCGGGACGGCATCGACCGGATCAGGGAGATCCGCCAGCTCGACAGCCGCCACCACTTCACCCTGGTGTGCCGGGACTTCGCGCAGCTCGGCCAGCTCGTGCAGATCAACAACGCCCTGTTCCGGTCGTTGAAGGCGGCCACTCCGGGCAGCTACACGTTCATCCTGCCGGCCACGAGGGAGGTCCCGCGCCGGCTGCTGCACCCGAGGAAGAAGACGGTGGGGGTCCGCATCCCCGACCACCCGGTGGCGCAGGCGTTGCTGACGGAGCTGGGCGAGCCGCTGCTGTCGAGCACCCTGCTGCTGCCCGGCGAGGTCGAACCGATGACCCAGGGCTGGGAGATCAAGGAGCGGCTGGACCACGTGGTGGACGCGGTGGTCGACTCCGGCGAGTGCGGCGTCCTGCCCACCACCGTGATCGACTTCTCGCAGGACCCACCGGAGATCGTCCGGCGGGGTGCCGGCGACCCGTCCCGCTTCGAGTAGCCGACGGCGGCCGGGAGCCCGCCGGCTCAGGGCACGTCGAGGTCGAGCGCGGGCAGCGGCAGCGGCTCGGCGACCGTGCCGGCGGCACCCCCGGCCGAATGCTCCGGCGCCGGCCGGTGGACGTCGCGGGTCCGGGTGTGCAGCCGGCCCGCCGGCCCGTTGCGGCGGGTCACCTCGCAGGTCACCAGGTGGATCGGCGGCGGCGGCGCGACGAACCGTCCCGGCCCCCAACGCACCCAGACCGCGACCCGGCCGGCCTCGGCCTCCGCCGCCAGCTTCGCCCAGGTGCGCCCCCGGTCGGTGTGGTCGACCTCGACGACGACGGGTGGGCCGTCCGGCCGGGCACACGCCACGTCGAGCACCGACTGCCGGCCCGACAGCGGCGGTGGCAGAGGCAGCACGCTGGGCGCCCGGCGGTAGACCCGCCAACCCTGGTCACCGGCCCAGCCGGCCACCGCGTCGATGATCCGGGCCGTCACCGCGTCGGTGCCCAGGTCGACGAAGACGAGCCGGGCCAGCGCCCGCCCGAGCGCCGCCGCCACCTGTTCCCCGTCCGCCGCGCCGTTCATGGGCGCAGGGTATCGGCACCCAGCGCGCCGTCGCCGGTGGAGTTCCCGGTACGGGCGCGGCGCGGCCGGTGGGGCGGTCCCGTCCGGTCCGCCCGACCGCCGGCCGGACCCGGTCGGCGGTTCACCAGGCCGTCCTCGGCACGCCCTGCGGCGCCGGCAGGATCCGCCGCACCCGCCCCGGGGGTACGGCCCGCTGTCGCCACTCCCGGGGGTAGCCCACCGAGACCTCCTCGAACCGCACCCCGTCGCGCCAGGTGGTACGCGGGATGTGCAGGTGCCCGTAGACCACGGCGCGGGCGGCGAACCGGCGGTGCCAGTCGGCCGTGCCGTCCGTCCCGCACCACTGCGCGAAGATCGGATAGCGCAGCACCTCGGTCGGATGACGGTCCAACGGCCAGTGGTTGACCAGCACCGTCGGCAGCTCCGGATCCCGGGCGGCCAGCCGGCGGGCGGTCTCGTCCAGCCGGGCCGCGCACCACTCCTGCCGGCTCGGGTACGGGTCGGGGTGCAGCAGGAACTCGTCGGTGCAGACGATCCCGCTGCGGTACGCCTCCGCCAGGGCCGCCTCCCGGGTGTCGAACCCCGGTGGTCGCCAGCTGTAGTCGTAGAGCAGGAACAGCGGGGCCACCAGCGCCGGACCGCCGGGCCCCCGCCAGACCGGGTAGTCGTCCTCGGGCGTGACCACCCCCAGCGCCCGGCAGCGCTCCACCAGCAGCCGGTAGCGCGCCACCCCGCGCAGGGTGACCGGGTCGGCCGGCGGGCTCCACAGCTCGTGGTTGCCGGGCACCCAGATCACCGTCTCGTACCGGCGCGCGAGCAGGCCGAGCGCCCACTCGACGTCGGCCACGGTGTCCGCCACGTCCCCGGCGACGATCAGCCAGTCCCGTGGCGAGTCGGGCCGCAGCGCCTCGACCAGGGCACGGTTCTCCGCGTACCCGACGTGCAGGTCGCTGATCGCGACCAGACTGCCCTCGGCGTCCTCCCCCAGCATCCGCCGATCGTACGCAGCGGCGCCCCCGGGCGCGGAACGCGCGGGACGGCGGACGGCCGGGGCGGTCCGCCCGGCCGGCCCGGGTGTCGCGCAGCTCGGCACGATCGGAGACGTCGGTCGTGGTCGCCGCCCGGGGCATCGCCGCCACCCTCGCCGCCCGGTCGACGGCCTCCCAGGTGCGGGCCACCTGACCGGGCGGGCCGGGCCGGGTCCGTCCACCCGACGCCCAGCCCGCCGCAGGCGCCCGGGTGCCGGCCGTTTCCGTGGGGCGGCACGGACTGGCGTCCGGCACCCGGACGGGCACCCGGTAGGATCGTCGGCGGGCCGTGACTGGCGCGTGGGGATGGAGCACCATCGGGAAGCGGCCCCGTCATGAGGACGCACGCCGAGCGCCTGGGCCTTCCGCACGCCACCAGGAGGTCCCATGTCGCTGAACGCCGAATCCACCGCCTTCCGCAGCGCGCTCGAGGTGATCCGTGCCGTCGAGCCCCGGGTGGCCGACGCCATCGGCGCCGAGCTGGCCGACCAGCGCGAATCGCTGAAGCTCATCGCCAGCGAGAACTACGCCTCCCCGGCCACCCTGCTGGCGATGGGCAACTGGTTCAGCGACAAGTACGCCGAGGGCACCGTCGGCCGCCGGTTCTACGCCGGCTGCCAGAACGTCGACACCGTCGAGGCGCTCGCCGCCGAGCACGCCAAGGAGCTGTTCGGCGCCGCCCACGCGTACGTGCAGCCGCACTCCGGCATCGACGCCAACCTGGTCGCCTTCTGGGCGGTCCTGGCCGACCGGGTGGAGTCGCCGGCCCTGCGCAAGGCCCAGGTCCGCCAGGTCAACGACCTCACCGAGGCGGACTGGTTCGCGCTGCGCCGCGAACTGGGCAACCAGCGGATGCTCGGCATGTCGCTGGACGCCGGCGGTCACCTCACCCACGGCTTCCGGCCGAACATCTCCGGCAAGATGTTCGACCAGCGCAGCTACGGCACCGACCCGGTCACCGGGCTGATCGACTACGACCGGGTCGCCGAGGCGGCCCGCGAGTTCAAGCCGCTGATCCTGGTCGCCGGCTACTCGGCGTACCCCCGGAAGGTCAACTTCCGGATCATGCGGGAGATCGCCGACTCGGTCGGCGCCACCTTCATGGTCGACATGGCGCACTTCGCGGGCCTGGTCGCCGGCAAGGTCTTCACCGGCGACTTCGACCCGGTGCCGCACGCGCACATCGTCACCACCACCACCCACAAGTCGCTGCGCGGCCCACGCGGCGGCATGGTGCTCTGCGGCCCGGAACTGGCCGACCAGGTCGACCGGGGCTGCCCGATGGTGCTCGGCGGCCCGCTGCCGCACGTGATGGCCGCCAAGGCCGTCGCGCTCGCGGAGGCCCGCCGCCCCGACTTCGCCGACTACGCCCAGCGGATCGTCGACAACGCGCAGGCGCTCGCCGAGGGGCTGCGGCGGCGGGGCACCACGCTGGTCACCGGCGGCACCGACAACCACCTGGTCCTGCTCGATGTCTCCGGCTACGGCCTCACCGGCCGGCAGGCCGAGCAGGCGCTGCTCGACTCGGGCATCGTCACCAACCGCAACGCCGTCCCGCAGGACCCCAACGGCGCCTGGTACACCTCGGGCATCCGGATCGGCACCCCGGCGCTGACCAGCCGGGGCCTGGGCACGGCCGAGATGGACGCCACCGCCGAGCTGATCCACACCGTGCTCACCCAGACCGCGCCGGGCGGCAACGCCGACGGCACCCCGTCGAAGGCCAAGTACGTCCTCGACCCGGCGGTGGCCGACAAGGTCAGCGAGCAGGCCACCGACCTGCTCGCCGGCTTCCCCCTCTACCCCACCGTCAACCTGGGCTGACGCCACCACCGCCCACCCGCCCACCACACCCCGACGCCCCGCCCGGCCCCGCCGCGCGGGGCGTCCCCTTCCACACCCCGGCCGCCCCCAGGCGCCCCGCACACCCCCGGGCGCCTCCACCGCCAGCGCCCCGCACACCCCCGGTGATCAAGAGCTTTCGGTCACCAACCGCTCCCCCAGTACCCAAAACCTCTTGATCACCGCAGACGAACTCGGGACCGGGCCACCCGGGACGGGCGCGGCCCGGGGTGGGGTCGGTGATCAAGAGGTTTTGGTCGCGGAGACGCACTCCGGTGACCGAAACCTCTTGATCACGCGGGAAAGCGGGGAGGGCGGGAGGGCGGGGGGAGGGGGCGGGGGCGGGGAGGGGGGCGGGGGGTCAGGTTAGGGGGCGCTTTAGGTGGTAGCGGTGGACTTCGGTGCTGCCCTGGACGTTGTTGACGTCCTCGGCGGCGGAGACCAACTCCCAGCCCTCCCGACCGACCCGGTTGAGGTGGGCGATCGCGGTGTCGCCGTACGCGGTGACGTCGTTGCGCGAGCCGTCCGGGCCGTACCAGACGAACGAGACGTGGAACTGGCGTCCCTGTCCCTGGTAGCGGCGGACCAACAGGGCGTACTCCCAAGCGACCATGTCGTCCATTATGGCCGCTCGGTCGGTCGTCCGGCAGCACGGGGGGTGGCGGGTCGGCGACGTTCCGCCGTCCGCCGGTCGGGCCGGCGGAGCGCGGCCCCGGGGCGGGTCACCCCGCCGGCAGCGCGGACCGGGCCAGCTCCTCGGTGACCAGCGCGGCGAGCCGGTCGAGGCCGAGGTCGATCTGGTCCGGGGTGACCGCGCTGACCGACAGCCGCAGCGCGTCCACCGGGCGGCCGTCGTCGTAGAAGTGCGCCATCGGGGTCCACAGCACCCCGTGCCGCTCGGCGGACCGGCGCAGCAGCGCGTCGTCGACCGGGAACGGCACGGTGACCACCACGAAGAAGCCACCCGCCGGGGCGTTCCAGCGCACCGGGGACCCGGCCGGGAAGCGCCGTCGCAGGCCGGCCAGGAGGTGATGCAGGTTGCGGGTGTACGCGGCGCGTTCCCGGACGTTCGCGGCGACCAGCGAGCAGTCGTGTTCCAGCAGTGCGCCGCCGATGACGGCCTGGGCCAGCGCGGAGGTGTTCACCGTGACCATGCTTTTGATCTTGGCGAGCTGGTCGGCGAACGGCACCACCGCACCGTCCGCACCGGCGACCCGCTGGTCGGCCAGCACGTAGCCGACCCGGGCGCCGGGCAGCACCGTCTTGGCGAACGAGCCGAGGTAGACCACCCGGCGGCGGGTGTCGAGCGCCTTGAGCGTCGGAACCCGGTCCACGTCCCCGGCCGGGAAGAGGCCGTACGGGTTGTCCTCGATCAGCAGCAGGTCCTCCTCGGCGGCCAGGTCGAGCAGCCGCCGCCGGGCGGCCACGTCGAGGCTGACCCCGGACGGGTTGGCGAAGTCGGGCATCACGTAGCAGGCCCGGGGACGCAGCCCCTCGGCCCGGGCCCGGCGTGCCTGGGCCCGCAGGTCGGCCAGGTCCACCCCGGCCGGACCGCCGGCCACCGGCCGGACCGGCAGGTCCACCAGCCGCGCCGCGCCGGTGAGCCCGACGTACGTGGGGGCCACCGCGAGCAGCACGTCCGCCGGCCCGGCCCGCAGCGCCCGGAGCACCAGGAACATCGCCTCCTGGCAGCCGACGGTCACCACCACCGCCTCCGGGTCGACGTCGATGCCCTCGTCGACGGCGAGGTTGCGGGCGATCAGGTGGTGGATGATCCCCTTGGTACGGCCGTACTGGAACAGGGTCCGGCGTACCTGCTCCGGGCCCTGCCCGAGGTCGTCGGCGAGGTGCCGGCGGAACCGGTCCAGCCAGCGACGCGGCGCGTCGTCGTCGAAGAACTCCTCGTACGGCCGGCCGGCGGCCAGCGACACCGCGTCCGGCCAGTGCTGGGCCACCTCGTTGAGGAAGTTCATCGAGTTCAGCGCCGGGTCGTCGACCGCCGGGTGCAGGGTCGCGACGTCCAGGTCCACCGGTTGGTTCACGGGTCAGCCTCCGGTCGTGGCGCGCAGCCGCCGGGCCTCGGCCGGGTCGGCGCAGCCGGTCAGGGTCAGGGCGTCGCGCAGCTCGACCGCGAGCAGCGCGAGCGCGGCCTCGGCGCCCGCCCGGCCGCCGGCGGCGAGCGCCCAGAGCAGCGGGCGGCCGAGCAGCACCCCGGTCGCGCCGAGGGCCAGGGCGCGCAGCACGTCGGTGCCGGAGCGGACGCCGCTGTCCAGCAGCACCTCCACCCGGTCGCCGACGGCCGCCACCACCTCGGGCAGCACGGTGGCGGTGGCGGGTGCCCCGTCGAACTGCCGGCCGCCGTGGTTGGAGACCACCACGGCGTCCACGCCGACGTCGGCGGCCCGGGCCGCGTCGCGCGGGTCGAGGACGCCCTTGACCAGCAGCGGCAACCCGGTACGGTCGCGCAGCCAGGCCAGGTCGGCCCAGGTGAGCGCGGGCGCGAAGACGGCGTCGGTGTGCGCGGCGATGGCCGACACCCCGGGTGTGCCGGCGTGCGCCAGGTCGTCCCGGCCGGCGGGCAGGTTGGCGGCGGTCACCTCGGCCGGCAGTGCGAAGCCGTTGCGGACGTCGCGCAGCCGCCGGCCGAGCACCGGCACGTCGACGGTGACCATCAGCGCGGCGCAGCCCGCGGCGTGCGCCCGGTCGAGCAGCTCGGCGACGAGCCCCCGGTCGCGCAGCCAGTAGAGCTGGAACCAGACGGGCCCGCCGGTGGCGGCGGTGACCTCCTCGATCGGGGTGCTGCTCAGCGTGCTGAGCACGTAGGGCAGCCCGGCCGCGCCGGCCGCCGCCGCGAGGGCCGGCTCGCCGTCGGGGTGCAGCAGCCGCTGGTACGCCATCGGCGCGACCGCCACCGGCATGGCCTGGCTACGCCCGAGCAGCGCCGCCCCGGTGCGCGGGCTCTCCACGCCGGTGAGCACCCGGGGCAGCACGGCGACCCGGTCCAGGGCGGCCCGGTTGGCGGCGAGGGTGGTCTCGGTGCCGCTGCCCCCGCCGACGAAGTCCCAGACGCCCGGCGGGAGCGCGGCCCGGGCCAGGTCGGCGAAGTCGGCCAGGCTGACCGGCGGCCGGTCGGCGGTCCCGGACACCCCGCGGTCCTCGCCGGCCGGCACCGACCCGGCGGCGACCGGCGGCCCGGCGGGAGCGGCGGGCGGCACGTCGGAGCGGATCGGCTCAGCCACCGCTCGCACCCGTCGGAGCGGCCACCGGGGCGGCGGAACGGTCGGGCGTCGGCCCGTCCGGAGTGGGCAGCCCGAAGACCTCCCGCAGGAAGGCGGCGGCCTCGTCCTGGGCACGGCGGCCGGCGTCGAAGACGCCGGGCATCGCGAAGAACCCGTGGATCATGCCGGGGTAACGACTCGACCGCACCGGCACTCCGGCCTCGCGCAGCCGCTGCGCGTACCGCTCCCCCTCGCCGCACAGCGGGTCGTGCTCGGCGGTGACCACCAGGGCCGGCGGCAGCCCGGCGAGGTCGTCGGCGAGCAGCGGGGAGGCCAGCGGGTCGGCCGCGTCGGCCGGGTCGGCCAGGTAGTGGCCCCGGTACCAGTCGACGGAGTGCTGGTTGAACAACAGCGGGTCCTGGTCGGCGGCGGGCCGCCGGTCGGCGCGCTGGTCGGTGTTCGGGTAGACCAGCAACTGCCCGGCCAGCCGGGGGCCGCCCTCGGCGCGGGCCAGCAGGGTCACCGCCGCCGCCAGGTTGCCACCGGCGCTGTCGCCGCCCACGACCAGCCGGTCCGGGTCCGCCCCGAAGTCGGCGGCGTGCTCGGCGAGCCACCGGGTGGCGGCGTGGCAGTCCAGGACGGCGGCCGGGAACGGGTGCTCCGGGGCGAGCCGGTAGCCGACCGTCACCACCTGGCAGGGGGTGGCGTTGGCCAGCCGGCGGCAGATCCCGTCGGCGGTCTCCACGCTGCCCAGCGTCCAGCCGCCGCCGAAGAAGTAGACCAGGGTGGGCAGCGGCCCGTCGCCGGCCGGCCGGTGCACCCGTAGGCGCAGCTCACCGGCGGGGCCGGGGACGTACGTGTCGCGTACCTGGTGGACCGGCTCGACGTCGCCGCCGCCGGCGCGGATCGCGGCGAGGTCGGCGGCGCGGGCCTCGGCCAGGGTCTGGGTGTACAGCGGTGGGGTGCCGGCGGCGGCCCGCGCGGTCCGGTACGCCACCACCTGGGGATCGAGGGGCATGAGGTCTCCTACTCGCCGGTGGTGACGAAGAGCTTGTCGATGCCGCGCAGGAACAGGCTCCCGCTGTAGTCTGGCTGCTGGCTGACCGCGAGCCGGGGGAAGCGGGCGAAGAGCCGGGGCAGGCCGATCCGGCCCTCCAGCCGGGACACCGCCGAGCCGAGGCAGAAGTGCGGGCCGACACCGAAGGCCAGCGACGGTGGCCCCTCCCGACGCGGGTCGAACCGGTCCGGCTCCGGGAAGCGGGCCGGGTCACGGTTGGCGCCCGCGATGATCAGCAGCACGTTCTCGTCCCGGGCGACCGGCACGCCACCCAGCTCGGTGTCCCGGGGCGCGGCCCGGGCCAGGAAGTGCACCGGGCTCTCCAGCCGCAGCACCTCGTCCACGCAACCCTGGGCCAGCGCCTCGTCGCCGGGCAGCGCGGCGACGGTCGCCGGGTGGGCCAGCAACACCGGCAGACCGTTGCTGAACATGTAGACGGTGGTGACGAAGCTGGCGTTGAAGAGCACGATCAGGTTGCTGATCAGCTCCTCCTCGGTGAGGTCGACGTCGCCGGAGTCCAGCGCCTCGACCAGGCCGCTGATCAGGTCCGTGCCGGGCTGCCGGCGGCGGTGCGCGATCAGGTCCCGGTACAGGGCGCGCAGCTCCTCGGCGGCCTGGTTGGCCAGCGCCAGCCGCTGCGGGGTGTTGCCGGCCACGTCGAGGTACTCGTCGATCCAGTCGACCCGCTGCCGGTACCAGGCCAGCTCGGCCTCGGGCAGCCCGATGAACTCGGCCATCACCAGCGCCGGCACCGGGTAGGCGAACTCGGCGACGAAGTCGACCTCGCCGCCGCCGGCACCGGCCTCGGCCATCCGGTCGAGCAGGTTGTCGACCACCCGGACGATCACCGGCTCCAGCGCGCCCAACCGGCGCGGCGTGAACGTCTTGGCGAAGACGCCCCGCATCCGGCCGTGGTCCGGCGGGTTGATGAACATCATCGAGGAGTGGAAGGTGCGCAGGATCTCCTGGTCCTGCCAGCCGGGTGGGGCCTGCTTGTACCACTCCGGGTCGCGCAGCACCTGGTCGACCAGGTCGTAGCCGACGGCCACCGCGCTGACCGTGCTGTGCTCCGAGCGGTTCGGGATGACGCTGATCGGCCCGTGCTGGTGCAGGGCCGCGTACCACGGGTAGGGGTGCTGCCGGCCCTGCTCGCTGTAGAGGCCGGTCAGAATCTCGTCGACGTTCATGTGGTGCTTCCTCCCCAGGATGAACGGTGGGGCGGCGAGGTCACCCCGCCGCCCCACCGGTGTCACAGACCGAGCAGTCGAAGGGGTACGGCGTCCGCCAGCGCCTGGTTGCCGGCGTCGTTGGGGTGGATGTGGTCCCCCGAGTCGTACGCCGGCCGCAGCCGGCTGGGCTGCGCCGGGTCGCGCAGCACCGCGTCGAAGTCGAGCAGCCCGTCGAACTCGTGGGCGCCCGGGCCACGCAGCCAGGTGTTCACCGCCTGCCGCTTGGCGTCCTTCTCCGGCGTCCACACCCCCGGGTTGCCGTGCCCCTCGTACGGGGTGAGGGTGGCGGCGAGGCTGCGCAGGCCACGCGCCTTGGCCTGCTGGTTGACCTGACGCAGCGAGGCGATGATGCTCTCGGCCGAGTCGTCGGACATCCAGAGGTCGTTGATGCCGAGGTGGGTCACCAGGGTCTTCACCCCGGTCTGCGGGAAGACGTCCTCGTTGAGCCGGGCCAGGGCGTTGGGACCCAGCTCGTAGTAGCCGGGGAAGCCGCCCGTGCCGGGCTCCGTGCCCTCGTGGTTGAGCCGGTTGCCGGCGAGGCTCAGGTTGAGCACGCCGGGGGTGCGCACCTCCGGTCGGGCGGTGGCGAGCCGGGCGGCGAGCAGGTCCGGCCAGCGCTTGTTGGCGTTGACGGTGCTGCCGTTGCCGTCGCCGATCGAGTCGCCCAGCACCACCACCGCACCGGGGGTCTGCCGGCGCTCCACGTCGATGCCGGACAGGAACATCCAGCAGCAGTCCGGCCGGATGGTGAAGCCGGCGCCGTCGGCGGCGGTGGTCAGGTCGTTCGCGCCGATGAAGGTGGTGACCTTCGACTGGCCATGGAACGTCACCGGCCCGGTGAGCACCGGGAAGTGCAGGGTGACCACCAGGTCCTCCTGCTCGGCCACCGGGTAGTCCAGCGGGTCGCTGAGCAGCTCGGCACCCCTGTTCATGGTGGCCGAGGTGGCCCCACCGAAGGTCAGCTCGCGCAGCGTGCCGGGGACGATGTCGGACCGGTCGGTCACGGTGACGGTGTTGGGGCGGGCGACGGTGGCGTGTCCCACCTGCACCGCCTGCTCACCGTAGAGGTTGCTCAGCCGGACCCGCAGCCGCTCGCCGCCGACCGTGGTGTGCACGGTCATCCGGATGCTCTGGTTGTTCAGCCCGGTGTTGGTCAGCCCGACGGTGTTCCCTCGGGTGACCGCCGCGGCCCATGTGCCCGCCCACTCCCCCCGGGCGTGCCGGGCGCTGTCGGAGTCGGACGGCCCGGCGCTGGCCACCACCGCCGGGGCGCTCACGACCAGCAACGCGGCCGCGGACGCTATGACCTGCCATCTCTTCGGGGTCGACATTGAACCTCCATGGTTGGCCGCCCAGGGCCGGCGTCCATTGACGGCACCGCCCGGACGATGGTCCAGAAACCTAGCGGCGACCGCTGACAGGCGTCAATCAACCCGATAGACATGATCAAATGTCCATGGTGGCTGGTCGATCGCCGTTCGGCTCTGTCCCCCGGCGACGCCGTCCGCCTAGGCTCGCAGTCGGCGGCGGTGCGGTCGCCCATTCCCGCACCCCGTCGCGTGCCGGGCTCTGACTTGCCCGGACGCCATCCCGGCCGGTCGCCAGCTCGGGTCCCACCGGGCCGCCGACGACCCGCCGCCGCATCGACCTGGGGGCTGTGCGATGACCGACGGGGCCGACCGTTCCACCACCTACGTGCACGACGCGCTGGAGCTGTTCGCCGGGTTCGGCGACCGGGAGGCGCTGGTCGGCGACGGACGCCGGCTGACCTACCCGCAGGTCGCCGACGAGGTACGCGGGCTGGCCCGCGCGCTCGCCGGGCACGGGGTACGCCCCGGCGCGGCGGTGCTGGTGATGCTGGGCAACGCGGTGGAGGGTCCGCTGCTCCAGCTCGCCCTGCACCTGCTCGGCTGCCGGACGATGTGGATCGCCCCGGTGACGTCCCGGCGGGAGATCGACGAGTTCGTCCGGCTGGCCCGGCCGGACGTCTTCGTGCACCACGCGCACGCCCCCGACGGGCTGGGCGCGGAGATCGCCGCGTCCCTGCCGGGGGTGCCGGTGCTGCGGCTGGGCGCGGAGCTGACCGCCGACGCGCCGCCCGCCGAGCTGCCCGCCGAGGTGCCGTCCCCGGAGTCGTTCCTGCAGACCAGCGGCACCACCGGCACGCCGAAGCTGGTGCACCACCGGGAGAGCTTCTACCGGCAGGTGCTGGCCCTGGCGGCGGACTTCCGGGCGGCCGGCTTCCCGCTGCTGCGGCACCTGTCGCACTCGCCGATGTGGCTGGCCAGCGGGCAGATCACCACCCTGTTCAACCTCTTCACCGGCGGGGTGCTGTTCCTGCGCCAGCAGTGGGACCCGGCCGCGTTCATCGAGACCGTGGACGCCGAACGGCTCACCTCCACCTTCGTCACCCCGCCGATGCTCTACCAGGTGCTCGACCATCCGGCCCTGGACGGCGCCGACTTCTCGGCCATGTTCATGTTCAACGTGGGCGCCGGGCCCGCCGCGCCGGCCCGGCTGCGGCAGGCGATCGCCCGGTTCGGCCCGTGCCTGCGGATCGTGTACGGCCTCAGCGAGGCCGTGGTGATCTGCGCACTGCCCGGACTGACCGACGACCCGGCGCACCCGGAGCGGCTGGGCTCCTGCGGCCGGCCGTACGGCGACGTGACGGTCGAGATCCGCGACCCGGACGGGCGGGTGGTGCCGGCCGGCGTCGACGGCGAGGTGTGGGTGCGTACCCGGCTCAGCTTCCACGGCTACCACGGGCAGCCCGGGTTGACCGCCGAGACGCTGGTCGACGGCTGGGTGCGCACCCGGGACGTCGGTCACCTCGACGACGACGGGTTCCTCTACCTGGTGGACCGGTTGCAGGACCGCATCCTCACCCGGCAGCGGAGCTGGCCGATCTACTCCCGGCCGATCGAGGACGTCCTCGCCGGGCATTCGGAGGTCCGGGCGGCGGCGGTGATCGGGGTGCCCGATCCGGTCGCCGGCGAGCTGCCGCACGCGTACGTGGTGCGTGCCCCCGGGGCGACGGTGACCGGGGTGGAGCTGATCGAGCTGGTCACCAGCGAGCTGAGCGACACCTGGGCGCCGGGCGCGGTGGAGTTCGTCGACGCGCTGCCGCTGAACCGGTCGGCGAAGGTGGACAAGCGGGCGTTGCGCGACCGGTACGCCGCCGGGCGTCCCGCCGACGCGGTCGGCAGCCCGGCGTGACCGCCGACGCCGACGCCGCGCCCCGGACGACGGCTCCCTCCGGCAGCCCCGGCCCCGGCTCGGGCCCGTTCTCCGGCACCGACTCGGGCTCGGGCAGCGGCACCGACTCGGGCCCCGCCACCGACTCAGGCCCCGCCACCGCCACCGGCACCAGCACCGGCAGCGGCAGCGCGGTGACGACGGACGCCGGTTCGCGGCCGGGGAGCGCCGCCGCGCGCCGGGAACTGGTCACGTTGGTCGCCGCCGACCTGATCTCCAACCTGGGCAGCCGCATCTCGGTGATCGCCATCCCGTGGCTGGTGCTGACCATCACCGGCAGCCCGGCGAAGATGGGCATCGTGGCGGCGGCGGAGTTCCTGCCGTACATGCTCTCCAGTTCGCTGGCCACCCCGTGGGCGGACCGGTTCGGGGTGCGGCGTACCTCCATCACGGTGGACGCGGCGAGCGCGGTGGTGATCGCCGTGGTGGCGCTGGCCCCGTGGCTGGGCTTCGGGTGGCTGGTCGCCCTCGTCGCGGTGGCGGGTGGGCTGCGCGGGATCGGCGACCGGGTGAAGCACGTGATGTTCCGGCCGGCGGCACAGCGGGCGGGGGTGGAGCTGATCCGGCTCACCTCCGCCTACGACGGCCTGCTGCGGGGGGTCGGACTGTTCGGGGCGGTGGCGGGCGGCCTGCTCATCGACTGGGTCGGGGTGACCCGGGCGATCTGGATCGACGCGGGGACCTTCGCGCTCTGCGCGCTGCTGGTCGGGGTGCTGGTCCGCCCGCCGGCCAGTACGGCGCCGGTGGCGCCCCGGGAGCGCTACTTCCAGGCCCTGCGCACCGGCTTCGGCTACCTGCGCACCGACCGGGTGCTGCTGACCATGCTGGTGGTGGTCTCCGCCCTGAACATGTTCGCCGCCGCCAACACGGCCGTCTGGGTGCCGCTGTGGGTCCGTGACGAACTCGGTGACCCGGCCGGCTTCGGCCTGGTACTGGGGATCTTCGGCGGCGGCGCGCTGCTGGGCAACGTGGTCTTCACGATGATCGGGCCCCGGCTGCCCCGGACACTCGTGTTCGCCGTCGGCGCGGCGGTCAGCGGCGCGCCCCGGCTGCTCGCCCTGGCCCTCACCGACCACCTGGTGGTGGTGCTGGTGGTGACGTTCCTGTCGGGGATCGGGATCGCCGCGGTCAACCCGCTGCTGGGGGCCACGCTCTACGAACGGGTGCCCGACGAGTTGCAGACCCGGGTACTGGGGATCTCCGGCTCGCTGGCGTTCGTCGGGCTGCCGGTGGGGGCGCTGGTCGGTGGCTGGTCGGTGGCGGCGCTCGGGCTGCGTCCGGCGCTGCTGGTGATGGCGGTGGTGTGCGCGGTGTTGACCGTGCTGCCGCTGGTCGCCGGGCCGTTGCGGGCCGGCCGGCCCGGACCCCGGCCGGCCGCCACCACCCCGGGCTGACCGGCCGGCACCGGCCCGCGGACCGGGCTACGGTGGGGCATGGCCACCTGGGACGACGTACGCCGGATCGCCCTCGCCCTGCCGGCGACCACCGAGCGCCCGACCTACGACGGCCTGGCCGCCTGGCGGGTCCGCGACAAGCTCTTCGTCTGGGACCGGCCGCTGCGCCGGCCCGATCTCGCGGCCCTCGGCGACTCCGCCCCCGCCGGCCCGGTCCTCGGCGCGCGGGTGCCCGACCTCGGCGCGAAGGAGGCGCTGATCGCCGACGACCCCGGCCGGTACTTCACCGTCCCGCACCTCGACGGTCACCCGATCGTGCTGGTGCGGCTCGACCGGATGGCGGTGGCGGAGCTGACCGAGCTGATCGTCGAGGCGTGGTACACCCGCGCGCCGCGACGCCTCGCCGCCGCCCACCGGGCCGGGACCGGCCAGCCCGGCTGAACGGCACGGGCCGGGTGGGCTACATTGCCCGCCATGTCATCGACGTTGACCGAGGCCACCGATCCGTACTGCCTGCGCGACGGGGAGAGTGCCGACCTGCTGCGCGACCACCCGTGGCACCGGTTCGTGGTGCTCGGCGACAGCGTCGCGGAGGGCATGTGCGAGCCGGTCGACGGCTACCCGGACGTGCAGTGGGCGGACCGGATCGCGGCCGAGCTGTCGGCCGGACGACCCGGGCTGGCGTACCTGAACCTGGGCCGGCGCGGGCTGCGGGCCCAGCAGGTCCGCGCGGGGCAACTGGACCGGGCGCTGGCCTTCTCCCCCGACCTGGCGCTGGTGGTCTGCGGCGGCAACGACGCCTTCCGGACGGCGTTCGACCCGGACGCGGTGGACGCCGAGCTGACCGCGATCGTCACCGCGCTACGCGACGCCGGCGCGGACGTGATCACGGTCGGCATGTTCGACGTCTCGCACAGCCCGGCGGTGCCGGCGTCGCTGCGTCCGGGGCTCGGTGCGCGGATGCGACTGCTCTCCTCCCGTACCGGCCGGCTGGCCGACCGGTACGGGACGCTGCACGTGCACCTCACCGACCATCCGGCCGGCACTGACCCGTCGCTCTACAGCAGCGACGGCCGGCACGGCAGCGCGCGCAGTGACGCCATCGCCGCGGCGGAGACGATCCGCCGGCTCGGCGCGCACCTGGCCGCCCGCCGGTGACCGGACGCCGCCCGGGGAGGTCGGGACGGTGCGCTATGGACGGTCCCAGCGGCGGGCCGGTGCCGCCGGGACACGGGCGGACGCGGCCGGTCAGTCGGTGAGCAGGATGCCGGTGAGCAGGACGCCCCGGGCGAGGTTGAGGACCTCGTCGCAGCCGGGGTAGCCGACCCGGGCCAGGGCACCCGAGCCGGTCCGCCCGAACAGGTACGGGGCGATGCTGTACGGCACCTCGGCGGTGACCGTCTCGCCGGTCTCCATCCGCACGAAGTCCATCGCCACCCGGTCGGCGGGCATGTACTGCTGGAGGATGTCGCCGCCCCGGTCGATGGCGGCGCGCAGCCCGGCGGCCCACTCCTCGGCGCTCAGGGCCGGGCCGATCAGCACCCCGTGGCCCGCCGAGCCGTCGGCCGGCTTGGCGACCAGGTTGGCCTGGTCGGCGAGGGCCCGGTCCAGCTCGGCGGCGGTCAGCGCCACGGTGTGCGGCACGTACCGACGGACCAGGGCCTGGTCGGCGGCGGCGAGCTGGTCCAGGTCCTCGTAGAGCCAGGCGTAGTTGAGCTTGTTGCCGAGCAGCCAGGCGGCGGCGCTGACGAACATCGGCAGGGTGCCGGCGTCGAGGGCCCCGGCGACCGCCTCCAGGCCGGCGCTCGGGGTGACCCGGTTGGGCACGAAGAGCCGGAACAGCGCGTCCACCGGTGCGCCACCGATCACCAGCCGCCGCTGGGCGTCCAGGGTGGCGGTGCCGACCGGGGCGATGACCAGGTCGATGCCGAAGTTCCGGGCCTGGTCGACGAGCGGAGAGAGGATCTTGATGAAGTCGTCCGGCGTCTCCAGGCCCGGGTAGTCGGCGTCGAAGTCCAGCAGCAGCGCCACCCGGGCCCCGTCGGCCAGGGACAGCCCGTCCCGGATCGCCACGAACCGCTGGTCCAGCAGGGACGGGGCGGGCCGCACCGGCAGCCCGTCGAGGATGCCCTGCTCCTGGTAGAGCGTCGCGTACCGGCGGACCACCGTGTCGGCGTCGAAGCCGCCACCCAGGCTGCTGTCGATGTTGTACTCGACGATCTTCGGCACCCCGCCGGAGATCAGCACGTCGGGCCGGTACGCGGCGAGCAGCGCCTCGGACAGCTCCTCGGACTCGTCGAGCAGCCTCGTCCCGCCCTCGGGCACCCCGAGCAGCCGGCGCAGCTCCCCGGCGGTGCGGGCCCGCCGCTGGCAGGCATCCAGGATGAGCTGGGCGAGCCGGTCGCAGACCTCGTTCAACTCGCGGAACGCGTCCGCCGGCATGACCGGGGGCCGGGCCAGCCGCCACGTCGTGTTGTACGTCGCGCAGCCGTAGAAGATCTCCTTCCAGGCGGCGGCCCCGGCGGCCACCATCGCCGTACGGGCCGGCTCCGGCAGGTCGCGCCAGGCCTGGCTGGCCTCGGGCCAGGGGTAGTTCGGGTCGATCATCGTCCGTCCTTCATGGTGAGTTGGATGGCGGCGGTGAGTTGCTCGCGGCCCGGCTGCACGGCCCGGTCCAGCGCCGGGGCGAAGGGCAGCACCGCGCCGTCCGGGCGGGTGACCCGGCGCGGCGGCGCGGCCAGCGGCACCCGCTCCACGACGCTGGCGATGATCTCGGCGGCGATGCCACAGGACCGGTTGGAGTCGTCGACCACCACCAGCCGGCCGGTACGGGACACCGAGTCGACCAACCCGTCCAGGTCGAACGGGTAGAGCGTGCGCGGATCGAACACCTCCACCGACACCTGGTCGGCCAGCGCGTCGGCGACGGCCAGCGCGTCGTGCACCAGATGCCCGACGGCGACCACGGTGACGTCGTCCCCGGCCCGGCGGACCAGCCCCCGGCCCAGCGGCACCGGGGCGAGGGTGGCGAAGTCGACGTCCGCCCGGACGTCCAGCGCGCCGGCCGGGGCGAACACCACCACCGGATCGTCGTGCCGGATCGCCGAGACCAGCAGCCCGTACGCGTCGGCCGGGGTGGCCGGCACCGCGGTGACGATGCCGACATGGGCGAAGAGCGAGTACGGATGGTCGGAGTGCTGCCCCGCCCAGCCGGTCCGGGAGCCGGAGCCGGGCACCAGGTAGGTGACCGGGACCGCGCACTGCCCACCGGTCATCAGCGGGAACTTGTGGGCGTGGTTGACGATCTGCTCGAAGACCAGGAACAGCAGGGACGGGATCTGGAACTCCACCACCGGCCGCAGCCCGGCCAGGGCCGCCCCGGTGGCGAAGCTGGTGAACGCCTGCTCCGACAGCGGGGTGTCCAGGACCCGTTCCGGCCCGAACCGCTTCAGCAGGCCGGCGGTGACGTTCGACGCGCCCACCCGGATGTCCTCGCCGAGCAGGAACACCGACTCGTCGCGGGCCAGTTCGTCGGCGAGCGCCCGGGTCAGCGCCTTGCGGTACGAAAGCCGTGGCATCACGAACCTCCCCGGGCGGTCAGCCCGCTGGCGTACAGGTGGTCCTGCGCGCCGGCCGGGTCCGGCTCGGCGCTGGCCAGGGCGAACTCCACCGCCGCGGTGAGCGTGCGCTCGACCTCGGCGTCGACCGCCGCCCGGTCGGCCGGGGACAGCCGGGTGCCCTGGATCAGCACCGGGTCCCGGGCCCGACCGGCGGCCACCTCCTCCGGCGGGCGGTAGTCGAGGCGTACCGAATGTTCGAAGGTGTGGTGGGCGTCGAACCGGTAGGTGCGGGCCTCGACCAGCTCCGGCCCGCCGCCGTCGCGCATCCGCGCGACGGCGGCGGCGGTCGCCGCGCGCACCTGCTCCGGGTCCTGGCCGTCGACGACGACGGCCGGGATGCCGAACGCCTCGGCCCGGCCGGTGATGGTGCCGGCGACCGCGCCGGCCACCGGCATGGTGGTGGCGTAGCCGTTGTTCTCGCAGACCAGCAGCACCGGCACCCGCCAGAGCGCGGCCAGGTTGAACGCCTCCAGCAGCATCCCCTCGTTGACCGCGCCGTCGCCGAAGAAGCTCGCCCCCACCACGTCGTCGCCGCGCTGCCGGCGGGCCCAGACCGCGCCGGCGAGGATCGCCGGCGCGGCCCCGACGATGGCGTTCGCGCCGAGCACTCCGATCGAGAGGTCGGCGGCGTGCATCGAGCCGCCCCGGCCCCGGTTCAGCCCGGTCTCCCGGCCGCACAGCTCGGCCATCATCCGGGCCGGGTCGGCACCCTTCGCGAGCACGTGCCCGTGCCCGCGATGGGTGCCGGTGACCAGGTCCCCGTCGCGCAGTGCGGCGCACACGCCGGCGGCGATCCCCTCCTGACCGAGGTAGGGGTGGATGCCGCCGACGACGTGCCCGGAGCGGACCAGCTCGATGGCCCGCTCCTCGAACCGGCGGATCAGCCGCACCGTGCGGTACAACCGGACCGGGTCGGCGTCGGTCACCTGTCGCGACCCTCCTTGACGGCGGCGAGGATGTCGTCCCAGAGCTGGGCGCGGGCGGCCAGCGCCAGGTTGACCGTGTCGGCGCACTCCTGCCACTTGACGTCGTCGTCGCCGCACAGGTCGGCGAGCATCTGCATCGCCATCGGGGTGTGCTGCTCCCCGTCGACCTCGATGTGCCGCTCCAGGTAGTCGACGAAGGTGTGCAGCCGGTTGCTGCGCTCGTTGACGGCGACGACCTGGGTGAACATGTCGGGGATCAGGTCCTCCCGGCCGAACGCGAACGCGGCGGCCTGGCAGTGCACCGGGGTCGACTCGATGATCTTCCAGGTGGTGGCGGCGAAGGCCCGCGACGCCTCGGGCACGCCGGCCGCGACCAGCGCGTCGGTGACCGACGAACCGGCCCGCAACAACTCGATCAGCCGGTCGACGGCGGCGGTGTCCGCCCCGGCCTCGCCCATCCCCCGCACGTAGAGCTCGAAGTGGCTGATGTAGCCCTCGCCCAGCTCGTCGCTCTCCTCCACCATCACGATGTCGTTGATCAGCCGCCGGCTGCCCGTCGGGCCGGTCGGGATCCACGGCACGTTCACGCAGGTGAGCTGCCGCTGCAACGACTTCAACAGGGACATGAAGTCCCAGACCGCGAAGACGTGGTGCTCCATGAAGGTGACCAGCGCCTCGTGGGTGTCCAGGTTGGCGTACAGCGGGTGCTTGACCACCACGTCCCGGCGGTCGGTCACCGCCTTCTCCAGCCGCTCGATGCCCGGGTGCGTCTTACCCCAGTCGTACCGTGACATGTTCAGCCTCCCTGTTGGGCGCGATCGCGCCAGATGACCGGGCAGTAGTCCGGGTCCGCGTAGTCCGGCCGGCCCTCGTGGGTGCGGCGGACCAGCACGTCGTGGTTGTACGCGGCGAGGGTGCCGTCCGACAGCGGGAACTCCCGCCAGGCGTTCTCGCCGTCCTGCAGGTGCAGCGAGATCGCCCGGCGCGGGCGTCCGCTGACATTGGCGCCGCTGCCGTGGTAGGTGCGGCAGTGGTGGAAACTCAGGTGGCCCTTGGGGATCACCATCGGGATCTTGCGGATCTGCGCGCCGTTGTGCGCCGCGTTCTCGGCCAGCATCTCCTCGAGCTGGCTGCGGTCCCGCTCGGCGAAGTGCCGGACCACGGTGTCGTCCGCCCCGATCTCGGACCACCGGTGCGAGCCGTCGACCATGGTGATGGTGCCCATCTCCTCCCCGCAGTCGTGGAAGGGGATGAACGCGGTGAGCATCTTCTCCGACGACGAGGACGCCCAGTAGTGCTTGTCGAAGTGCCAGGGCACGATGTTGGACGGCTCACCGGAGATCGGCGGCTTGTAGATCAGCGTGGACTGGAAGATCCGGATCTCGTCGGCCTGCGCCAGCCGGGCGGCCACCGCGCCGATCAGCGGCTTGCGCAGGATCGCGGCGATCCCGTCGTGCTCGTGGTGGACGTAGTCGTTGTGCCGCTGCACCGGCCCCTTGGACGGGTCCCAGTAGGCCAGCTTCGGCGGACGCGCCGGCAGGGTGCGGTCCCGCTCACCGTCGTAGTAGCGGTCGGTGGCCGCGGTGAGGGCGTCCACCTCGTCGTCGGTGAACAGCTTCTTCGACAGGTACCAGCCGTGCTCGGCGTAGTGGCGCACGTCCTCGTCGGACGGGAGCAGCGCCTCCTCCTCCGCGGTCAGCGCCGGATGTGTGGTGGTCATGCCCCAACCCCTCGTGCCGTGCCGGCCACGGCGCCGGGGGTCGCCCCCGCCGCGGCCAGCTCCCGTTCCTTGGCCTCGTAGAGCGCCTTGATGTTGCCGCTGCCGAAGGTGCGCGCACCGCGCCGCTCGATCAGTTCGAGGAAGAGGGTGCGGCGCACGTGCATCGACTCGGTGAAGATCTGCAGGAGCTGGCCGCCGTGGTCGGAGTCGACCAGGATGCTCAGGTCCCGCAGCCGGTCCAGCGGCGCGTCGATCTTGCCGACCCGCTGCTCCAGGTTGTCGTAGTAGGCGGCCGGGGTGCCGGCGAAGCGCACCCCGCGCTCGCCGAGCGCGCCGACCGCGGTGACGATGTCGTCGGTGCGCAGCCCCAGGTGCTGCACCCCGGCGCCGTGGTGCTCGGTGAGGAACGCGTCGATCTGGCCGGGCCGCCGGCCGGCGTCCGGTTCCAGCAGCACCAGGGTGACCCGCCCGGAGCGGTCCTGCACCACCTTGGAGTTCATCGCCTGGCCGGCGACCTCGACGTGCTCCTCGAAGATCTGGGTGAAGCCGAAGACCCGCTCGTAGTGCGCGACGGTCTCGTCGAGCTGGCCGGTCGGCACGCAGACCGCCAGGTGGTCGATCTCGGCGAGCAGCTTCTGGTCGGCCCCGCCGGGCGGGGTCATCTCGATCGCGCCGGGCAGGAACTCGCCCCGGTCGCCGCGCCGCTCGACGAGCCGGTGCAGCACGTCGCCGAAGCCGCCCACCTCGGCGGTCACCACCTCGGCGTCCGCGCCGGTCCAGGTGCGCGGCGGCGTCACCGGCGTCGCACCCCGGGCCACCAGCTCCGCGTACGCCCCGGCGGCGTCGCCGACCTCCAGCGCCACCACCGCGATCCCGTCGCCGTGCCGCTGCACGTACGTCGAGGCCGGATGCTCGGCGCTGAGCCCGGAGGTCAGCACCATCCGGATGTCGGCCTGGCCGAGCAGCAGGGAACGCTGCCCCGCCAGCCCGGTCTCCGGTCCGCCGTGCCCGCGCAGCGCGAAGCCGACCGCGGTGTCGAAGTAGAAGGCAGCCTGTCTGGCGTCTCCCACGTACAGTTCGATGTGGTCTATCCCACGGATGTCCATCTCTCCAGCCCTTCCCCATGTCCTCCCGTGACTGCCGTCCGGGCGTGTGCCGCCCGGGTCGGAGCGCCGATCACCTCCCCGGCCCGGCGGCCCGGGAGTCGGTCCCGGTGGTACGCCGCAGCAGCAGGCTCACGTTCTGCCCGCCGAATCCGAAGGAGTTCGTGAGCGCGAACTCGGTCCCGGTGGCCCGGGGCTCGCCCCGGACGTGGTCCGCCGGGCAGTCCGGGTCCGGGTCGTCCAGGTGGTACGTCGGCGGCAGCCGGCCGGCGCGCAGCGCCAGCGCGCAGGCCGCCGCCTCCACCACCCCGGACGCGCCGAGCAAATGCCCGGTGAGCGCCTTGGTGGAGCTGACCGGCACCCCGCCGGTGCCGAAGACCGCCGCCAGCGCGGTGGTCTCGGCGATGTCGCCGAGCTTGGTGCCGGTGCCGTGCGCGTTGACGTAGCCCACGTCGCCGGGGGCCACTCCCCCACCGGCCAGCGCCCGGCGCATGCAGTCGGCGGCCCCCGCGCCGTCGGGGCGGGGCGCGGTCGGGTGGTACGCGTCGGTGGTCGTCCCGTAACCGGCCAGCTCCGCGTACGTCCGGGCACCCCGGGCGGCGGCGTGCTCGGCGCGCTCCAGCACCAGCAGCGCGGCCCCCTCGGCGAGGACGAAGCCGTTGCGCCGCCGGTCGAACGGCCGGCTGGCCTCGGTCGGGTCGGCCCAGCCCCGGGCGAGGGCGCGGGCGTTGCCGAAGGTGTCGGCGAAGGTCGGGAAGAGCGGCGCCTCGCTGGCCCCGCAGAGCACCACGTCGGCCTCCCCGGCCCGGATCAGCCGGGCCGCGTCGGCGACCGACTGGGCGCCGGAGGCGCACGCCGTGCCGACGGCGGAGCTGTAACCGCGGATGCCGTGGCTGATGGCGATCCGCGCCGAGGCCATGTTCGGCAGGATCCCGGTCAGCAGGTACGGGCTGACCGCGGCCCGGCCCCGGGCGGCGCGGGCGATCACCTGGCTCTCCAGGGTGGACATCCCGCCCACCCCGCCGACGATCACGCCGATCCGCGTCGGGTCGACGTCCCGACCCACCTCGATCCCCGCGTCGGCGAGCGCGTCGGCGGCGGTGAGCAGGGCCAGCACCACGATCCGGTCGAGCACCTTCGTCTCCGGGCCGGTGGCGACGGTGCGCGGGTCGATCGGCGGCAGCACCCCGGCGGCCTCCAGCGAATCCCGGGCAGGGTGCCCCTCGGGCGGCCGGGTCAACCCGGACTTCCCGCCGGTCAACGCGTCGAAGGTGGCCTCCACCCCCCGCCCGACGGGGCTGAACAGCCCCATCCCGGTGATCACGACGGTCATGACGAGGACTCGGTGAGATAACGCTCGCGCAGCGCCACCTTGCGGACCTTGCCGGTCACGGTGACCGGGATGTCGTCGGAGCGCACCGGCACCACCCGGCGCAGGGTCGCGCCGACGTCCGGCCCGAGCGCGGCGCGGATCGCCCCGGTGCGGTCGGCCGCCGAGTCGGCCCCGGCGGCCAACTCCAGCAGCACGTCGGTGGTGACCTGGTCGCCGTCGGCGACGATCACCACGGTGCAGTCGGTGACGTCGGGGCAGGCGGCCAGGATCCGCTCCTCGGACAGGGCGGTGAAGAAGCGCCGGCCGTCGGGCAGCGCGACCGAGTCCACCGCCCGGTCCAGGTGGTAGTAGCGGCCCTCGTCGTCGGCGTACACCAGGTCGCCGGTGAGGTACCAGCCGCGCAGCCGGAACCGGTAGCTGGTGACCGAGTCGTTCCAGTAGCCCCGGAACAGCGACGGCGAGTCGATGCCGAGGAAGCCGACCTGGCCCGGCGGCAGTTCGTGGCCCTCGGCGTCGAGCACCGCCACGGTGGCGAACCGGTACGGGCGACCGACGCAGCGGCCGTACCGGTCGGTGTCGACGGTGTGCGTGATGTGGAACATCGAGTGTCCCATCTCGCTGGAGCCGAGCCCGTCGATGAAGACCGAGCCGGCGACCCGGGTGATCCCCTGCCGGGTCACCACGTCCCGGGAGCCGACCGCGACGAGGCGGCGTACGTGCGGCTCGTGCGAGCAGTCCCCGGTGTTGAACCACAGCCGCACCGACTCCAGGTCGTACCCGGTCAGGTCGAACCGGGCCAGCTCCGCCCAGGTCACCGAGAACCCGAAGACGCCGTCCGGCCGCCACCGCTGGATGGCGTCGAGCACCCGCTCGCCGCCCTGCTCGGACAGGAGGAACATCGCCGCCCGGTTGCCCAGCGCCTGGTTGACCATGAGCACGGTCGCGGTGTGCGGGGCGGGCAGCGCGTTGAGGATCCGCCTGGTGCCCTGCGCCTGCGGCATGGACAGCAGGTGCCGGGTGGCGGCGAAGAGGCTGGCGTGCGAGTGCAGCACCGCCTTCGGCACCCCGGTGGTGCCGGAGGTGTGGGTGATCACGATCGGGTCTTCCGGATGGTGCCGGTAGTGGGCGGGGGCGTCGGCCGGGTCGCCCGCGCCGGCCTGCTCGGGGGTGCCCAGCAGCGGCGCGCCCAGGTCGTGGCCGGCCAGCAGCTCGGTGTGCGCGGCGTCGGCGAGCACCCCGGCGCCGCGCAGCCGGCGGATGTACTCGGCGGCGATCTCCGGACGCAGCTTGCCGTTCATCAGCGCGGGGATCGCGCCGAGCCGGGTCAACGCCAGGAAGCTGAGCACCATGTCGGCGGCGGCGGTGGCCCAGACGGCGACCGGGTCGCGGGGCTTGACGCCGCGTGCGTGCAGCCAGGCCGCCCGGGCGGCGACCCGCTCGTCGAGCTGCCCCAGGGTGAGCGGGTGCTCGGCCGGGTGCCCGTCGACCGGGGTGTCGAAGGTCAGGCCCGGTCCCTGCGGGTCCGCCCCGTGCGCCAGCACCCGGGCGAGCACGTTCCCGGCACCGAGGTCCGGGTCGGCGGCCAGCGCGCCCCGCAGTCCCTTCGTCCTCATTGACTGTCTCCTCCCCCCAGCAGCACCGCGACCGCCCCGGTGGGCGTACCGTCGGGTGCCTCTTCGATCAGGACCAGCAACGCCTCGTCGGCGTCGCCGTCGTGCAGCAGCAGTTCCGCCTCGGCGGTGGCGTCGGCGCGCGGGTCGCCGGTCGGGCTCAGGCACACCACCGGGCCGTCCAGCCCCCAGCGCGCGGCGACGTGCCCGGCGACGCTGTTCGGCACCGACTGGAAGAAGAACAGCGGCCCGATCCGGCCACCGGCGGCGACGGCGGCCCGGACGTGGTCGGCGCTGGGCCGGTCACCGGCGGCGCTGACCAGCAGCACCGCGCACCGGGTGCCGGCCGGGGCCGGCCGCTCCCGCCGCTCCAGGCAGCGCCCGGCGACCGCCGCCACCAGGGGTGCGAACGGCGAGTGCACGAACCCGGGCAGCGGCGGCGGCGCCGAGTCCCCGGTCTCCGGCCAGCGCGCCTGCGCCAGCACCCGGATCGCGCCGTGGCCGGCCGGGCGGCCCGGGACGATCCCGTGCCCCGGGCCGCGCGTGCCGGTCACGGCGCACCCACCAGCAGTGCGGTGTTCGCGCCGCCGAAGGCGGCGTTGAGGCTGAGCGCGTACCGGCCGGACACCGGCCGGGGCGCGTCGGTCACCACGTCCAGCGGGCAGGCCGCGTCGGGGCCGAGCCAGCCGGCGTTGACCGGCAGTTTCCCGTGCCGCAGGGCCGCCACGGTGAGCACCAGTTCGAGCAGCCCGGAGGCTTCCAGCGCGTGCCCGTGCAGCGCCTTGGTGGAGCTGACCGGCACCTGCCCGGCCCGCTCGCCGAGGGCCAGCCGCAACGCCGCCGCCTCGGAGGCGTCGCTGAACCCGGTGCCGGTGGCGTTGGCGTTGACGTAGCCGACCGCCCCGGCGGGCAGCCCGGCCCGGCGTAGCGCGGCACCGACCGCGCGGGCCAGCCCCCGGCCCTGCGGGTCGGGCTGGCACGGGTGGTACGCGTCGCCCGCCCGGCCCCAGCCGGGCAGGGTCGCCACCGGCGTGCCGCCCCGGCGGCGGAGCGCCCCGGCGGACTCCAGCACCACCGCGGCCACCCCGTCGCCGAGCAGCAGGCCCTGCCGCCCGGTGCTGAACGGGCGGACCGCACCGTCGGCGGCGAGCGCCCGGCCGGCGTCGAAGAGCGCGAACTGGTCCGGCTCCACCAGGTATCCGGCGGCCACCACGACCCGTTCCCGGTCGCCGCGCAGGATCGTCGCGGCGGCGTCGGCCACCGCGCTGCTCGCCGAGACGCAGGCGGTGGTGTAGACCCGGGTCGGGCCGTCGAGGCCGCACCGTCGGGCCAGCCGCCCAGCCAACGCCGGCAGCTCCGGCCAGGCCGGGCCGCCGTCGGCCCCGGCCCGCTCGCCGGCGGCCCACCACGGGTCGTCGACACCGGGTGCCGGCCGGTCGTCGGTGAACCGGCCGGGCAGCGTGGCCGGACCGCCGTGGGTGGCGAGGAACAGGGCGGACTCCGCCCGCCCGGCCCGGTCCAGCCCGGCCGCCCGGCAGGCGGCGTCGACGGCGTCGGCCAGCTCGTCCGGCAGGGTCGCCACGTCGGGCAGGGTCGCCGCGACGGTCACCCGGCGGCCGGCGGTGTCGAAGCGGCGGACCGGCCGGAACGCCGGGACGCCGGCCAGGACCCCGGCCAGCAGCGCGTCCGCGCCCCTGCCGAAGGCGCTGACCGCGTACGTGCCGGAGATCGCTACGGGTTCCCGCTCAACCATCGGCGGAGGAGGTCAGGGAGGTCTGGAACACCGTCAGGGCGTCGTCGACGGTGCGGATGCCGGCGAGCTGGTCGTCGGTGAGGTCCATCCGGGCGCCGAAGCGTTGTTCGACGAGGTGCACCAGCCAGGCGAGTTCCATCGAGCCGACCCGGTGCGGCACCTGGTCGACGGGTTTCGCGGTCAGTTCGGCGAGCATGCTCACCAGGTCAGCTCGCCCCAGGTCGGGCTGACCGGACATCAGCGGTGGTCGCTGGTCGCCCCGGCGACCCGGTCGGCGACCATGGTGGTGAACTCCCCCACCGTCATCAGCGCCAGCTTCTCCGACTCGTCGTCGGCGAACCTCAGGCCGTACCGGTCCTCCACGCGGACGGACAGGTCGGACAGGGCGAGGGACTCCAGGTCCACCCCGGAGGGGCCGAGGGTGGTCTCGTCGTCGATCCCCTCGACGTCGTAGTTCATGTCCTGGAGTTGCTCGATGACGAAGGTGCGGACCTCGTCTCGCATGGCGGTAACCTCTCTCGGTGGGCGAGCTAGCGGTGCCCGGTCGGGACACCGTGCACGTGCGGTTCGGGCGGACCACCGGCGGTCGGCCGGCGGTGACGCGAGGGCTGCGGCGGGTGGGGAGCACGCTGCTCGGCCGGCCGGAGCGGGAGGTCGGGGTGGTCGTCGCGGACCGACCGGGGGGCGGGGCCGAGCGGACCGGTCACGGCGCCGCCGTCCGCAACGCGGCCACCGAACGGACCAGCTTGCCGGTGGTGGTGCGGGGCAACTGCGCGACCAGGTGCAGGACGCGGGGGCGCTTGAAGCCGGCCAGCCGTTCGGCGAGCAGCTTGTCCAGCAGCTCCTCGGACAGCGGGCCGTCGGGCTGCACGTACGCGGTGATGCCGTCGTCGTAGACCACCACCGCCGCACCCACCCCGGGCAGCGCGGCGAGGGTGGCCTCGACCTCGGTGAGGTCGACCTTCAGGCCGCCGACGGAGACCTGGGAGTCGAGCCGGCCCCGGATGGTGACCAGGCCCGTGGCCGGATCGACGAGGCCGGCGTCGCGGGTGTGCAGCCAGCCGTCCGACCACCGGGTGGGGTCGCTGAGCCCGACGTACGGGGAGGCCGGGCAGCCGATCAGGAGTTCGCCGGCGGACTCGCGGACCTCGATGCCGGGGGCCGGCGTGATGGACGGTCGGTGCCGGCCGTGCAGGTCGGTGCCGATCACCCCGACCTCGGTCATCCCGTACATGTTGCCCAGCGGGACGCCGAACCGGTCGGCGAACGCCTGGGCGACGGCCGGCGGGACCAGCTCCCCGCCGGTGGTCATCCGCCTGAACTGGGGCAGTGGGCCGTCGGACCGGGTGGAGGCGAGCAGTCCGATGTGGAAGGGCACGCCGAGCACGGTGGCCGGGGTGTCCTGGGCGGCGATCGCGGCCAGCACCGCGTCGCCACCGAGGCGCTCCGGCGGGACCAGCTCGACTCCGGCGTGCAGGCCGTAGAGCAGCCCGCCGACCAGGCCGAGCACGTGCACCATGGACGGCAGCAGGATGAGCCGCTCGCCGGGCAGCGCCACCCCGTCGATCCGGGTGTAGCGGTGCACCTCGGCGACCAGGTCGGCGGCGGTGCGTCCGATCACCTTGGACGGTCCGGTGGAGCCCGAGCTGAGCTGGATCACGGCGTGCCCGCTGACCGCCGGGCGGTCGGCGTACGGGGTGATGCCCTCGGTGACGTCGACGAAGACCCGCAGCGCGCCGCCGCCGGTGCGGACCGGGGCGACGACCACCTGTGGGGTGAGCCGTTCCAGTGCCCGGTCGACCTCGTGGTCGGTGAGCCGGTGGTCGAGCAGGATCGCCTGGGCGCCGCTGCGCCAGGTGGCGAGCAGGTTCACCACGTACGCCAGCGAGGGTGGCAGCCGGAGCGCGGCAGCCCCGCCGGGGCGCAGCCCGGCAGCCGTCAGCCGGGTCTGCGCCTCGGTGACCAGCCGGTGCAGGGTGTCCCGTCGCACCGGCTCGGGCAGCCGGAGACACACGTCGGTCGGGTGGCCGGCGAACAACACGTCGTCCACCCAACCAGGGTCTTGCGCCACAGGATCTTCCGTCGGACGATTCAAGGTCATCGCCGTCCACCGTCCAGCATCAAATAGGGCGGAAACCGCCCATAAGTCGCGTCTTTTGGGGTGCTGACGGAACCCTACGACGCCCGGAAGACCATAGCTAGATGCAAATGGCTAGATCATAAAGAGCGGCTGGCCGGATTGCCGCCGCTCGATCGGCCGGGCAGGATCGGGCGCGTACGCCGGCTCCGCGACATCGCCGGCCGTTCCACTGTGCCCTGACGTCCGATATGGATCACCCCATCTGGGGGCCGGGTCGGAACGGACCGGCTGGTCAGGTCAGGTGGCCGGGCAGGTGCCTCCGGGCGACGTCGGGGTCGCCGGGCGACACGTCGGCGGCGCCGTCGCCGGGCGACACGTCGTCGGCGGCGCCGCCGCCGGTGAGCGGCCACCGGTCCCGCTCCGGCGGGGTCGGCCGCACCGGGACCCCGGCGACCGGGCGCAGGCCCGCCGGGGTGGGGATCAGGTTGCCGGGATGTGGCTCGTCGTGGGGGCGGTGCCGCTCAGTCCGCCGCGCCCCGCGGCGCCGGTGGCGCCCCGCGCAGCACCAGCGCGCTGTTGAACCCGTCGAAGCCGCGCGCGCAGACCAGCGCCACCCGACTGCGCGGCTGCCGGGGAGCACGCAGGAAATCCAGCTCACAGCCGGGGGCCGGGTCCGCCGGACCGGCCGAGGCGGGCAGCGTGTCGTGGTGGAAGGCGAGCAGCGCGGTGGCCACGTCCAGCGCCGACCCGCCCTGGTGGGCCCGGCCGGTCAGCGACTTGTGGGTGCTCACCGGCGGCGGCCGGTCGCCGAAGACCGTCCGCAGCGCCGCCGCCTCGCTGCGGTCGTAGCGGGGCACACCGAGCGCGTCGGGGACCACCAGGTCCACCTCGTCGGAGGTGACCCCGGACCGCCGCAGCGCCAGCCGCATCGCCCGGGCGTACGTCACCGGGTCGCCGGCGGTGTCCGGGCCGGTGTGCACGGCGTCGTGGGTGGCCCCCCAACCGGTCACCTCCCCGTAGACCCGGGCACCCCGGGCCAGCGCGTGGCCCAACTCCTCCACCACGAAGACCGCGCCGCCCTCGGCCGGCACGTACCCCCCGGCGGCCCGGTCGAACGGCCGGTACGCCGCCGCCGGGTCGGCGACGTCGCTGAGCAGCCCGGAGCGGAGCTGGCAGGCCAGCGCGTACGGGCTCAGCGGGCACTCGGTCGCCCCGGCGATCACCACCGGCGTGCCCCGGCGTACGGTGCGCACCGCGTGCGCCAGGCTGTCCAGCCCACCGGCGGCCTCGGCGACCAGCACCCCGGACGGCCCCTTGAACTGGTGGTGGATGGAGAGCTGCCCGACGCTGGCCGCGTAGAACCAGGCGATCGACTGGTACGCCCCGACGCTGCGGGTCGGCCCGCCCCAGAGCCGTTGCAGCTCCCGCTGCCCGAACAGGTTCCCCCCGGACGAACTGGCCAGGGTGACCGCCCAGCCGTACGGGTCGGGGGCCCGTTCGGGCAGCCCGGCGTCGGCCAGCGCCAGCCGGGTGGCGGCGAAGCCGAGGTGGGTCCACCGGTCGGTCTGTACGAGTTGCCGGGCGTCGGCGTACCCGGTCGGGTCGAAGCCGGTGACCTCACCGGCGACCCGGGTGGGGTAGCCGGCCGGGTCGAACAGGGTGATCGGCCCGGTGCGCCGGGTGCCGTCGGCGACGGTGCGCCAGTGCGCGTCGACACCGATGCCGCTGGGGGCGACCACCCCGATCCCGGTGACCACCGCCCGCACGGTCGGCGGTTCACCGGCCGGGTCGCCGGCCCCGGAAGCCCCGTCCCGGGCGGTCACCCGGCCACCGCCAGCCGGCGGAACAGCATCGCGGACTGGAAGCCGCCGAAGCCGCTGCCCACCGAGAGCGCCACGTCCACCGGGGTGTCCCGGGCGGTGT
Source organism: Micromonospora sp. NPDC092111 (assembly GCF_044755745.1). Lineage (NCBI taxonomy): Bacteria > Bacillati > Actinomycetota > Actinomycetes > Micromonosporales > Micromonosporaceae > Micromonospora > Micromonospora sp. NPDC092111. Next base: position 129,678 of record NZ_JBIVRQ010000001.1, read on the forward strand.
TCGGCACGTAGTCCAGGTCGCACTCCGGGTCCCGGGTGGTCCAGTTGGCCGTCGGCGGGACCACCCCGTACTCGATGGCCAGGGCGCAGGCGGCCATCTCGATCGAGCCGATCGCGCCCAGCGAGTGCCCGACCATCGACTTGATCGAGCTGACCGGCACCCGGTACGCCGCCTCGCCCAGCGCCCGCTTGAACGCCGCCGTCTCGTGCCGGTCGTTCTGCCGGGTGCCGGAGCCGTGCGCGCTGATGTAGGAGACGTCCGAGGCGTTGAGCCGGGCCTGCCGCAGGGCGGCGCCGATGGCCAGCCCCATCTCCACCCCGTCGGGCCGCAGCCCGGTCATGTGGAAGCCGTTGCTGCGGCTGGCGTACCCGGCCACCTCGCAGTAGACGTGCGCGCCGCGCCGCCGGGCGTGCTCCCACTCCTCCAGCACCAGCACCGCGGCCCCCTCGGCGAGCACGAAGCCCTGCCGGTCGGCGTCGAAGGGCCGGGAGGCGTGCGCCGGGTCGTCGTTGTCCGGGCTGGTCGCCCGGATCGCGTCGAAGGAGGCGACGGTGACCGGGGAGATCGGCGAGTCGGCGGCGCCGGCCAGCACGACGTCGGCCTCACCGTCGGCGACGAGCTGGTGGGCGTACCCGATGGCGTCGATGCCGGAGGTGCAACCGGTGGAGATCACCTGCGCCGGGCCACGCAGCCCGTGCCGGCAGGCCACGTCGGCGGCGAGGCTGCTCGGCACCAGGGCCTGGTAGAGGTACGGCCCGCCGAGGGAGTGGTCCACCAGCCAGTGCCGGCCGGAGTCGCTGACCCGGACGTACTCCTGCTCCAGCGCCATCGTGCCGCCGACCGCGGTGCCCAGCACCACGCCGGTGACGTCGCGGTCGGCGTCGGTCAGGTCGAGCCCGCTGTCGGCGAGCGCCTCGGCGGCGCAGGCCAGGGCGAACTGCACGTACCGGTCGGAGCGCTGCCGGTCGGCCGGGGTGAGGCCGGCGGCGTCCGGGTCGAAGTCGCACTCGGCGGCGATCTGCGAACGGAACGGGGACGGGTCGAAGAAGCTGATCCGCCGGGTGGCCGTCCGCCCCTCGGTGATGGTCTTCCAGAACCGGTCCCGGGTGGCGCCGCCCGGAGCGACCACCCCGACCCCGGTCACCACCGTGCGGCGCCCGGTCACGACGCGCCCCGCTGCTCGACCAGTTCGGTGTCGACGTGGCCGAGTTCCGGGCGGGGGGCGAGCGGGCCCAGGTGGAAGACCACCTCGGCGGCGGCGTCGCCGGTGTTGCGCAGCCGGTGCCGGACGTTGCGGGGCACGAAGAGCGCCTCCCCGGCGGCCAGCGGCACCGGCTCGTCGTCCAGGTCGACGGTGATGGTGCCCCGGGCGAGGTAGAGGAACTCCTCACTGTACGGGTGGTAGTGCTCGGCGATCCGCTCGCCGGGGGCCAGCGTCACGACGCCCATGAACCCGGACGTGCTGCCGACCGTACGCGGGCCCAGCAGCACCCGCAGCTCCCCGCCGCGCCGCCGGTCGGCCGGTACGTCCCGGGCGGCCACCAGGCCGGTGGTGAACTCACTCATCGCGGCCTCCCTCGTACGCCCGCTCGATCCGTTCCTTGATGACGGCGAGCTGCACCCTGCTGTTGGCGTTGATCCGCTCGGTCATGCCGGCGTTGTCCACCGGGGCGGTGGGCTTCATCGCGAAGTCCTGCACCCAGGTCATCCGGGTGCCCTCCGGTTCGGTGTCGTAGTACCAGTGGATCCGCATGTACTCGAACGGGCCGGTCTCCACCCGCCGGGCCCGCACCTGCCGGGTCTGCGGGTCGACGGTGCGTTCGCTGACCCAGCTCCACGAGGTCCCGTTCTCGTCGGGGTGCATGGTGAGCCGGAAGCGCACCGTGTCGCCGTCGCGGTGCAGGATCTCCACCACGGCGTACTCGGTGAACAGGTCGGTCCACCGGGCCACGTCGTTGGTCGTCGACCAGACCAGCGGCAGCGGCGCGGCGATGACGATGCTGTTCTCGGTGTGTCCGGGCGGGTCGGCGCGGCGGGCCACCAGGTCGGCGACGTCGGCGATGCTGAGCTGCCCGGCCTGTTCGGGGAGGCGGACCTGCCAGCGGTCGGCCACCACGGCGGAGAGTTCCAGCAGGGCCAACGAGTCCATGCCCAACTCCTCCAGGGTGGCGGCGGGCGCGCGGGCCGCGGCGGCGGCGTCCAGGCCGCAGTGCGTCACCAGGATGTCGGTGATCTCGGTGGTGAGCGGCTGGCCGTGGGTGACGGTCATCTCGGGTCTCCTCGGTTGCGGTCAGGACGGGTCGGTGCCGTCGGCGCGGCGGTGGTGGGGCGCGGCGGGCCCGGAGCCGGTACGGGCCGCGCCGAAGCGGCGGAACCGGGCCCGACGCCGGCGGACCAGGGTGACCGGCGGCACGTCCAGCAGCGGGGTCAGGTTCGCCACCAGCGCCCGGCGCAGCAGCAGCGCCTGCGCCGGCGGGTCGGCCTGCGCGCCGCCGGACGGTTCGTCGACGATCTCGTCGGCCACGCCGAGGCGGCACAGGTCCGGCGCGGTCAGCCGCAACGCGCGGGCGGCCCGTGGCGCGGACGCGCTGTCCGGCCAGAGGAAGGCGGCGCAGCCCTCCGGGCTGATCACCGAGTAGACCGCCTGGCGCAGCATCAGCACCCGGTCGGCGACGGCCAGCGCCAGCGCCCCGCCACTGCCGCCCTCGCCGGTGACCACCGCGACCACCGGGGTGGGCAGCACGCTGAACGCGAGGATGTTCTCCGCGATGGCCGCCGCCTGCCCCTGTTCCTCCGCACCGACGCCGGGGTCGGCGCCCGGGGTGTCCACCAGGGTCACCACCGGCAGGCCGAGCCGGGCGGCCAGCCGGACCAGCCGCAGCGCCTTGCGGTGACCGGCCGGGCTGGCCATGCCGAAGTTGCGGGCGACCAGCTCGGCGGTGGTGTGTCCCTTCTGGTGACCGACCACCATCACCGGCCGGCCGTCCAGCCGGGCCAGCCCACCGACCACCGCCGGGCAGTCCGCGCCGAGCCGGTCGCCGTGCAGCTCGACGAAGCCGTCGAAGGCGCCGTCGAGATAGTCCAGGGTGGTGGGCCGGCCGGGGTGCCGGGCGGCCCGCACGGTGTCCCACGGGTCGGCGGCCAGCGCCGCCGGTTCCGGCCCGGCCGCCGGTCGGGGCCCGGCCCGCACCGGCTCCCGCCGGGCCACCCGGGTCCGGGCGAGCCGGGCCCGCCCGCCGGCCGCCGCGGCGAGCAGCGCCGCCAGCCGGCCGCGCAGCGCCCGCCGGGGCACCACCATGTCCACCTGCCCGTGGCGGAGCAGGAACTCCGCGGTCTGGAAGCCCTCGGGCAGGTGCCGGCCGGTGACCTGCCGGATCACCCGGGGGCCGGCGAAGCCCATCCGGGCCCCGCTCTCGGCGAGCACCAGGTCGGTGTTGGTGGCGAAGGAGGCGGCCACCCCGCCGTACGTGGGGTCGGTGACGACGCTGACCGTGAGCAGACCCGCCTCGCGCAGCCCGGCGACGGCCTGGCTGACCGTGGCGAGCTGCATCAGCGACAGCGTCCCCTCCGGTATCCGGGCGCCGCCGGAGGCGGTGACCACCAGCAGCGGGGTCCCGTCGGCGAGGGCCCGTTCCGCGGTCCGGGTGACCAGCTCGCCGACCACACAGCCCAGGCTGCCGCCGAGGAACCGGAAGTCCATCACCGCCAGCGCCAGCCGGTGGCCGCCGATCCGGCCGGTGCCGCAGAGCACCGCCTCGTCGAGGCCGCTGCCGGTCCGGGCGGCGCTGAGCCGGTGCGGGTACGGCAGGGTGTCCACGAAACCGATCGGATCCACCTCCGCCACCCCGCCGGGCAGTGCGGTGAAGCTGTCCGGGTCGACCAGTTGGCGCAGCCGTTCCGGGGCGGTGAGCCGGGAGTGCGTCCCGCACTCCGGGCAGACGTCCAGGTTGCGGCGCAGCCGCTTGCGGTAGAGCAGCGAGGCGCAGCCGGGGCAGCGGAACCAGAGCTGCTCGTCGGCGGCGGTGGTCATGCCACCCGCCGCCCGACGGTCGGGACGACCCTCGCGACGATGAGCGAACGGTCCATGTGTGCGGCCTCCCCACGGCGTGTCCCCGCCGGGCGGCTCACCCCGGTCGGTTGCCGCCACCATCCGGCCGGACACGTCACCGGGGCGTCACTCACAGCCGCCCACAGCCCCCGGCAGGCGGTGACGGTGCGTTGACGCAGGCTGTGTATCAGCTATGTACCGGCTGTCCGTTGCGATGACTGTTCGCAGTTCAGGGTCGATGTGCTCAAAGCACAGGCCGATCACGATACCCACACATCCGTTGACCGAGAGTAATCACGTTGGTAGTGTTCGTGCCGGCCAGTCCGACGGGGCGCGGCGATCAGACGCCGACGCCGTGGCGGGAGCGACTCCGACAGTGGCGTCCCGGGGCGACCGCGCCGGGACACCGGCGGATCTGGACCAGGTTTCCCGTGCAGGGGGTACGCCCGTGACCGGTCATGCCAGCACGCCGACCAGCGACGCGCCGGACGGCCCCCCGGTCCGCCTGCACCTGCTCGGCGGCTTCCGGCTGCTGCACGGCGACCGGCCGGTGGTGGTCCCGCGCGGGCTGCAACGGGTGATCGCCCTGATCGGGCTGCGCCCCGGCGCCACCCGCAGCAACCTGGCCGGGCTGCTCTGGCCGGACGTCCCCGAGGAACGGGCGCTGTCCTCGCTGCGCACCGCCCTGTGGCGGCTGCGCCAGGACCCCTGCTGCCCGCTGCTGGCCAGCGGCGACACCGTACGGCTCGACCCGACGGTCCGGCTCGACGTGGACGACCTGGTCGCCACCGCCGGACGGGTCCGCGACGGCGGCGACCCGCGCACTGCCGCCGAGGCGCTCGCCGCCGGCAGCCGGGACCTGCTCCCCGGCTGGTACGACGACTGGGTGCTGCTGGACCGGGAACGGCTGCGCCAACTCCGGCTGCACATGCTGGAACAGCTCGCCGTCGACCACCTCGACGCCGGCCGGCACGGCGAGGCGTTGCAGGCCGCCCTGGAGGCGATGGCCGCCGAGCCGCTGCGCGAGACGCCGCACCGGCTGGTGGTACGCATCCACCTCGCCGAGGGCAACGCCTTCGAGGCGGTGCACGCCTTCTACGTCTACCGCGACCTGCTCATGCGGGAACTGCGGCTGGAGCCGTCCCCGGCGATGTGCGCCCTGGTCGCCGAGACCCTCGGCCCGATCCGCCGGGCCACCCGGCGACCGGCCCCGCCACCGCGCAACGGCGGCCCGCCGGTGCCCGCCCGGGGCGACGGAGCGCCCGCGCCCACCCGCGACCGGCAGCCCCGGACCGCACCCCGGCCGGCGGCCCGACCCGATCCGGGTCCGACGGGCGGGTCGCCGTCACGGCCCGGGTGGACCGCGTGACGGTGAGGTGACAGCGCCGCCGCCAGGGTGGACACACACGGTGGCCCCTCGACCGGATCGGGGAGCACCACCCGGCGAGAGGGGTCCGATGAGCCGTCTAGTGATCGTCAGCAGGATCATGCCCGGCGCGGAGGGGCGGGTCGCCCAGATCTTCGCCGAGTCCGACGCGACCGAACTACCCGGCCTGACCGGGCTCCGCCACCGGTCCCTGTACCGCCTGCACGACCTGTGCGTCCACCTGATGGAGACCACCGACGTGGACGCCGACGCCCTGGCCGACGCCCGCAACCACCCGCAGTACCGCCAGGTCAACGAGCGGCTGTCGGCGCACACCACGCCGTACCTGCCGACCTGGCGATCGCCGCGCGACGCGATAACCGGCTGCTTCTACAGCTGGGACGCCTCCGACGCGCCGGCACCGGGGGCGCTGCGCTGACCTGGCCGGGCCGGTCGCGCTGGCGGTGCGGTGCGGCGTACCGTCGGTCATCCCGCCACCACCGCCCGACACCGGGCATTCCACCTGCGCAACGAGGGGCGGTCCTCCCTGTCGCCCGACAATCGCGTGTGCGAAGCTGCGGCGGGTTTTCTTCGCGACTTCAACGACGTACGCATGAGGGAGGTTGCCATGCCGTCGACATTCGGGCAATGGCTGATCGTGATCCTGGCGCTGCTGGTGGGCCTGGCCGGAGGCTGGCTGCTGCGCGGGCGGCGGACGCCGGACGCCGCGCCGTCCATCGTGGCGGGCGACCCGGTCGTCGGGCTCTCCACCGAGGAGCAGGCCGCCGCCACCGTCGACACCCCGCGACCGGCCGCCACCGTCGACGCCACCCCGGTCCCCGTCGCCGTCGTGGACGAGCCGACCGCGCACGACCTGGAGACCCCGCCGGCCGCCGCGTCGCTGGCCGCCAGCCACACCGCCCTGCCCACCGGGGACGCCCCGGCCGACGGCCCCACCACGCCGGACGACGCCGACCGGTCCACGCCGGCCGACGAGGCCACCGTGGCCCCGGTCGCCGAGCCGGTCGCCGCCGACGAGCTCACCTCCCCGGTCCCCGCCCCCCGCCCGGCCGTCGAGGAGGACACCCCCACGGTCGACGCGGAACTGCCGCCGACCGAGGCCGTCCCGACCGAGGCCACCCCCGACGCCGCTCCGGCCGAAGTCGCTCCGACCGAGGCCGCCCCCGCCGAGGCCGCTCCGGCCGCCGCCGCCCCGGTGGTCCCGACGCAGCGCGCCTCGGTCGAGGACGCCGCGCCCACGGCCGGACCGGACGAGACGGCGGACGACTTCCGCCGGATCCAGGGCGTCGGCCCGAAGATGGCCGCCGCGCTCCAGGCCGCCGGCATCCGCACCTACCGGCAGCTCGCCGACCTGGACGAGGCGGGCCTGCGGGAGACCATCCGGGCCGCCGGGCTGCGCGCCACCCCGAGCCTGGCCACCTGGCCGCAGCAGGCGAAGGTGCTGGCCGGCGCGGGTGCCGAGGCCGAGCAGGTGCTGCCGACGTCGACCGGCAGCGACAGCCAGGGCTGACCCGGCCACGAGGGCCGGTGGGCGTGCCAGCAGGCGCACCCACCGGCCCTCGCGCATGTCGTGGCGGTACCGGACGACGGCACGGCCGCCTGCCCGTGGACAACATTGCCCGGCACCGGTATGCCACTGCGGCATAAACATGACACCGTGGCATACCGCTTCGCAGGTGGCCGCCGCCCGCGTGGGCTGACGCCGACGCCAGGATCCACCGACGGCGGCCACGGCATCCCGCCAGCCGCTGCCACCCGCCCGACCGGCCAGCGGCATCAGACCGTCTGGAACGGCCCGACGCTTCGCCCGTCGCTGGCGTCACGCCGGTTCCACGACCTCCGACTCGCCCGGGACGCCCCGCGCGACCGCGACCGGCGGCCCGCCGGATCGAGGCCACACCCGGTAGTCCCGGAAGGACATCGGTACGCCCCGCGCGGTGAACGGGTCCGCGGCATCCATGACCTGGAGGTGCAGGTGCGGCTGGGTGGAGTTGCCCGAGTTGCCGCAGGCGGCCAACTCCCGGCCGGCCGGCACCGACTCGCCCACGTCCACCCGGATCGAACCGGCGCGCAGGTGGGCGAGCACGACGAACCCGCCACGATCCGCCAGTTCGAGGATCACGTGGTTGCCCGCGATGGCGCCCGCGCCCCGGCGGACCCGGGCCGCCTGGGTCAGCGCGTAGGGCAGCAGCGCGAGCGGCGACCGCCGCGCCAGGTGGTCCACCTCGCCGTCGTGGACCGACAGGACCCGGCCGGCGGCGGGCGCGAGGATCGGCTGACCGAACGCGAAGAACCGCTCCGCCGGCTCGGTGGACACCAGCGTGCGCCAGTCCCGCGTGGTCGCCGTACGTCGCCCCCGGACGGCGACGAAGTCCATCGCGTACGTCGTGGCGAACAGGTGGGTGCCGTGACTCGGCACCCGCCGCGCGGGGCTGTTGCGCGCCCGCCAGGTGCCACGGAACGGCAGGTCGAGTACGACGTGGTCGAGGGTGGACATCGCGCGCCTCCCCGGGTTGCCCGCTCGTGGCCCGCCCCGAACTCTACCGCCGGGAACCGGATGGCCCGGACCATCCTTTCTCCAGCGACCGGCCCGTGCGGTCCCGGCGGCCGAGGTGGTTCGGTGCCGGGTCAACCGGGCACGGTGGCGGCCCGGGGGCGGTCGTCGTACTCGGCCAGGATCGCGGTGAGGGTGTGGTGGCTTCCGCCGCACGCGCCGGGTCGGGGTTGTCGAGGGTGATCAGCGCCTTCCACAGCGCCCAGCCCCGCGCCCGGGCCCACGTCCCGGCGTCGACGCCGAGCGCGGCCCGGAACGCCGTCCGGGCCGGGGTGTCGAGCAGCGTCCAGGCGATCGTCAGGTCGCAGGCCGGGTCGCCCACCCCGCAGACGCCGAAGTCGATCACGGCGGCCAGCCGGCCGTCCCGGACCAGCAGGTTGCCGAAGGCGACGTCCCCGTGGAACCAGACCGGTGGACCGGACCAGGTGCTGGTCAGCGCCGCCGCCCAGATCCGGGTGACCGGGTCGACCGGAAACCGGCCGGCCGACCGGGCGATCACCGCCCGGATCTCCCCGTCGTACGTCCGCAGCGGCCCGCCCCGCCAGCAGGTGTGCGGCCCGGCGGCCGGACCACCGGCGGGGTCGACCCGGTGCAGGGCGGTCAGGAACCCGGCCAGGTCGGTGGCGAAGACGGTGAGGTCGGCGATCCGCTCCGGGGTGGCCTGCCGGCCGTCGATCCAGCGGTAGACCGACCACTCGAACGGGTAGCCCTCGGCCGGCCGGCCCCAACCCAGCGGGACGGGCACCGGCAGCGGCAGCCGGGGCGCCAGGTACGGCAGCCACCGCTGCTCCTTCGCGACCTGGGCGGCGTAGCCGGGCGCGCTGGGCAGCCGGACGGTCATCGCGTCGCCGAGGTGGAAGGTGCGGTTGTCCCAGCCGCCGGCGGCCAGCGGACGGACCGGGAGATCGGCCCAGGCGGGAAACTGGCCGGCGACCAGGCGGCGTACCAGCGTGCTGTCGAGGTGCGGCCGGTCGTCCGGCTCCGGGGTGTCGGGGTGTGCGTTCATCGGCTCCACCGTGGCGGGCCGACGGTGGTCGGGACAAGGCATTTTCGGCGGCGGTACGCCGGCCGGGTCCCGGTCGCCGTACTGACCGTTCCGGGACACTGTTTATCCGCTCCGGGCGGCTGGGTACATGGGCGTCACCTCGAACACACCACAAGCCGGGAGGCACCCCCATGCGCGGCACCTCGATACTCGGAGTCATCGTCGTCATCTGGTTGGTCATCGGCGCCATCGCCGCTGGTCAGCGCGGCTACTACGGGAACGATGAGACCAACTGCGCCGAGGCCGGCACCATCCTGGTGACCATCGTCGCCGGCCCGCTGAACTACCTCGGCGCCAACCCGAAGGTGGACTGCAAGCTCCCCGAGCCGTCGAAGTAGACCGCACCGCCCCGGCCCGCGCCCACCCTCGGGGCGCGGGCCGCGTCGTGTCCGCCTCCGATCACCACGGTCACCACCCGTAGAGCGTCCTAGGAGACTGGGCAACGGTGGTGGTTCGTCGCGGCCCGGTCCCGCCAGCGACGGGCGCGGCCCGCCGGGCGGCCCGGTGCGCGTACCCCCGGACCGGCCGGACCGGCGCGGCGCCGACGGCCGGGTCAGCCGCCGACGTGGATGCCGGGGCGGCGGGACGGGTCCGGCTCGCTCTTGCGGATGATCTCCCGGACCACCGGCGGGGTGTCGCCCCGGCCGAGGATCAGGTAGCGCAGCAGGTGCGCGATCGGGTTCCCCTCGGACCACTCGAAGTGGGCGTGCGGGCGGACCCCGGTGGCGTCCCGCAGCGCCAGCAGGATCGCGGCGATGGCGTTCGGCACGGCCGGGCTGCCGGCCCGCAGCACCCGGTAGCCGCCCACCTCGACCCCGTGCACCCGCAGCACCTGGCTGAACTCCGACGGATCCACCACCTCGATCTCCAGGAAGAGCACGTCGGCGGCGCCCGGCACCGGGTTCATGCCGCGCTGCGCCCGCTCCTTGACCCGGTACTCCTTCAGCGAGCCGCTGTCGCGCTTGTTGGCGATCAGGTGCAGCCGCCCGTCGTGGGCCAACGACTCGGCGACGAACCGCCGGGCCGGCTCGTCGAACTCGATCCGCTCGGCCCGCAGCTCGGTGGTGCGGGTGACCCGGGAGATCAGCGAGACGGCGACGATGCCGGCGATGAACAGGCCGGAGATGGCGATCCCGTCCGGCTTCTCGACCACGTTCGCCACCAGGGCGTAGAGCAGCACCGCGGTGAGCACCGCGAAGCCGGTCGCGGCGAACCGGTGGTGGGCCCGGACCGTCGCGATGGTCACCGCCACCGCCCCGGAGACCATCATCGCCAGGATCCCGGTGGCGTACGCGCCGGCCTGGGCGTTGACGTCGGCCCCGAAGGCGACCGTGATCGCGATGCTGATCAGCGTGTAGACCAGCACCACCGGGCGGACCGCCCGACCCCACTCCGGCGCCATCCCGTACGAGGGCAGGTAGCGCGGCACGATGTTGATCAGGCCGGCCATGGCGGACGCCCCGGCGAACCAGAGGATCAGCACGCTGCTGATGTCGTAGACCGTGCCGAACCCCTCGCCGAGGTGCTCGTGGGCCAGCCAGGCCAGCGCCCGGCCGTTGGCCTGCCCACCCGGCTGGAACTCCCGAGGCGGGATCAGCACGGTGGTGACGAAGGTGGTGGCGATCAGGTACACCGACATGATCAGCGCGGCGGCGGTGAGCAGCCGGCGGGTGTTGCGGATCCGGGCGGCCAGCCGCTGCTCCCGGTCCGCGCCCCCGCCGCGCACCAGCGGCATCATGCTCACCCCCGTCTCGAACCCGGAGAGGCCGAGGACCAGCAGCGGGAAGGCCAGCACCGCCGGGCCGAGCAGGTCGCCGACGCCGGAGCCACGGGCGGTCAACGCGGCCCGCCAGTCCCCCACCGCGCCCGGGTCGGCGGCGATCCCGGCCAGCGCCGCCAGCACGATCACCGCGTTCAACGCGAGGAAGACCGCGACCAGCGGGACGGCCACGCTCACCGCCTCGCTGAACCCCATCAGGAACACCCCGCCGAGGACGAGCAGCAGCAGCACCGTCACCACCACCGCGGCGCCCGTGCCGTGCGGGAACGACGACGGCAGGTACGGGTTCTCCAGCAGGTGCACCGTGGCGTCGGCCGCCGACAGGGTGATCGTGATGATCCACGAGGTGGCGACGAAGCCGAGCAGCACCAGCACGAACAGCTTGCCCCGCCAGAACGGCAACAGCCGCTCCAGCATGGCCACCGACCCCTGCCCGTGCGGGCTCTCCTCGGCCACCCGCCGGTACATCGGCAGCATCCCGAACAGGGTGAGCGCCACGATCAGCAGGGTGGCCAGCGGAGAGAGCGCGCCGGCGGCCAGCGCCGCGATGCCCGGCAGGTAGGACAGGGTGGAGAAGTAGTCGACCCCGGTCAGGCACATCACCTGCCACCAGGGGTGCCGCTGCTGGCTGCCCTCCTCGGCCTCCGGACCGGGCGGTGACACCCGGTGCGCGAACAGCCACCGGCGCAGCGCGCCGCCGGGCGGGGCGGCCGGGCCGGGGGTCTCCACGCAGTCCGGCAGCGCCACCGGCCCCCGCCGGGTCCGCTCGCCCTGGGACGCGTCGCGGGCCTCCCGCAACGCGCGCCCGTGACCGGGGGGCGGGGTGCTGCCCCGCCGCTCCCTGGTACGCCGTGGTCGTGCCCCGTCCCGCCCGTCCGACATCCCCGTCCCGCCCTCGTAGCCCCTGCACCCGACGGTAGGCGGTCGCCACGGCACCGCCCCCCGGAACCGGGAAGCCGACCGCCCCGCGCTTGGTCGGCCGGGTCGCGCGGCCGGCGGTCAGGCCGGCGGTCGACCGGACGGCGGGCCACGCAGCGCCGCCAGCAGGGCCTCCGGGTCGGCCACGGTCACCGTGGCCGCCGGATGGCGCAGCCACCGGCCGGGGGCCAGCCCCGGCACCGCCGTGGCGAACCGGATGCAGACCCCGGCCGTGGTGCCGGTGCCGAAGGTCACCCCCCGATCGGCCAGCGACAGGTGCGGCCCGACCGCGCGCCACCAGCGGTACGGCCCACCCCGCCGCGCCCCGGCCACGTTCGCCCGCGCGGTGCGCAGCCGCCACGGGCCGTACCGGATCGCCACCGTCTCGTCGTCGACCACCACCACGCAGGTCTCCGGCCGGACGCCGAGCAGCGCCAACGGCACCCGGAACGCCGGGTCGAAACGGAACGCGGAACGGTGCACGGGCATGACCGGCGGGTACCCGGTCCGCAGCGTCCGACACCCGGCCGGGCGGCCCTCACTCCAGTGCCCGGGTCCAGTCGTCGCCCCATCCTGGTCCCCCGGGTGCGTCCCCGCGCACCGGTCTTCTCCGGCGCGCGGGGACCCCCCGTCCCGGCTACTGTAGGAACGCCCCGAGGGGCGAGAGCAGCAACCGGCCGAGCGCCGCGGCGTTGTCGTCCAGCCGGGTGCGCTCGCAGTCGCGGGCCTGCGGGTCGTGCCGGCAGCGCCAGATCTTCTGCGCGTTGCGCCAGGCCACGTCCCGGGTGTACTCGACCAGTTCGCCCTGGTACCAGTCGTCGATGTCACCGTTGAGCATGTCGATGAGGAGCTGCCACCGCTCCAGGTAGCCGCGCCGCAACGACGGGATTTTGTCGGCGAAGATGTCGTTGATCTTCAGGTAGTCGCGGTGCTGGTCGGTGCCGTCCACCGGCTCCGACTCCAGGTGGTCGAACGTGGTCACCAGCGCGAACGGCAGGTCGAAGTTGATGTGCGCGTTGACCCCCGCCGCCGCCGACGGCAACGGCCGGGCGTCCGGACCCCGCATCCGCTTGAACAGGCAGGACCAGGCGCGCGGGGTGGTCGGGCTCGACTCGGTCCACAGCCGCATCGCGTCGAAGTAGCGGGCGGCGAACTCCACGTCCAGCCGGGACAGGAAGACCGGGTCGGCGAAGTAGTCGTCGTAGAGCCCTTCCAGCACGCTGCTGGTGATGGTGAGGTAGAGCCGGTTGAAGTCGGCCAGCGGGCAGCTCTGCTCCAGCGGCGGGAGCCGGACCAGCAGGTCCTGGAGCTTGGTGAGGTGGTCGACCACCGCCGGCACGTCCTCCGGGTGGTCGGCGAGCAGGCCGACGATGTCCGCGTGGACGGGGCCCCAGACCGGTTCCGTCATGTCTCCTCCACAGTGGTCGGGGCAGCGTCGCGCCGGCTGCGTTCCGGTGGACAGCCTGTCACCGTCCGTCAACGCCGCCATCAGTAGATCGACGTATTCGGCCGTGACGTACGTATGGTCACTCGCCCCGGTTGCGCAGGTGGATCGCGCTGGCCTGCACCCGGGTCCGCACCTGCAACTTGTCGAAGATGTGCGAGACGTGGACGCCGATGGTCCGCTCGCTGATGAACAGCCGCTGCCCGATCTCCTTGTTGGTCAGCCCCTCGGCGACCGCGGCGAGCACCTCGAGTTCCCGGGCGGTCAGCCCCGACAACTCGTCGCTGGCCGGCTCCGCCGGGACCGCCCGCCGGGACCGCGCCGGCTGGGCGCGCTCGGCCAGCGCCACCCGGGCCCGGCCGGCCAGCATCCTGATCTCGCTGGTCAGCGGCACGGCACCCAGCCCCAACGCCATCTCGTGGGCCTCACGCAGCAGCTTTCCGGCGGCCGCGCTGCGGCTGCGCCGGACCAGCAGCGCCTCGGCCTGCCGCAGCCGCGAGTAGGCCGCCGGGTAGGGATGGTGGCGGCGGTCCCACTCGGCCGCCGACCGGGCCCAGGCGTCCGGGTCGCCCCGACCGTCGAGCCGGGTCAGCTCGGCGGTGCACAACGCCAGGAAGCCGTCGGCGTTGAGCCGGACCGGACCGGCCGCCGTCACGCTCTTGCGGGCCACCCGGTCGACCGCGTCGCGCAGCCGCCGCACCGCCGTGTGGTCCACCGCGACGGTACGGCTGGCGTGCGCCTCCGCCTCCGCGCGCAGCCCGTGCCAGGCCAGGGTGCCCAGCAACACCACGTCGTCGGAGCGGGTCTCGGTCAGGCCGCGCTGCACCGCCTGCCGGGCCACGTCGTGCCGGCCCTGCCACATCGCCAACCCGGCGCGCAGGATCAGCATCGGCAGCACGTGCCGGGGCGCACCGCCACCGGCCAGCATGGTGGCCACCGCCTCCAGGTCCCGGTCGGACGCCTCGACATCGCCGTACCCGACCGACAGCCGGCACCGGGCCAGCAGCAGCTCGACCGCGTCGGCGCCGGACGGGCGGTGCCGCAGCGCCGCCGCGACCACCTTCTCCGCCTCCGCCCACTGTCCCACCCGGAACAACCCGTTGGTGGCGATGGCCAGCAGCCGGGTCTCGAAGGTGCGGCCCAGGCCCAGCTCGGCGACCCGCTCGGCGCCCCGGCGGGCCACCACCACCCCCTCCTCCAGGATGTTCAGCGGCCCGGTCAGCAACTCCGCCAGGTGCAGGTACGCGCAGGCCACGTCCTCCGGGCCGCCGGCGCGCTCGGCGGTCCGCAGGGCCTGCCGGACCACCGCCAGCCCGGCGTCCGGGTCCTCCAGGAACGCCTCGCTGAAGCCCAGCGCGGAGCTGGCCAGCACCACCTCGCTGGTGCTGCCGTCGACCGCCGCCGCCAACTCCAGCGCCTCCCGGGCGCGCTGCCCGGCGTCGGCGTACCGACCCAGGTGCAGCAGCAGCTCGGCCAGCCGGGCGGCGGCGGTGGCCCGCTCCTGGGCGGTGCAGTCGGCCGACTCCAGCACCCCCCGGTACTCCGCCTCGGCCGGGGCGGAGCGGCCGGCGGCGGCGAGGTAGCGGGCCCGGCGGATGCGCAGCCCGCAGGACTGGCCCGGCTCCTCGCCCCCGGTCAGCTCGGCCAGCAGGGAGAGCGCGCGGGCGTGCTCACCGCTCTGGTGGGCCGTCTCGGCGGCCTGCTCCAGCAGCACCGCCCGGTCGACCTGCGGCGGGGCGTCCACCGGCCCGGTGACCGGGGTCGAGGCGAGCTGCAACGCCGCCGACCAGTGCCGGTGCGCCTCGGCGAAGCCGTGCAGCCGTTCCGCCTCCCGGGCGGCGGCGATCGCCGCCGGCAGGGCCCGGCCCGGCTCGCCGGCCAGCCGCCAGTGGTGCGCCAGCCGGGCCTGGTGCAGCTCCGCCGGGGCCCGGGTGAGCGCCTCGGCGTAGCGGCGGTGCAGGCCGGCGCGCTCCGCCGGGAGCAGTTCGTGGGCCAGCACCTCGGCGACGAGCCGGTGCCGCAACCGGTAGCCGTCGTCCGCGCCGACGAGCAGCCGGTGGGCGACCGCCGCCCGCAGCGCCTCGATCAGCGCCGGCTCCGGCAGGCCCAGCACCTCGGCCAGCAGCCAGTGCTCCACCGGCTCGACACCGGCGGCCACCGCGTGCACCGCCGCGTGCGCGTGCCGGGGCAGCACGTCCACCCGGGACAGGAAGATCTCACGCAGCGTGTCGGACAGCCCGTCGCGGCCGTCGCGCAGGTCCCGGGCGAGTTCCTCGACCACGAACGGGTTGCCGCCGCTGCGCTGCCAGACCTGGTCGGCGGCCTCGGGGGCCAGCGGCGCGCCGACGATCTCGGCGGCCAGCCGGTCGGTGTCGGCCCGGTCGAGCGGGGCCAGGTCGAGGACCCGCACCGACCGCAGCCGGCGCAGCTCGGTGAGCACCCGGCGCAGCGGGTGGGCGCCCTGCAACGACTCGGCCCGCACCGCCGCCAGCACCGACAACTGGAGCTCGCCCAGCCCGGCGAGGAGGTAGAGCAGCAACTGCCGGGTGGTGCGGTCCACCCACTGCAGGTCGTCCAGGACGAGCACCAGTGGGCGTCCCTCGGCGATCAGGCTCAGCCCACGGGAGACCCGTTCCAGCAGCGCGCCGGCGCTGTCCGCGTCACCGGTCTCCTCGACGAACGTGCGCAGCAGGCCGCGTACCGCCGAGGAGGTGCGGGCCTGGCCGGCGTCGAGGTCGGCGTCGAAGCGGCGCAGCGCCTGCAACACCGGGTGCAGCGGGGAGGCGTCGCCGATGTCCAGGCAGGAACCGGTGAGCACCACCGCTCCCGCGTCCCGCAGCCGCGCCGCCGCCTCGGCGAGCAGCCGGGTCTTGCCCACCCCGCTCTCCCCGTTGACGAAGACGGCGGCGGTCTGCCCGGGGCCGATCTGGTCGAGGAGCGCGGCGCGCAGCGCCGCCAGCTGGTCGGCTCGGCCGACGAGCGGTGCGGTGTCCACATCGCTGGCCATGACCGCAGCCTAGTCACAGGCCCCCGCGCCCTTCTACGGGCCAGATCCCTCTGTGGTACCTCTCGCGTCGACATTGCGACTAAAGGTTGCGAGTCGCCGACATACGTCGTTCGGCAGATCCCCCGTCAGCCCGGTGGTGACAGTCTCCGGAGGTCGTCAGGCACCACTGCAGGCGGAAGGGTGGGTGGGATGCCACTGTCCACGGTCGGTACCGGTCGGGAAGACGTCACCACGACGCCCTGGCCGGTGCCCGAGGAACGGCGCACGGTGACCGTGCTCTTCGCCGACATCGTCGGCTCGACCGGGCTGACCGAACGGCTCGACCCGGAGGACGTCCGGGCGGTGCAGCGCGCCTACTTCGACACCGTCGCCGGGGTGCTGCACCGCTGGCAGGGCGCGGTGGAGAAGTACGTCGGCGACGCGGTGATGGCGCTGTTCGGGGCGCGTACCTCCGACGGGCTCGACGCGTACCGGGCGGTCCGGGCCGGGCTGGAGATCCAGGCCGCGCTGGACCGGCGGGCGTTGCCGGGTGGCGTCGCGCTGCGGGTCCGGGTCGGCGTCGCCACCGGCGAGGCGGTGGTCGACCTGGCCGCCGCCCGCGACGGCGGTCACGGCATGGCCAGCGGAGCGGTACTCACCACCGCCGCCCGCATCCAGGAGTACGCCCCGCCCGGCGGCGTGGTCGTCTGCTCCGCCACCCACCGGGCCACCGCCGGCCTGGTCGACCAGCACGCCCTCGCCCCGGCCTCGCTCACCGGCAAGGCGCTGCCGGTCGACGTGTGGCGGGTCACCGGGGCGACCCGGCCGCGGCCGGCCCGGCACCACGGTCCGCTGGTCGGCCGGCGTCGGGAGACGGCCACCGCGCGGGAGCAGCTCACCCGGGCGGCCCGCGAGCACCGTCCACGGTGGGTGGCCCTGGTCGGCCCGGACGGCATCGGCCGCAGCCGGCTGCTGCACGAACTGCGCCACGGCCTGCCGGACGTCGACGGGACACCGGTGCGCTGGGCGGTGGCACACTGCCCGCCGTACCCGGAGGCGGCCCTCGGTCCGGTGGCCGAACTGCTGCGTGACCTGGCGGGGCTACCCGTCGACGGCCCGGCGACGGCCGTCCGGCCCCGACTGACCGCCCTGGTCGACGGCCTGGTCCCGGCGGGCCGGACGGCGGCGACGGTGGACGCGCTGGCCGCGCTGCTGGCCGCCCCGGCCCGCACGACGGCCGGCACGGTGGCGGCCGGCGAAGTGATGGCCGACGGGGCAGCGGCCGGCGCGATGGCCGCCGGGGCGGTGGCGGTACGCCAGGTGCTGCTGGGCATGGCCGGCCGCCAGCCGGTGGTGGTGGCGGTGGACGACCTGGACCGGGCGGCACCGGAGTTGAGCCGCTTCCTGCACACCCTGTTCGCCGCCGCGACCGCCCGAGGGCTGCCGCTCGCGGTGCTCGCCACCCACCGGCCACACCGCGCCGACCCGCTGCCCCTGCCGTCCGACCGGCAGCACCGGGTGGAGTTGGCACCGCTGGCGGCCGTCGACGCCGGTCGGCTGCTGCGCCGGCTGCTCTCCCGCGCCGGCCACCCGGCCGCGCTGGCCACCCGGCTGGTCCCGCTGGTCGCCGGCCGTCCCGGCTACGCCGTCGCCTACGTCGACGCGCTGGACCAGGCCACCGGTCCGGCGACGACCACCGCGCCCGGCGCACCGGCGCACCCGGTGACCGGCCGACCGGGCGAGAATCACCCGGTCAGCGGCCGGGGCGAGGGACACCCGGTCAGCGGCCGGCCGGGCGAACCGGCGCTGCCCGAGTCGGTACGACGCAGCGCCGCCGCCCGACTGGACCGGTTCGACGGCACGCACCGTGCGGTGCTGATGGCCGCCGCGACGCTCGACGCCGAGTTCACCGGGCAGGCCGTCGACGAACTGCTCGGCTGGCCGCCCGGCCGGGCGACCGCCGCGCTGCGCCGGCTCGCCACCGAGGGGCTGCTGCGGTCCGGCCGGCGCGGCGGGTACGTCATCGCCGACCCGGCCCTGCGGCGCTGCGCGTACGACCGGTTGCCCCGAGCGGTGCGGGCCGAGTTCGCCCGCCGGGCCAACCCACCCCGGCCGACGCCGAACACCGCCCCGCGCCGACACCCGCCACGCCAACACCTCCCACGACCGGCACGGCCGCAGCAGTCGCCCGCAACGACCACCGCCCACCCGACGACCGTCGCCGCCGATCGGTGCCTGCCAGGATCCTGGAGGGAAACGGCCCCTGGCGGGGCCATCCGCCACCAAGATCTCAGCAGTCCCGAAGGCGTCACCGGGATCTCCGAGCTGACCCGTACCCGGGTGCTGGCCAGGGGGCCAGGTGGGGGTTACCGGGGGGCGGGGTCGGCCGGCGGGGCGGACCGGGACCGGGCCGACGCCGGGCCGGGCGGTCGGCACCGGTGGGTGGCGACCGGACACGGTCCACCATCCGTCGACGCCGGACCCCACCACGCGGGATCCGCCGTCGTGGTGCCGCTGCTACCCCGCCGGGCCGGCGTACGACCCGGTCACGAGGCGGCGGACGACGGCCGACGACGACGCGGCGAAGGGATGCCACGCCCCGCCGTGCCGTTACGGACCCGGGCGGCCTGACCCACCAACAGCCGGGCCGACGAGCGGCCAGCCGGCAGCAGGGGGCGACAGGCCCGCCCAACCGGCGACCCGGTCAACGGGCCAGCCCGCCCCACCAACAGCCGGTTCTGCGAACCAGCCCGCCCGACCGGCGACCCGATCCACGAACCAGGCCGCTCAGCCGGCGGCCGGGTCGGCGGGCAGGTCGCGCAGGAACGTCAAGGACCGTTCCCAGGTCAGCGCGGCGGCGGCCGGGTCGTGGTCGGCCACGTCGGGGTCGGTGAAGAGGTGACCCGGCCCCGGATAGCGGAACACCTCCAACCGCGCCCCGGCCGCCGTCATCGCCGCCTGCCACTGGTCGACCTCGTCCGGTGGCTCGTACTCGTCGGGGTCGGCGAGGTGTAGCTGGACCGGCAGGCCCGGACGCACCGCCGCCGGGTCGCCGCCGGTGCCGTGCAGCAGGAGCAGCCCGGCGGCGGCGGGCCGCTCGCCGAGCAGCGCGCCGGCCACCCCGGCCCCCATCGACCAGCCGGCGAGCACCGTGGTCGGCGGCAGCGGGTCGAGGGCCACCCGGGCCCGGCGCAGCACCTCGTCCCGGCCGACCTTGTCGAGCAGGACGAAACCCGCCTCGACGGTGTCGGCCGGCGGCTCGCCGTACAGGTCGGGAACGACGACCCGGTGCCCGGCGGCGCGGAGCCGGGCGGCGGCGGCCGCCACGGCGGGCCGGAGCCCGTACACGGAGTGCAGCAGCGCGATGTGTGCCATCGGCCCATCGTGCGCCCGACTCCCGACGGCGCGGCGGCGGCGCGCGGGTCAGTCGACGGTCGGCCGCTCGACGGTACGGCTGCGCCCCCGGAACTCGGCGACCACCTCGTCGTCGCGCCGGACGGAGACGTCGTAGATGCCGCTGCGGCCGTAACGGGTGCGCTCGGTGGCGTACGCGGTCAGCACGTCCCCCTCCCGGACCGGGCGGAGGAAGCTGATCTCGCCGCCGGCCGCCACGGTCGCCGGGCCGTGACTGTTGCAGGCCAGCGCGAAGGCGGTGTCGGCGAGCAGGAAGACGAACCCGCCGTGCCCGATCCGGTGGCCGTTGAGCATCACGGCGGTCACCCGCATCCGGGCCACCGCCGCGCCGTCCCCGGCGCGGACCAGCTCGATGCCCAGCCCCCGGGACGCCACGTCGACGTCGAACATCTCGTGGGCCGCGGTCCGGCCCGGCGGGCTCCCGCCGTTCTCCGCCATCTCAGCCGGCCCGCCGCTGGTCGACGATCCGCCGCGTCCGGCCCATCGACCCGGGATGGGCGGCGACGGCGGCGACAGCGGCGCGGTGGTGCGGCACGGGTTCCTCCTGGCGGTCGGTGCGCGACGACCGGAACCCACGCCGGCCGCCGGGGGAGACCGTACGCCGCCGCGTCCCGGCCCACCACGCGGACGTCCGGGCCAGTGATCTTCCCGGGCCGGGCAGCGGATCGTCGTGCCGGGTGCGGCACGGTCCGCCGCCGGCCGGACTATGCTCGCGGACGTGTCGGCGGTGGGCCCGCCGTCCCGGCCCGACCGGGAGAACCGCGCCGGACGCGCCACCGGTCCCTGCCAGTGGTCCAGTTACTGGTAGGAGGGATGCGTGTCCGGACAGCAGCCCCGCCGCGTCGACCCCGACGTCGACCTGCACGTCCCCGCCGACCGGGGTGAGCTGGCCGGGCACCCGGTCACGGTGCTCGGCGCGATCGCCGCCGGCGGGGTGCTCGGGGCGCTCGCCCGGGCCGCGGTCCAGGCCGCCGTGCCGCACTCCCCGACCGGTTTCCCGTGGTCGACGTTCGCCGTGAACGTCGCCGGCTGCCTGCTGATCGGGGTGCTGATGGCGGTGATCGGCCGCCGCCGGGTCGCCCCGCTGGTCCGTCCGTTCCTCGGTGTCGGCGTGCTCGGCGGCTTCACCACCTTCTCCGCGTACGTGGTGGACGTGCACCGGGCGCTGGCCGCCGGGGCCGCCGGGACCGCGCTCGGCTACCTGGCCGCCACCCTGGTCGGCGGGCTGCTGGCGGTCGCCGCCGGTGACGCCGTGGCCGCCCGGCTGCTGGACCGGGAGGGCGCCCGGTGACCGTCCTGCTGATCGCGCTCGGCGCGGCGCTCGGCGCACCGCTGCGCTACCTCACCGACCGGGCCGTGCAGGCCCGGCACCACTCGCGCTTCCCGTGGGGGACGCTGACCGTCAACGTCACCGGCTCGCTGCTGCTGGGCGCGCTGGTCGGGGTGCCCGCCGGGCCGGCGGTGACCGCGCTGGTCGGCACCGGGTTCTGCGGCGCGCTGACCACGTGGTCCACCTTCGGCTACGAGACGGTGCGGCTGGTCCGCGACGGCGCGCGGCGGGCCGCCCTGGCCAACGCCGTGGTCAGTGTCGTCGCCGGGCTGGGCGCGGCGGCGCTCGGCTTCGCCGTGGCCCGGACGCTGGCCGGCTGACCCCCGCGCCGGCCAGGGTGCCGGCAGACCCGGGGCGATCGGGCCGGACCACCCCCGGGGCGGTGCCGGGGCAGCGCCGCTACCGGTGCGGTGCGGGCGGCGTGTGGTCCGGCAACGCGTACCCGGTCTCCCGGGCCAGCAGCGCCGCCCGGTCGGCCAGCCGGACCGCTTCGGCCGGGTCGCCGCCGCGCTCGGCGGCCCTGGCGAGGGTGCGCGACACCCGGATCTCGATCGGCCGGTAGCCGGCCCGCCCGGCCAGCGTCAACGCCGCCCGGCCGTGCTCCCCGGCGGCCACCGGGTCACCGGCGGCCAGCCGGGCCGCGGCGAGCCCGGCCAACCCGGTGGCCTCGCCCCAGCGGAACCCGGTACGCCGGGCCAGGTCCACCGCCCGGCCGTGCTGCTCGGCGGCCTCGTCGGGGCGGCCCAGCGCCAGCAGCACCCGCCCCAGCGCGTCCACCGCCCACGCCTCGGTGCCCTCGTCGCCGAGTTCCCGGGTCAGCGCCACCGCCCGCTCGGCGTCCGGCCGGGCCGGCTCCGCCCGGCCCGTCCCGCACCAGAGCACCGCCCGGCCGGCCAGGGCGGTCGCCTCGCCGTAGCGGTAGCCGAGGTCCCGGTTGGCGGTCAACGCCCGGGCGTACAGCTCCTCGGCGCCGGGGTGGTCGCCCCGGTCCCGGCGTACGCTCGCCAGGTCGACCAGGAGCACCGCCACGTTGTAGTGCGCCCCCGCCCGCTCGCCCCGTTCCAGCGCCGCCCGGAAGTGCGCGTCCGCCTCCGCCAGCGCGCCGAGCTGCCAGTGCGAGAACCCGAGGTTCGCCAGGGACATCGCCTCCCCGCCGTCGTTGCCCGACCGGCGGTTGAGCTCCAGCGAGAGCCGGGCGCAGGTGAGCGCCGCCTGCGGGTCACCGAGCCGCTGGTGCACCGCGCTGAGGTTGTTGAGGATCCCGGTCCGCCCGTCCGGCCAGCGGTCCGCCTCGGTGCACCGCAGCCCGTCGAGGAGGTGCCGGCGGGCCTCCTCGTACCGCCCGCTGTTGACCTGCACCAGCGCGATGCTCTGGTGCATCGCGGCCTGGGCCCGGGCGTCCCCCTCGGCCCGGGCCGCGGCCAGCGCGACCGTCGCCGCGGCCAGCCACTCCTCCCGCCGGCCCCGCTGGTGGAAGTACGCCCGCAGCGCGTCGGTGAGGTGCCAGGCGTAGCGGCGGGGACCCAGCCGGGCGGCCTGCTCCACCACCGCGGTGAGGTTCGCCGACTCCGCGTCCAGCCAGGCCAGGGCCGCGTCGGTGTCGGGGAAGGGGTCGGTGGCCACCGGACGGGGCAGCCGCACGAAGTGCGGGATGACCCGCCGGCCCGCGACGTCGGCGGTGTCCAGGTAGTGGTCGAACAGCCGTTGCCGGGCCTCCTCCCGGCCCGCCTCGTCCTCCTCCCCGGTGACCCGGTCCACCGCGTACCGGCGCAGCAGGTCGTGGAAGCGGTACCGGTCCCCGGCGTGCCGTTCCAGCAGGTGCGCCGCGGCCAGCGCCCGGAGCAGACGGTGGGCGGTGGCCGCCGGCACGCCCGCGACCGCGCCCGCCGGCCCGGCGGTGACGCTCTGCCCGGGTACCAGCCCGAGCCGGCGGAACAGCCGTCGCTGCGGCACCGGCAACGCCCGGTACGACAGGGCGAACGCCTTCGTCACCGCGCCCTCCTCGGCGCCGTCGACGGTGAGCCCGGCCAGCGGGTCCCCGGCGGCGAGTTCCCGGACCAGGCCGGCGATCTCCGGCTCCCCGGCCGCCTGGATGTTGGCCGCGGCGATGCGCAGCGCCAGCGGCAGGTGACCGCAGAGCCGGGCCAGTTCGGCCGCCGCCGTCGGCTCGGCCCGCACGGCCGCCTCACCCAGCAGGGTCGCCAGCAGGCGCACCGACTCCACCGGGGTGAGCACGTCCAGCGGGAGCGTCCGGGCGCCGGCCCGGACCACCAGCTCGCCGAGGCGGTGCCGGCTGGTGACCACCACGGTGCCCGAGGACGGGATCAGCGGCAGCACCTGGCCGGCGTCGCGGGCGTTGTCCAGCACCAGCAGGACGTCCTGGCCGGCCAGCAGGGAGCGGAACAGCGCCGCCCGGCCGTCCGGTTCGTCCGGCATGGCCCGGCAGTCGACTCCAAGCGCGGTCAGTAGCTGGGCGAGCGCGGCGCCCGGCGGCACCGGCTCCCGGTCGGGGTCGAAGCCGCGCAGGTCGAGATGGAGCTGCCCGTCCGGGAACGCCGCACGGACCCGGTGCGCCCAGTGCACCGCCAGGGCGGTCTTGCCGACCCCGGCGGTGCCGCTGACCACCCAGATTCGGGTGCCGGTGGCGGGTTCGGCCAACCCGGCGTCGAGCCGGGCCAGCTCGGCGTCCCGGCCGGCGAAGCCGGGGATGCCGTGCGGCAGCGCGGCCGGGCGGGCCGGCACGGTGACCGCCTCCCCGCCCGGGTCGACCTCGTCGGCGGGCCGGTCCAGGGCCGGGTCGGCGCGCAGGATGCCCTCCTCCAGCCGGCGCAGCGCCGGGGCCGGATCGAGGCCGAGCTCGTCGGCGAGGCGGTCGCGTACCTGCCGGTAGGTGGCCAGCGCCCGGTCGGCGCGGCCCTCCCGGTGCAGGGCGAGCATGAGCTGGCCGACGAGTCGCTGGCGGTCGGGGTGCCGGGCCACCGGGTCGGCCAGCTCGCCGGCCACCTGCCGGGACCGCCCCTGGCGCAGCAGCACGTCGGCCCGGTCCTCCACCGCCGCCCAGCGGGCCTCGCGCAGCCCCGCGCAGAGCCGGTGCCGCACCTGCTCGTCGGCCACGTCGGCGAGCGGCTCCCCCCGCCACAGGGCCAACGCCTGGTCGAACAGGTCCACGGCGGTGTCGTCGCCGGCCGCGCGGGCCTGCGCGGTCAGCGCGGTGAACCGGTGCGCGTCGACCGCCAGCGGGTCGACCCGCAGCAGGTAGCCGGGGTCCTGGCCGACCAGCTCCACCGGCAGGCCGGCCCGGCGCAACGCGGCGCGCAGCCGGGAGACCAGCGCCTGCACGGTGCCCCGGGCGCTGCGCGGGGGCGTCTGCCCCCAGACCAGGTCGATCAGCCGGTCCACCGGCACCACCCGGTCGGGCTCCAGCAGCAGCACCGCGAGGACGAGCCGGGGCTGGCGCCCACCCAGGTCCACCCGGACGCCCTGCGCCCACGCCTCGACCGCGCCCAGCACCCGGAACTCCATCGACCGACCTCCCCCGTCCCGGAGTATGCCGGTCGGTGGTGGACGGTCTGCAAGCCGGTTGCAAGGTGCCTGCATGCCGAGCTGTGGATCATCGTGCCGTCCGCACCGGTGGTCCTTCTGCCGCCGGTGGGACGCGCGGCCGGCACGGCCGCGCCCACCTCGGACTGGGGGAACGACGAGTGGAGAAACTCAGACGGCCCGGCGTACGCCGGCTGGGCCTGGCGGCGGCGGGCGCGGTCGCGGTGACCGCGCTCGTGGCGGCCGTGGGGGTCGGTCGGGCCGACTCCGGCGTGCGGTACGACTCGCGCCCCGAGGCGCTGGCCTTCGGCAAGGAGGTCTACCACTTCGACACCGTCGGGCAGATGACCGCCACGTCGCACCTGGTGGTCCTCGGCACGGTCAGCTCGGCGGTGCCCGGCCGGCTCGGCAGCGTCGACGAGGACCCGGCGGCGGTGGGCGGGGACATCCGGCTGCGCGCGGTGACCATCGACGTGAGCGACGTGCTGCACAACCCGAAGAATCTGATCATCCCGGCGAGGATCACCCTGGAGGAGGAGGGCTGGGACGAGGAGGGCCGCGGCTACGTCTCCAACAACGTGGCGTGGAGCGAGGTGGGCGACACCGGCTACTTCTTCCTGCGGCGCAGCGGCGGCGTCAGCGACCCGTACACCTACCAGCTCGCCAGCTCGGACGGGCGGGCGCTGGTGGTCGACGGCGCGTTGCGGCCCAGCAACGCCGACAACGACCTCGCCACGTCGATCACCACGATGGGGCCCACCTTCCTGAACAACACGGTCGTCGCGGCGAGCGGGCAGGTCGCCGCGGGCACGCTGACCGAGTCGATGCCGACCGCGGAGCTGCCGCAGCCGCCGGAGGGGGACGGGGAATGAAGCGTACGACGATGGTCCTGGGTGCCACGCTGACCGCCGTGGTGGCGTTCGCGCCACCGGCCGTGGCCGGGCACGGCGGCAAGGCCAACAGCGGCAAGCCGGACAACAAGGAACAGGCGGTGGAGTCGAACTCGTTGACCGCGAACGGCAAGGCGGCCGTCTCGTACGGCCGGGCGCAGCTCGACCGGTCGCAGATCACCACGTCGACCGGGGACTCGGACATCCACGTCTACGACAAGTCGTACTCCAGCTCCTGGTACGGGCAGACGAGCTGCACCGACACCAACTGGTGGAACGGCCTGTGCGACCACTACGACGTCAAGTTCAACACCCGGACGATGAGCGGGAAGTCCACCGGCTACTGGCAGAGCCTCGGCTGCCACGAACTGGGGCACACCGGCTCGCTGGGGCACCGGTCGCACGGCAGCGACTCCAACGACAACTCGTGCATGCGCAGCGACATCTGGCCGAAGAACCTCGACACCCACGACATCGATGCGATCAACGACAACGTCTGAGCGCCGGCTGCTGTTCGCCGGTGGGGCGGTCGCGGCGGTGGCCGCCGTCGCCCTGGGCGGCTGGTGGGCGTCCCGGCCGGACCTGCCGGCGGACTGGGCGGGCCGGGACCGGTTCTGCGCCGAGGCGCAGACCTTCGCGCTGACCAACCAGGCCGGGCTCACCGGTGAGCAGCGGGTCGCGGCGATGGCCGCGCTGATCCGCACCGCACCACGTGAGCTGACCCCGGACCTGGAGCGGCTCGCCGGCTCGCTGGCGGACTCCGCCGAGCCCACCGGCGCGCACGAGCACGGTACGACCGCACCGGGCGCGGCCGGAGCGGGTCCCGGCGGCGGCCCGGCCGCCGTCGAGCACGACCCGGCCGGGCACGCCCACGGGCCGGGCCCGGACGAGCACTCCGGCGCGGTGGACAAGGGCGCGCCGGAACCACCCGAGGCGGTACGGGCGAGCGGTCGTCGGGCGGGTGAGTTCATCGAACGCACCTGCGGGGTCAATCTGCCCAACGTCCGCACCTGACCGTCGGGCACCGCGGGTGGGTCGTCGCACCTCGACCCACCCGCGTCGGGGGCGGCCGGCCCGGACTACGGAAACCGGGCCGGCCGGCCCGTCGGTCAGCCGCGCAGCCCGACCACCGCTCCCACCACGAACAGCGCCGGCGGGCGGACCTCCTCCCGGACGGTCAGCGCCCCCACCTCGTCCAGCCGGGTGGGCAGCGCCCGCTGCCGCGGGTGCCCGGCGTCCTGTACCACCAGCACCGGGGTGTCCGGGGCCCGGCCGTGCCCGATCAGCGCCTTGGCGATCCGGTCGACGGTGTCCACCGCCATCAGCAGCACCAGGGTGCCCCGGGCGTGCCCCAGCGCCGCCCAGTCCACCAGGGAGTCCGGGTGGTCCGGCGGCAGGTGCCCGGAGACGATCGTGACGTCGTGCGCCACCCCCCGGTGGGTGACCGGGACGCCGGCCAGGGCGGGACCGGCGACGGCGCTGCTCACCCCGGGCACCAGGACCGTCTCGATCCCGGCGGCGGCGCAGGCCAGCACCTCCTCGTGGCCCCGACCGAAGAGGTACGGGTCGCCGCCCTTGAGCCGGACCACCCGCCGGCCGGCGCGGGCGTGGCCGACCAGGGCCTCGTTGATGGTGTCCTGTCCGACGGACGGGCCCCTCGGCACCTTGCCGGCGTCGACCACCAGCACCTCGGGACGCAGGCCGGCGAGCAGTCCGCGCGGGGCGAGCCGGTCGGCCACCACCACGTCCGCCGCGTCGAGCAGCGCCCGGCCCCGTACCGTGATCAGGTCGTCGGGGCCCGGTCCGCCACCGACGACGGCCACCTGCCCCGGCCCCAGCTCGACCCCCCGGCCATCGGGCCCACGACGGCCGTGCCCGTGCCCGCCGTGCCCCTGATGCCCGTGCCCGTGTCCGTGCCCGCCGTGCCCCTGATGGTCGTGGCCGTGGTGGTCGTGCCCGTCGACCGGGTCGTCGGGGTGGTCGTGCGGGGTCTGCGGCCGACCCACCTTGTCGGCGAAGCCCGGCAGCGACACCCGGTACGCGCAGGTGTCGCAGTTCATCCGGATGTCCCCGCGCAGCGCCTCGGCGTGCCGCTCCAGGACCAGGTCGGCCAGCGCGTCGCAGTCGCCGATCGGGTCGGCCACCCGGACGTCCAGCTCCGGGTGGGCGGCGGCGTACGCCCGCGCCTGGGCGACGATCCGGTCCGGCAGCACCCCGGCGAACAGGAAGTACGGGGCGACCACGATCCGCCGGCCGCCGAGCCGGCGCAGCCGCTCCAGCACCGCCGGCACGGACGGCTCGGCGAGGGAGACGAACCCCGGTTCGACCCCGGCGTAGCCGCGCCCCTCCCAGAGCAGCCGGGCCACCTTGGCCACCTCGGCGTTGCCGTCCGGGTCGGTGGAGCCCCGGCCGATCAGCGCCACCCAGGTGCCGGCCCGGTCGGCGCCGGCCAACGCGGTGTCGATCCGCTCCGCCAGGGCGGTGTGCAGCAGCGGGTGGGGGCCGAGCGGACGGCCGTACCGGTAGCTCAGGCCGGGATGCCGGTGCTGTTCGCGGGCCAGCGCGGCGGGGATGTCGCCCTTGCCGTGGCCGGCGGCGGTGAGCACCAGCGGCAACGCGACCAGCGCCCGGTGGCCGCGGCCGACCAGCGTGGCCACCGCGTCGGTCAGCGGCGGGCGGGACAGTTCGATGAAGCCGCCCTCGACCTCGCCGACGGCGTTCCGGCGGCGGACCCGGTCGACGAGCCCGGCGAACTGGTCGACCCCGGCCGCGCTGCGCGTACCGTGCCCGACGATGACCAGCGCGGTCATGTTTCCTCCTGGTAGAGCAGGGCGTTGAGGGCGGCGGCGGCGACCGCCGAGCCACCCTTCTCGCCGACGTTGGAGACGGCCGGCAGGCCGCTGGCCCGCAGCGCCGCCTTGGACTCGGCGGCGCCGACGAAGCCGACCGGCAGGCCGACCACCAGGGCCGGCGCCGCGTCCAGGGTGAGCAGTTCGCGCAGCGCGGTCGGCGCGCAGCCGACCACCCAGACCGCGCCCGGCCCGACCCGGTCCAGGGCGATCCGGACGGCCGCCGCCGAGCGGGTCAGCCCGCTGCGGCGGGCCAGGTCGCCGGCGACCGGTTCGGCGACCGGGCAGACGATCTCCCGTCCCGCGCGGGTGATCCCGGCGGCCACCATCCACACGTCGGTGACGATCGGCGCGCCGGTCCGCAGCGCGGCCAGCCCGCCGGCCAGCGCGGCCTCGTCGCAGACCAGGTCGGTGACGTAGTCGAGGTCGGCGCTGGCGTGCACCACCCGCTCGACGACCGCGCGGGTCAGGGCCGGCAGGTGCGCCAGGTCGGCCCGGTCCCGCAGGATGCGGTACGACTCCCGCTCGATCGGGTGGACGACCCGGGTCACCGCCCGCCCCCGGCGGCGGGCGCGCCCGACCCGTACCGGCGGTCGTGGCCGCGCAGCTTCCACAGCGCCATCGCACCCACCCAGGCCAGCACGAACAGCGCCACCACCAGGTAGCCGAGCTGTTCGAAGTGGTCGGCGAGGGCGGCGTACCCGGACAGCGCGGTCAGACCCAGGTGCGAGACCAGCAGGTCGGCCAGGTAGACGCTGGCGACCAGGCCGCCGACCAGCACGGTCATCGCGGTGGTGGCCAGGTTGTACCAGAGCCGCCGGGCCGGCTGCCGGTACGCCCACGAGTAGGCGCGGGCCATCAGCAGGCTGTCCGCGGTGTCCATCGCGGACATCCCGGCGGCGAACAGCAGCGGCAGGGTGAGCAGGGCGAGCACCGGCAGCCCACCGACGGCGGCGGTGCTGGCCGACAGCGACAGCAGGGTCACCTCGCTGGCGGTCTCCAGGCCGAGGCCGAAGAGGAAACCGACCGGGGCCATGTGCCACGACGAGCGGACCAGCGAGCGGGCCCGGGACCCGAGGATGCGCTGCACCAGCCCCCGGTTGAGCAGCAGCAGGTCCAGTTCGGCCTCGTCCAGCGTACCGGCCCGCAGGCCCCGCCAGAGCTTGGCCAGCCCCACCAGCACGGCCGCGTTGAGCGCCGCCACCAGGGCCAGGAACGCGGTGGCGGTGACCACCGCGACGGTGGCCCCGACCTCCCGCGCCCCGGCCAGCTCGGGTCCGGTCAGCCGGGCCGAGGCGAGCCCGACCACCAGGGCGAGCAGCAGCACCACCGCGCTGTGGCCGAGGGCGAAGAAGAAGCCGACGCCGACCGCGCGCCGACCGCGCAGCAGCATCAGCCGGGTGGTGTCGTCGATGGCGGCGATGTGGTCGGCGTCGAAGGCGTGCCGCACCCCGAGCAGGTACGCCAGGGTGCCCGCTCCGGCCAGCCCGCCGGCCGCCGCCGGTCGGCCGTTCCAGTACAGGTAGAGGCTCCAGCCGGCGACGTGCAGGGCGGCGACGGCGAGTACGACGCCGCCGAGGCGGAACCGCTCGGCGCGGCTCCACCGGCCCACCGGTGGGGCGTCGGTCGGGGTGGTGGTCATCGTTCTCCTCGGGGTTCGGCGGTGGTACGGATGGCGTCCACCGGGCAGATCTCCAGGCATTCCAGGCAGCCGGTGCAGCGGTCGGCGCGGACGGTCAACCCGCCGGGGACAGGCCGGATCGCGTGGCTGGGGCAGGTCCGCAGGCAGGCGCCGCAGCCCTGACAGGCGTCGATCACCACCGGCGCGACGACGTCGACGTCCACCGGCCCGGCGCAGGGGTTCACCGACGCCACCGGTAGCCCCGGGGGGTGACCATCCGGCCGCCGACCATCCGGGTCCGCGAGCTGCCGACCACCACCAGGCCGTACATGTCGACCACGGTCGGGTCGACGGTGGCCAGGGTGGCCAGGTGCACCCACTCGTCGGGCCGGCTGGCGTTGCGCACCACGCCGACCGGGGTGTCCGGCGGCCGGTGCGCGGCGAAGGTCCCCAGGGCCGCGCCGAGCTGCCAGTCGCGGGCCCGGCTGCGCGGGTTGTAGAGCAGCGCCACCAGGTCCGCCTCGGCGGCGGCGGCGACCCGCCGGGCGATCACCCCCCACGGGGTGTGCAGGTCGGACAGGCTCAGGTAGACGTGGTCGTGCCCGAGCGGCGCGCCGAGCAGGGCGGACGCGGCCAGCCCGGCGGTCACCCCGGGCACCCCGACCACGTCGATCCGCTCGTCGGCGTACTCCAGGGCGGGGCTGGCCATCGCGTACACCCCGGCGTCGCCGGAACCGACCAGCGCGACGGCGTACCCGGCGGTGGCCTCGGCGACGGCGGCGCGGGCCCGCTCCTCCTCCGCGCCGAGCCCGCTGACCAGCAGCCGGGTGCCCGGCCGGAGCACGTCGCGGACCTGGTCGACGTACTGGTCGAGGCCGACGACCACGGCGGCCCGGCGCAGCTCGGCGACCGCGCGCGGGGTGCGCAGGTCGGCCGCGCCGGGACCCAGGCCGACGACGGCCAGCCGGCCGCGCGGGGCGTGCCGGGCGACCGCGACGGTGGCCATCGCCGACGCGGTCTTCGGCACCAGCAGGGTCCCGCCACCGCGCAGCGCGGCGGCCTCCGCCACGCTGGGCGTGCCGACGGCGGCGCGGACCACCTCGCTGGGGTGCGGCACGTCGACCGCCGCCAGCTCCGCCGCCGGCCAGGTCGCCAGGGGTACGCCGAGCGCGTCGGCGGTCGCCCGGATGCCCGCCTCGTCGGCCTTGACGTCGACGCTGGCCAGGCAGCGCAGGCTGGCCGGGCTCAGGCCGGCGTCGGCGAGCGCCCGGCGCAGCAGCGCGGCGACCTCGGCGGCGGGCACCCCCCGGCTGGACCCGACGCCGGCGACCAGGGACGGCGGCCGGAGCACCGCGGTCCGGTCGTCCGAGGCGACGATCCGGTCGGTGACCAGCAGCCGGTACCCGTCGTCCGGCTCCCGACCGGCACCGGCCGGCGGTCCGGGGTGGACGTTCGGGGGCAGCGCGGGCAGCGGCCAGACCGCGTCGGCGACCAGCCGGACCGGCTCGCCGTCGAGGATCGCCCGGGACACCGCCGCCACCGCCCCCTCCACCGGCCAGCCGAGGGTGTCCAGCCCGGGCAGGCCGGCGGCGTCGGTGGCGGTGGTGACCACCGGCCGGGCGTCGAGCAGCGCGGCCACCTCGACGGCGAGCCGGTTCGCGCCCCCGGCGTGGCCACCGAGCAGGGCGACGGCGTGCCGGGCGGCCTCGTCGACCACCACCACCGCCGGGTCGGTGCGCTTGTCACCGAGCAGCGGGGCGAGGATCCGGACCACCGCCCCGGTGGCCAGGAACGCCACCACCGCGTCGCACTCCGCCCAGGCGGTACGCAGCGCGTCGGCGACGCCGCCGGCCTCGACGAGCCGGGCGTGCGGCCAGGCGGCGGCGAGGACATGGGCATGCCGCCGACCGGCGGCGGTGGCCGCGACGAGTCCGACGCGGTGCGGTGCGGGGCTGGTCACGGGCGCTCCCCGGTGAGGACGACCACCGGGTTGGTGGCCGCGAGTCGGATGGAACCGCCGGGCAGGTCGGCGAGGCGGGCGGCGGCGAGCTGGCTGCCCGCCACCCGGTAGCCGGCGTCGCGCAGCAGGTGGACGGCCGGGGCGACCCGGTCCAGGGCGGCCAGGGTGACCACCACCCGCTCGGGGTGGCGGCCGGCCACGGCGGCGAGCACGTCCGTCCCGCCGCCGCCGACGAAGACGGCGTCCGGGTCGGGCAGCCCGCGCAGCGCGGCCGGCGCGACGCCGGTCACCACCCGGACGTCGACCCGGTGCCGGGCGGCGTTGCCGGCGATCGGGGCCGCCGGGTCCCGGTCCACCGCGATCACGGCCGCGCCGAGCAGCGCGCACTCGATGCCCACCGAGCCGCTGCCCGCGCCGACGTCCCAGACCAGGCGACCGAGCCGGGGCCGGAGCCGGGCGACGGCGAGGGCGCGCACCTCCGCCTTGGTGATCATCGAGTCCCGGTGCCGGTACGCGGACTCGGGCAGCGCCCAGCCGGTCGCGGGCGCGGCGGCCGGCTGGTTGTCGGCCCGTACCGGACCGACCTCGCCGGGGCGGCCCGGCAGTCCGGCACCGGGGCCGGCGGGGGCGGCCGGTGCCCCGGGCGCGGTGCCGACGGCCGGGGGGAGGCTGAGCACCACGTGCGGGTCGTCCCACCGGCGGGCGGCGGCCCCTTCCGGGGTGGTCCAGGTGACCCGTTCGGTGGCGGTGCCGAGGTGCTCGGCGACCACCAGGCGGCGGGACCAGCCGGCCAGCCCGGCGCCGATCTCGGCGGCTCCGGCGCCCGGCGCGGTGAGCACGGCGACGGTGGGCAGCGCCCGGCAGGCGTTCAGCGCGGGGCGCAGGTCCCGCCCGTGCGCGGTGACCACGGCCGCGCCGTCCCAGTCCACCCCGGCGCGGGCGAACGCGGCGGCCACGCTGGACACCGCCGGCAGCACCCGCACCGGCAGCCCCGCCGCCCGCAGCCGCCGTACGACGCCGAAGAGCCCGGGGTCGCCGCTGGCCAGCACGACGGCCGGGGCACCGGCGCGGTGCGCGGCGGCGAGCCGGTCCAGCGCCGGGGCGAGCGGGCCGAGCACGACGGTCTCCGCACCGTCCGGCACCGGCGCGGCGGCCAGGTGCCGGGCCGCCCCGACGACCAGCCGGGCCGCGGCGAGGGCGGCCCGCGCCTCGGCCGGCTCCGGCCGGCCGGCCGCGTCCACCCCCACCACGGTCACCACCGCCGCGTCCGCCCGCCGGCCCGGTGCGCAGGCCGGCGCTCCGGATGGACCCGGCGGGTGGCCGGCCGGGCCGGGCTGCCCCGGGCCGGTCACGCCGGCCACCGCCCCGAGGAGGCGACCAGCCGGGACCCGGCGAAGTCCACCATGGCCACGTCGACGGTGGGCACCGGCCCGGCGAAGCGGCGCAGCACCCGGCGGACCCGGCCGCAGAGCAGGTCACCGGCCGGGCCGAGCAGCCCGGCGGCCTCCCACAGCTCGTACGCGTGCCGTCCGGTGTTCGCCGCCGTCACCGCCGCGACCAGGTCGGCGTCCCCGCCGGCCTCGGCGGTGACCGTGCCGAGCAGCGACAGGTCCACCCGGGACCGGGTGTAGTGGGTCATCAGGATCCCGGCGGCGAGCTTGGCCAGCTTGCCGGCCATCCCGACGAACACCACCCCGGTCATCCCGTCGCCGACGGCGGCGGTGACCGCCGCGCCGGTGAAGTCGCCGACCTCGACGAAACACACCTCGGGCAGCTCCGGCAGCAGCTCCCGGGCGGCCCGCTCGGTACGCCCGCCGGTGCACAGCACCACGGTCCGCTCCCCCTGGGCGGCCATCACGTGCACCGCCTGCACCACGCTGGCCCGCCAGGAGGCGGTGGAGAACGGCCGGACGATGCCGGTGGTGCCGAGGATGGAGATGCCGCCGAGGATGCCGAGCCGCCGGTTGGTGGTCCGGCGGGCCATCACCTCGCCGCCCGGCACGCTGATCACCACCCGGACGCCCACCTCGGTCAGGTCGACCACCTCGGCGACGGCCTGGCCGATCATCCGCCGGGGGGTGTCGTTGATGGCCGGGCCGCCGACGGCGAGGCCGAGCCCGGGTCGGGTGACGGTGCCGACGCCGGGGCCGCCGGCGAGGTCGAGGCCGGGCCGGGTACGCCAGCCGACGGTGGCGGTGAGGTGCGCGCCGTGGGTGACGTCCGGGTCGTCCCCGGCGTCCTTGACCACGACCGCCGCCACCTGCGGCTCGGGCAGCGGGGTGAGGTCGCAACGCTCGACCGGGAAGGTCACCCGTTGCCCGGCGGGCAGCCCGATCTCCACCGCCCGCTGGGGCACACCGGTGACCAGGGCGGTCACCGCCGCCTTCGCCGCCGCCGTCGCGCAGGCGCCGGTGGTCCAGCCGGTACGCAGCGCGACCGGCCGGACCTTCGCGGTCCGTGGCAGGTCCGGCTCACGCAACGGCGGCTCGGCGTACGTCACCTCGGCCCGTCCCCCGGTGTGGCACGGGACCGGCGCAGTTCGGCGCGGGCGGTCGGCTCGGCCCGGCGGAAGGTGTGGAAGTGCCCGGGGTGGTAGAGATGCGAGCGGGTGCCGGCGGCGGCCAGCGCCGGGCCGACCAGGAACAGGGTGTGCTTCCACAACCTGTGCTCCTTGACGGTGGCCGCCAGGTCGCCGAGGGCGCAGCGCACCACCAGCTCGTCGGGCCAGGTCGCCTGGTAGGCCACCACGACGGGGGTGTCCGCCGGGTAGCCGCCGGCGAGCAGTTCCGCCTGCGCCTGCCCGGAGCGGGCGGCGGAGAGGAACAGCGCCATGGTGGTGCCGTGCCGGGCGAAGTCGCGGACCCGCTCCCCCGCCGGCATCGGCGTCCGGCCGCCCTCCAGGCGGGTGAGGATCACCGACTGGGCCACCTCGGGGACGGTCAGTTCCCGGCCGACGATGGCGGCCACGGCGGTGAACGAGGAGACTCCGGGGACGATCTCCACGGCCAGGTCGAGGGCCCGGCACAGGTCGAGCTGTTCCTGCACGGCACCCCAGAGCGCCGGGTCGCCGGAGTGGATCCGGGCCACGGTGAGCCCGTCGGCGGCGGCCCGCCGGTACAGCGGCAGCACGCCCTCGATGGGCAGCCGTGACGAGTCGACGATCTCGGCGTCGGGCCGGGCGTGGGCCAGCACGTCGGCGTGGACCAGGCTGGCCGCCCAGACCACCACGTCGGCCGCGCCGATCACCCGGGCGGCCCGCAGGGTCAGCAGGTCGGCGGCGCCGGGCCCGGCCCCCACGAACCAGACCTTTCCGGTGGTGGTCACAGTTTTCCTCCCCGGCGGTCCCGGCGGGCCGGGACCAGCAGCGTCGACAGATACGGCGGGTCGTCGGCGGCGGCCCCGACCGGCCCGATCCGCTCGTCGGGCAGGCCGAGGCCCCGACCGAGCACGGCGTCGGCCAGCCGGTCCTGCCGGCGCAGTTCGTCGACCAGTTCCCGGTGGCGACGCCAGCCCTTGTAGACCACGACGGTGCCGGGGCCGGCCAGGGCGTCGGCGACCAGCGCCAGGCCGGCGGTGGCCGGCAGCAGGGTCAGCGGTTCCCGCCCCTCGCAGAGCGGGACGCCGCTGCGGGCGGCCAGCTCCTGCATCGCGGTGACGCCGGGGACCGTGCGCACCCGCACCGCCGGCCGCAGCGCCCGCACGCCGTGGGCGAGGTAGCCGAAGGTGGAGTAGACGTTCGGGTCGCCGATGGTGGCGAAGGCGATCGACCGGGCACCCCGGTCGACGGCGTCGACCACGGCCCGGGCGGCGGCGTCCCAGGCCCGCTCCCGCCGGGCGGTCACCCCGCCCCGGTCGTCCAGGGCGAACGGCAGCCGGCGCAGCCGGTCCGCCGGCACGTGCGCGCGTACCGTGGTCTCGGCCCGGCCGGCCGGCGCCGACGGGTCCGCGGCCAGCCGGTCCAGCACCGGTACGACCACCAGGTCGGCTTCCCGCAGCACCCGGACCGCCTTGAGGGTGAGCAGTTCCGGGTCCCCTGGTCCGACCCCGACCCCGGTCAACGTGGTGGCGGTCACCGGCTCGCCGCCTCGACCAGGCGACGGGCGGCCAGCGGCTGACCGGCCCAGTGGGTGTGCAGGTAGGAGGCGTGCACCCGGTCGGTGACGAAGCCGTGGGCGGTGCCGTCCCAGCGCCAGGCGGGCCGGTCGCCGTGCCCGGGGTCGGTGCCGGTGCGGTGGAACTCGTGGCCGCGTACCGGGTCGCCGGCGGCGTGGACCGGCGAGTCGGTGACGGCGACCGCGTCGCGGTAGCCGAGGGTCAGCCGGTCGGTCATCCGGGCGGTGTGGTCGAGCCGCCCGCACATCGGCACCCCGTCGAGTGCCCGGCCGAGGTAGAGCAGCCCGGCGCACTCGGCGACCACCGGCCCGTCGAAGCCGGCCAGTTCGTCGCGGAGCGCGGCGTTGGCGCCCAACGCCTCGACGTGCACCTCGGGGAAGCCGCCGCCGATCAGCACGGCGCGGGCACCGGCGGGCAGTGCGGGATCGCGCAGCGGGTCGAACGGGGCCACGGTCGCGCCGGCCGCCGCGAGCAGTTCGGCCGTCTCGGCGTACGAGAAGGTGAAGGCGGCCCCGGCGGCGACCGCGACGACCGGGTTGCCCCCGCCGGCCGGGCCGCCGACGGCGGCGGCCGGGTCCCAGGCTCCAACGGTCAGCGGCGGCGCGCTGCGGGCCAGGTCGAGCACGGCGGCCAGGTCGACGGTGGACTCGACGAGCCCGGCGAGGGCGTCGACCACCGCCAGCGACTCCGGTGCGCGTTCGGCGACCGGCACCAGCCCCAGGTGGCGCGCCGGCGCGGCCACCTCGACGGCCCGGGTGACCGCCCCGAGCACCGGTACGCCCACCTCGGCGAGCGCGGCGCGGAGCAGGCTCTCGTGCCGGGGCGAGCCGACCCGGTTCAGGATCACCCCGCCGATCCGTACCGCCGGGTCGAAGGCGCGCATGCCGAGCACCAGCGCGGCGGCCGAGCGGCCCTGGGCGGTGGTGTCGAGGACCAGCAGCACGGGTGCGCCGATCAGCCGGGCGACGTGCGCGGTGGAGGCGTAGCCGGCCCGGCCGACCGCCCCGTCGTGCAGCCCCATCACCCCCTCCACCACGGCGACGTCGGCCGGGGTGGGGACGCTCGCGCCGTGCCGCAGCAGCGGGGCGATCAGGTCCTCGCCGACCAGCCAGGGGTCGAGGTTGCGGCCGGGCCGGCCGGCGGCGAGCGCGTGGTAGCCGGGGTCGATGTAGTCGGGGCCGACCTTGTGCGGGCTGACGGTCAGGCCCCGGCGGCGCAGCGCGGCGAGCAGCCCGGTGGCCACGGTGGTCTTGCCGTGCCCGCTGGCCGGGGCGGCGACCACCAGCCGGGGCAGCGCCCAGGGCCCGACCGGTACGGCCGGCGGTCGCTCCGCCGCCGGCCCGTCGGCGCTCGGGTGGCCCGCCGGCGTGCTGCCGTACGGGCGGCGCTGGTCGGTACGACGCGTCGGTCCGGTCACCACTCGATGCCCCTCTGGCCCTTCTGGCCGACGTCCATCGGGTGCTTGACCTTGGTCAGCTCGGCGACCAGATCGGCCGCCGCCACCAGGCGGGGGTCGGCGTCCCGGCCGGTGATCACCACGTGCTGGAAGCCGGGCCGGCGGGCCAGCGTGTCGACCACCTCGTCGACGTCCACCCAGCCCCACCTCATCGGGTAGGTGAACTCGTCGAGCACGTAGAGGCCGTACCGTTCGGCGGCCAGGTCGCGCTGGATCTGCCGCCAGCCCTCCAGGGCGTCGGCGGCGTGGTCGGCCTCGCCGCCACGCTGGATCCAGGACCAGCCCTCACCCATCTTGTGCCAGGCGACCGGTGCGCCCTGGCCGGTGTCGGCGTGCACCCGGCCCAGGGCGCGGAAGGCGTTCTCCTCCCCCACCCGCCACTTGGCGCTCTTGACGAACTGGAACACCCCGATCGGCAGCCCGGCGGTCCAG
Source organism: Micromonospora sp. NPDC092111 (assembly GCF_044755745.1). Lineage (NCBI taxonomy): Bacteria > Bacillati > Actinomycetota > Actinomycetes > Micromonosporales > Micromonosporaceae > Micromonospora > Micromonospora sp. NPDC092111. The sequence continues at coordinate 167,445 of NZ_JBIVRQ010000001.1, forward strand.
GCCCGCAGCGCCAGCCCGAACGCGGCCGTCGACTTCCCCTTCATCTGCCCGGTGTGGACGATGGTCAGCGGTCGGTGCCGCCGCTGCCGGGTGGTCAACCCGTCAGCGGGCACGTGGTCCGGCTTGCCCTGCGGCATCAGCGCACGCTCCTGTTCGACTCGACGGCGACCGCGATCGTGGAGTGCGCCGGCCCCCGCGGGGGACGTCTCCCGTCACGTTCCGCGGTGGACCGCGCCGTCGCCCCGGTGCCGGGGGACGGGGTGGGGCGCGACGCGGCGAGGCCGACCAACGGGTCGACGGCCACCGTGTCGAGGCGGTGGTGGGCCGCGCCGAGCTGGCCGGCCAGCCGGCGGGCCAGGCCGAGGCGGACCGGGCCGGACTCGCAGTCGACCACGACGCACGGCGCGCCGGTTCCGGCGAGGACGGCCGCCGCCCGGGCCGCCCGGGCCAGCGGGCGCGGGCCGGCGGTGGCCCGGCCGTCGGTGACGACCAGGACCAGCGGACGCCGCTTCGGATCGCGCAGCCGCTGCACCCGCAGCAGGTCGGCGGCGGCGAGCAGCCCCTCGGCCAGCGGGGTACGTCCGCCGGTGGGCAGCTCGGTCAGCCGCGCCGAGGCGGCCAGCACGGAGGAGGTGGCCGGCAGCAGGACCTGCCCGCCGGTGCCCCGGAAGGCGACCACCGCGACCCGGTCCCGCCGCTGGTAGGCGTCGGTGAGCAGGGCGAGCACCGCACCCTTGACGGCGGACATCCGTTGCCGGGCGCCCATCGACCCGCTGGCGTCGACCACGAACAGCACCAGGTTGCCCTCGCGTCCCTCCCGGACCGCCTCGCGCAGGTCGTCGCCGCGCAGCAGCAGCGGACCGCCGCGCCGGCCCCGGCCGACCTGGTGCGGGGCGGCGGCCCGCAGGGTGGCCGGCAGGTGCAGCGCGTCGGGCCGGCCGGCGGGCATCCGCGCGCCGGTGGTCCGGCCCCGCCCGGTCCGGGCCCGGGACCGCCGGCCGGGCACCCCGTCGCCGACCCCGGGCGCGGTGAACAACCGGGCCGTCAACCCACTGCCGGGTACGGCCACCGACGGCGTCCCGGCCGCCGGGTCCCCGCCCGGCCCGCCGGGGCGTCCGGTGCTGCCGGGCCGACCGCCGGGTCCCCCCGGGCCGTCCCCCGGTCGGCCGGCCGACCCGTCGTCGGGACGGTCCGACCCCCCGTCGGCCCGGTGGTCGTCGGGCCGGTGGTCGCCGGGCCAGCGGTCGTCGGGCCGGTCCGGCCAACGGTCGTCGGGCTGGTGGGCGGAGGTCGGGCCGGTGCGGGGGGCGCGGCCGTCGGCGCGGTTCGTCGGCCCGCCGGCGCGGTGGCCGGCGGCGTCCGGGCCGGTGGCGTCGTGGTGCGGCCGGTCGGCGGCGTCGGGGCCGCCCGGGTCGGGACCGCCGTCGGCACGGCCGGCCGGCCCACCGCCCGAGGGCCCACCGGGCCCACCGGGGCCACCGGGGCCACCGGGGCCACCGGGGCCACCGGGGCCACCGGGGCCACCGTCCGGGCCACCGTCGGGGCCGCCGTCCGGGCCGGTTTCGGGCGGGTCGTCGTCGGGGTGCTCGTCGCGGGCCCGCCGCAGCGCCTCGTCGAGGCGCTGCTCGTCCAGCCCGGGGGTGTCGAACGGGTCGCGGCGACGCCGGTGCGGCAGGGCGAGCCGGGCGGCCACCCGGACGTCGTCGGCGGTGACCCGGTCCCGGCCCTGCCAGGCGGCGTGCGCCACGGCGGTACGGGCGGTGACGATGTCGGCGCGCATGCCGTCCACGTCGAACGCGGCGCAGACCTCGGCGATCTGCCGCAGCGCGGCGTCGGGCAGTCGTACCCGGTCGAGCCGGTCCCGGGCGGCGGCGACCCGGCCGGCCACCGCCGTGTCGGCGGCGGCCCAGCGGGTGGCGAAGCCGGCCGGGTCGGCGTCGGCGGCGAGCCGGCGGCGCACCACCTCCACCCGGACGGCCGGGTCCCGGCTGGCGGCCACCTCGACGGTGAGCCCGAACCGGTCGAGTAGCTGCGGACGCAGCTCCCCCTCCTCCGGGTTCATCGTGCCGACCAGCAGGAACCGGGCGGCGTGGCTGACCGAGACGCCCTCCCGTTCGACGTGACAGCGGCCCATCGCGGCGGCGTCCAGCAGCAGGTCGACCAGGTGGTCGTGGAGCAGGTTCACCTCGTCGACGTAGAGCACGCCACGGTGGGCGGCGGCGAGCAGGCCCGGCTCGAAGGCGCGGACCCCCTCGGCGAGGGCCTTCTCCAGGTCGAGCGAGCCGACCACCCGATCCTCGGCAGCGCCGACCGGCAGCTCCACCAGCCGGGCCGGACGACGCTCGGCCGTTGCCCCGGCCGGATGCGGCCCGTCCGGACAGGCCAGGTCGGGGTCGGCCGGGCCACAGCCGAACCGGCAGCCGGCGACCCGGTCCACCGGCGGCAGCAGGCCGGCGAGAGCCCGGACGGCGGTGGACTTGGCGGTGCCCTTCTCGCCCCGCACGAGCACCCCGCCGATGGCCGGGCTGACCGCGTTGAGCAGCAGGGCGAGACGCATGTCGTCCATGCCGAGGACGGCGGAGAACGGGTAGCCGGTCACTGGACCTCCCCCGTTCGCGACTGCGGGGCTCGCAAACCCGGCTCACTCCTCGCGCTCACCGAGCCACCACCTGCTCGCGACTGCGGGGCTCGCAAACCCGGCTCACTCCTCGCGCTCACTGTCGGTCCTCCAGATCGCCCTCGCTGGCCAGGTACGTCTCGCGGAGCCGGTCCAGGGTGGCCGGCTCGGGGGCGGCCCAGAGCCCCCGGTCGGCGGCCTCCAGGAGCCGTTCGGTGATGCCGCGCAGCGCCCACGGGTTGGACCGCTCCAGGAACTCCCGGGTCTGCGGGTCGAACAGGTACGCCTCGGCCAGGTGCTCGTACATCCAGTCGTCGACGACCCCGGCGGTGGCGTCGTAGCCGAACAGGTAGTCCACGGTGGCGGCCAACTCGAACGCGCCCTTGTAGCCGTGCCGGCGCATCGCGGCGATCCACTTCGGATTCACCACCCGGGCCCGGAACACCCGCCGGGTCTCCTCGCCGAGGGTGCGGGTGCGCACGTCGTGCGGCATCGCCGAGTCGCCCACGTAGGCGGCCGGGGCGGTGCCGGTCAGGTGGCGGACCATCGCCACCATCCCGCCGTGGTACTGGAAGTAGTCGTCGGAGTCGACGATGTCGTGCTCGCGGGTGTCCTGGTTCTTCGCCGCCACGGCGATCCGGGCGAAGGAGCGTTCCATGTCGGCCCGCGCCTCCCGGCCGTCCAGCCCCCGGCCGTAGGCGTAGCCGCCCCAGACGGCGTACACCTCGGCGAGGTCGGCGTCGGTGCGCCAGTTCCGGGCGTCGATCAGCGGCAGCAGCCCCGCCCCGTACGCCCCGGGCTTGGAGCCGAAGATCCGGGCGGTGGCCCGGCGCTCGTCGCCGTGCGTGGCGACGTCGGCCGTGACGTGCGCCCGCACGTAGTTGTCGGCGTCCGGCTCGGCGAGGGCGGCGACCTGCCGGACGGCGTCGTCGAGGAGGGCGACGACGTGCGGGAAGGCGTCCCGGAAGAAGCCGGAGATGCGGACGGTGACGTCGATCCGGGGCCGGCCCAGCTCGGCCGGCGGCACCACCTCGACGCCGGTGACCCGGCGGGACCGGTCGTCCCAGACCGGCCGGCAGCCGAGCAGCGCCAGCACCTCGGCGATGTCGTCGCCCTGGGTCCGCATCGCGCTGGTGCCCCAGACGGTCAACCCGACCGAACGCGGGTACGCCCCGGTGTCGGCGAGGTGCCGGGCCAGCAGCGAGTCGGCCAGGGCCACCCCGACGTCCCAGGCGTTGCGCGACGGGATCGCCTTCGGGTCGACGGAGTAGAAGTTGCGACCGGTGGGGAGCACGTTGACCAGCCCCCGGGTGGGCGAGCCGGACGGCCCGGGCGGCACGAACCGGCCGTCGAGCGCGCCGAGGGTGTGGGTCAGCTCGTCGGTGGTGCGGGCCAGCCGGGGCACCACCTCGGCGGCGGCGAAGCGCAGCACCTCGGCGGCGGCGACGACGGGCCGGCCGACCACCTCCTCGACCACCGCGTCGACCTTCGCGCCGTCCCAACCCAGGGTCTCCATCCCGACGACGAGCCGGCGGGCCAGCCCCTCCACCAGGTCGACGGCGTCGGCGGCGGTGGCGGCGGGGCCGTCCACCAGGTCGGTGAGGGCGGCCGGGACGGCGAGGCGTCGCCCCGGCGCGGCCAGCAGTTCCTGCTCGTCCAGGCCGACGCTGGCGGCGATCGCCTGGCGCAGGCCGGGCAGGGCGCGGGCGTTGCCCCAGACCTGCGGGGCGCGCAGCACGGCGAGCACGAGGTTGACCCGGGCCTCACCGGTGGGCGCCTCGGCGAGGACGTGCAGCCCGTCCCGGATCTGCACGTCCTTGACCTCGCAGAGGTAGCCGTCGAGGTGCAGCACGAAGTCGTCGAAGTCGTCGGCGGCCGGCATCGCCTCGGTGTGCAGGTCGTGGTGCAGTTCGGCGGCGCGCACCAGGTCCCAGATCTGGTTCCGGACGGTGGGCACCTTGGTCGGGTCGAGGGCCTGCACGGTGGCGTACTCGTCGAGGAGCTGTTCCAGTCTCGCCAGGTCGCCATAGGTCTCGGCGCGGGCCATCGGCGGCACCAGGTGGTCGACGACCACGGCGTGTGCCCGGCGTTTGGCCTGGGTGCCCTCACCGGGGTCGTTGACGATGAACGGGTAGACCAGCGGCAGGTCGCCGAGGACGGCGTCGGGGGCGCAGTCGGCGGCGAGGCCGAGCCCCTTGCCGGGCAGCCACTCCAGGGTGCCGTGCTTGCCCAGGTGCACCACCGCGTCGGCGCCGAAGCCGCCGTCGGCGACCGACGCCGCCAGCCACCGGTACGCGGCCAGGTAGTGGTGGCTCGGCGGCAGGTCGGGATCGTGGTAGATGGCGATCGGGTTCTCGCCGAAGCCGCGCGGCGGCTGGATCAGCAGCGTCACGTTGCCGAGCCGCAGCCCGGCCAGGACGAGGTCGCCGTCGTCGGTGTAGAGCCGGCCGGGCGGGTCACCCCAGTGCTCGCGGATCCGGTCCCGCAGCCCGGCCGGCACGGCGTCGAACCAGCGCCGGTAGGTCGCCCCGGGCACCCGCGCCTCGGCGGCGGCGAGTTGTTCCGGGGTGAGCCACTCGACGTCGTGCCCGCCGGCGGCGATCAGGGCGTGGATCAGCGCGTCCCCGTCGGTGGGCGGCGGCGCGTCGCCGAGGTGGTAGCCGGCGTCGGCGAGGGCGGCGAGCAGCCGGACCGCCGAGGCCGGGGTGTCCAGCCCGACGGCGTTGCCAACCCGGGAGTGTTTCGTCGGGTACGAGCTGAGCACGATCGCCAGCCGCTTGTCGGCGTTGTCCAGGTGCCGCAGCCGGGCCTGCCGGACGGCGATGCCGGCCACCCGGGCGGCCCGTTCCGGGTCGGCGACGTAGACCGACAGGCCGTCGGCGTCGATCCGCTTGAAGGAGAACGGCACGGTGACGATCCGGCCGTCGAACTCGGGGATGGCGACCTGCATCGCCGCGTCCAGCGGGGAGAGCCCGGCGTCGCTGCCGGCCCACTGGTCCCGGGTGCTGGTCAGGCAGAGCGCCTGGATCACCGGCACGTCCAGGGCGGCGAGCGCGCCGACATCCCAGGCGTCCTCGTCGCCCCCGCCGGAGGCGTCGGCGGCGACCGTCCCGCCGGCCGCGAGGACGGTGACGACGAGGGCGTCGCAGCGGGCGAACAGGTCGAGCAGCCCGTCGCCGGGGGCCAGGCCGCGCAGCGAGCCGCAGAAGATCGGCAGCGGGTGTCCACCGGCCGCGCCGACCGCGCCGGCCAGGGTCTCGACGAAGCCGGTGTTCCCGACCAGCGCGTGCGCCCGGTAGAAGACGATCCCGACCGTCGGCCGCCCCCCGTCGTCCCCCACGCCGGCCACCGGCGGGTCGCCGAGGATCCCGTACGCCGGGGTGGGCTCGGGCGGGTCGAAGCCCTCGCCGGTGAGCAGCACCGTGTCGGAGAGGAACCGGGCTAGCTGGGCCAGGTTTCGCGGACCGCCTTCGACCAGGTAGGACAGCGCCTCGGTGGCCACTCCGGCGGCCACCGTGGAGGCCGCCGTCAGCTCCGCGTCGGGCACCGACTCGCCGCCGAGGACGACCGTCGGCACCCCGGAGTCGAGCACCGCCGCCAAGCCGTCCGGCCACGCCTGCCGGCCACCGAGCAGGCGTACGACGGCAAGGTCGACGCCGTCGAGCAGCGCCGGCACGGCGTCCACGCCGACCCGGGCGGGGTTGGCCAGTCGGTAGCCGGCGGCACTGGCGCGGGCGGCGAGCAGGTCGGTGTCGGCGGTGGACAACAACAGGATGCGCACGGACAGCTCCGGAGAGTGACACCCGAGCCGCCGCGAGGGTGGTCGGGTGAGGCGAGGGTGGGCACCGGTCAGCGGTGGCGGCAGGAGTACCGGCTCATCCGCGTCGACCGACGCGGAGGGTCGGCGCGGTCGTCAGCGGTGCGCGGTGGGGCGACCGGCGCAGCGGCCACCGGCCGACGCGGCCGTACCGCTGAACCCCGGGGCGGCGGTGCCGCTGAACCCCAAGACGGCGGCACGACTGAAGTCCGGGGCGGCGGCACGACTGAGCGCCGGAGCGGCGGTGCGGCCGATCGCGGCCCCGGCGGCACGCCGGAGCGGGAGACGACGGTCGTCGTCGACAATGGGGACGCTGCGCGTCATCGGGTCCTCCTCGGGTGTCCACGCCCTGGGGCTCTCCGACGGCCGAAGTATCCTGGCTTCCCGGATCGACGCTCACCCCCGGCCTTCCAACCGCAGACACACGGCCGTGACTCACGAGGGGGGATCGCTCCCCGGTGACAGTGGCGGGACCGCGCCGGAATCACACCGGCTTCCTTCACTGCCGTCAGGCCGCGAATGCTGCCACACCCGTCGCCCCGAGGTCAACGGCCATCGCCCGGCCACCCCGGAGCAGACAGCCAATCGACGCACGGCGATCGTTCACCCTTTCCACCATTCACCAGCGACGATGTGTCACCGACGCGGGGAAGGCACGGTCGCCATTGCGGCCGGCGGGACCCTCGCCGGCACGGGGCAGCCCAGGGCCGGTGCCAGGGCGACACCAAGGCGACACCGAGGCGGCCAGAGCGATCCGGCCGGACGGGTTCCCGACCCGTTCCCCGACCATTCCGCAGACTCCGTACGCTCCCCGCACCCGGCCCACCCAGCCGGGTGGACGGCGGGCCGCCCGCCGCCCGCCCCAGCGGACACCGGTCGGCCCGACGTGGCGGTGATCACTGGACGGGCGGGTTCTCCGGTGCGCGAGGCAGGGAGAACACACCGGCCGCACCCACACCCTCTCAGGCCACAGCCGCGCGGCCTTCCCACCGGCACACCCCGGCCGTCGAGGTCGCCCGACCGGGAACGGGCCATCGCCCGGCAGGGCCAGACGCAGCGTAGGGCCGCCGTCGACGGGGCGGACGGGAGCGGCGACCGACGGGGCCAGCAGACCGGTGAGAACGGAAAGTCAGCGGATCCGACGCTCCGGGTGGGCCCGGTTCCAGGCCCGCATCCGCTCCGGGTAGCCGGTCCTGGCCGCCTCGTAGAGCGGCACGGCATGCCGGTGCGCCAGCTTGGCCGCCGTCCGTGGCGAGCCGGTCCGGCGGCGGATCCACTCGCCGTCGTGGGCGATCGCCACCACGGTGGTGTCGGTCGCGGTGGTCTCGGGTTCGAGGTAGAACTCCACCCCCCGGTGACCGGCGACGAACTCCTCCAGCGCGGCCAGGTCCTCCCGGGTGGCCTCCCGGTCGAGCTTCGTCGGGGTTCCCTCGGCGATCCGGGGCCGCCGGCTGAACCAGCCCATCTGCCCGCTCCTCTCCTCGGCGTCCCTTCAGTGGACCACCCCTACCTGGCAGGCGGCTGCGAGCCGGGTGACAGCCGGCTGAGCAGGTGACACCCGGCCGTCGGCCAGCGGCACCCCCACCCGGCCGACGCCGGCCAACCGTCACCCGCCAGCACCCCGCCGGCACCCGCCGGGCCGGCGCGGGCTCAGCCGAGGGCGGCCAGTTCGTCGGCGGAGAGCCGGAGCGCGCCGGCCGCCACGTTCTCCGCCACGTGGTCCGGGTCGCCGGTGCCGGGGATGGCCAGCACGTGCGCGCCCTGGTGCAGGGTCCAGGCGAGGCGTACCTGTTGGGCGGTGGCACCGTGGGCGCGGGCGACGGCGTGCACGGCCGCGCCGTGGTCGGTACGCGCCCCGCCCTCCCGGTTGGCGCCGGCGAGGGCGAAGAAGGGCACGTAGGCGATCCCACGCGCGCCGCACTCGCGCAGCAGGGCGTCCTGGTCGCCACGGTTGTCCAGGGCGTAGCTGTTCTGCACGCAGACCACCGGGGCGACGGTCTGGGCCTCGTCGAGGTGGTCGAGGCGGACGTTGGAGAGGCCGAGGTGCCGGATCAGCCCGGCCTCGCGCATCGCGGCGAGCGCGCCGAAGCGCTCCGCCACGGAGTCCGGCGCGGGCCGCTTGACGATCCGCAGGTTGACCAGGTCGAGGTGGTCACGGCCGAGTCGGCGCAGATTCTCCTCCACCTGGGTACGCAGCGCGGCCGGGCCGGCGTCCTCGCCGAGCCCGGTCGCCGGGTCGTACCGGAAGCCGACCTTGGTGGCGATCACCAGGTCGTCCGGATACGGCGCGAGTGCGGCGCGGATCAGGTCGGTGGCGTACCGGGTGGGGCCGGTGCCGACGTTCAGCGTGCCGCCCGGCGAGACGTAGAAGGCGGCGGTGTCGACGTGGTCGACCCCCAGCTCGACGGCCCGGCGCAGGACGCGGACCGCGCGGTCCCGGTCGGGGTGGGCGGTGATCCGCATCGAGCCGAAGCCCATCCGGCGTACGGTGCGGTCGCCCAGGGTCCAGTCACCCGCGGCCCCCGCGGTGATCTTCTCAGTAGGCATCCGGCGACCCTAGCCAGCGCCGGTGGCCGGCGCAGTCAGCCGCGCACCCGATACCGGCGACGCCCGGTGACTGCTAGTTTTTCGGTACTGGAGCGATGGGTCCGGGGGCGATCGGCGGACGGGTCACCGGCACCAGGGCCAGCGCCGGGACCAGCAGCAGGGGCACCACCAGCAGGGCGTGCAGCGTGCCGACGTGGTCGCCGAGCAGGCCCAGCAACGGTGGGCCGGCCAGGAACGACGTGTAGCCGATCATCGCGACCACGCTGACCCGGGCCGGCGCCCGGTCCTCGTCGTCGGCGGCGGCGCTCATCCCGACCGGGAAGCCGAGCGACGCGCCGAGCCCCCAGAGCACCACCCCGGCGACGGCGAGTGGGCCGGACCCGGCGAGCACCGCCAGGAGGGCGCCCGCGGCGGCCAGCCCGATCGTGCCGAGCAGCACGGGGACCCGGCCCCAGCGGTCGATGGCGACGGTGCCCCCGGTCCGGCCGATCGTCATGCCGACGACGAACACCCCGAAGACGGCGGCCCCGGCGGCCTCGCTCATCCCGTAGCCGTCGACGAACGCGACGGCCAGCCAGTCGTTCGCGCTGCCCTCGGTGAACGCCATGATCAGCACCAACGCGCCGATCAGCAGGGTGCGCGGCTCCCGCCAGGCCGCCAGCAGGCCACTCCGGCCGGTCGACGCGGCCCCGTCGACGGTCGACGCGGCCGGCGCGGACAGGAACCGCCGGGCACCGAGCAGGGTGCCGCCGAGCACCACCACGGCCAGCACCGCCAGGTGGACGGCGATCGGCACGCCGACCCGGGCGGCCCCGGCGCCGAGACCCGCGCCGGCCACCGAGCCCAGGCTCCACGCCGCGTGGAAGCGGGGCAGGATGGTCCGGCCCAGCCGTTTCTCCACCGTCACGCCCTCGACGTTCATCGCGACGTCGCAGGTGCTGGAGCCGTAGCCGACGGCGAACAGGCCGACCGCGACGCCGGGCAGCGAGCCGACCGCCCCGGTGGCGACTCCCACCCCGGCCAGCCCGACCGCCACCAGCACGGTGGAGAGGGCCACGGTGCGGGCCGGGCCGAGGCGCTGGGTCACCAGGCCGGCGGAGGACAGCGCCAGCAGCGCACCACCGGACATGGCCAGCAGCAGCAGGCCGAGCCGGCCGGCGCTGAGCCCGAGCGCCTCGCGCACCGCGGGGACCCGGGAGAACCAGGTGGCCACGGCGAGGCCGTTGAGGGCGAAGACCACCGCGACGCCGGTGCGGGCGGCCAGCACCGTCCGGAGTACGGCGCTGCGGGGCGGGGTGGCGGTGGCGCTCACGGCACGGCGGTCCTTCCGGGGGTACGGCGTCCTCGCCGTCGATCTCACACCCGATCCGTCACGACCACAAGCAGTATGCGCCCCTTACCACATAAGGTCAGAGCGCGGGCAGCCCGAGCGCCTCGTCCACCCGGGCCAGCACGGCGGCGTCGTCGTCGGTGCGTACCCCGCGCAGCAGGTCGATGGCGGTGGCCCGGATCTGGCCGACGATCATGGCCAGCGGCAGGGTCTGGCCGGGGGTGAAGAGCTGCCCGGCGATCCGGACCGCCGCCAGGGCGGCCCGGTCGGCGTCCTCGGCGTGCCGGTCGCCGGCCTGCTCCGCCCCGTCGAGGTCGGCGGCGAGCGCCCGGCCGGCGGCCTCGACGGCGTCGGCGAGGAAGCGCAGCGCCCCACCCAGGTCGGGCGGGACGGGGCTGGCCAGCCGGCTGAGGGTGACCCCGGCCCGGGCCAGCACCCGGACGTTGCGCACCGCGTAGTCGAGTTGGCCGATCGAGGCGTCCACCGTGCGGAGCCGGCCGAGGTGCCGACGTCGGCGGACGTGCAGCCGGACCGCCTCCCCGGCGGCGAGGACGGCGTCGCGCAGCCGCTCGACGTCGAGCCGCCGGGCCCGTTCCAGGGCGGCCACGGCGGCCGGCTCGTCGTGCCGGTCGAGCCCGGCGGCCACCTCCCGCAGCACGTCGGCGAGGTCGTCGAAGGTACGCCGGAACTCGGCGACCAGCGGGGCGAGCGGCCGACGGGCGTCGATGAGCTGGCTGGCCACCACCGCCACCCCGCCGCCGATCAGCGCGTCGACGAACCGGAACGGCACCAGCGACTCGGTCGGCGGGGCGACCACCACCAGGTAGAGGGCGGAGACCGCGGCCTGCACCACGGAGACGGTGCTCGCGCCGATCGCCACGGCGAGGGCGACGGTCAGCAGGATGACGGTGAAGACGGTCCAGGTGGTGCGCGGTCCGAGGGCCTGGACCACCAGGTCGGCGAGGAGCACCCCGGCGGCCACCCCGAGCACCACCTCGACCGCCCGGCGCACCCGCTGACCCCGGGCCTGACCGAGGACGATCAGCGCGGCGGCGGGGGCGAAGAAGGGCTGCGGGTGGCCGACCAGCCGGGTGGCGAGCATCCAGGCCACGGTCGCCGCCAGAGTGGTCTCGACGACCGGCAGCCAGCCCTGCCGCAGCCGGCCGGCGGCCCCCCGGAACCAGCTCCACCGGACCATGCCGCCTCCTCCACCCGCTCGGGTCGGCCCTCACGGTAGTCCCGGCCGCCGGGCCGGGCCGCCGCGCCCCGGGCGGGCACAGCGCGGGCTCCGCCGCGCCGCCGAGCGGGCGGGAATAACCCTCCAGAATATCGGCCCCGCCCATTTCCCGGACTCGGCCGAATGGGAGCGACGCTCAGTAAGATCGGGGACACGGTTGTGACTGATCGCTGACTGCTGATAGTGAAGTCGATCACACACACTGTGGCCATGAATACGGGACTCATGCGCGGCAGGGCATTGCGGGTCGCGGTGTGTCTCGCGCTGGTGACGCTGCTCGCCGGCTGCATGCAGCTCAACCTCGGCCTGACCGTCAACGCCGACGACACCATCGACGGGCAACTGCTCCTCACCGCCGAGAAATCCCTGCTCAGCTCCAGGAACACGAATGTCGCGGCGGCCTTCGCCGAGCTGCGGGAGAACATCCCCACCCTGCCACCGGGTGAGGAGACCAGCTACGAGGACGCGCGTTACTACGGCGCCCAGATCACCTACCACCACACTCCGCTGAAGGATTTCACCAGCGAGAGTGTGAATCTTGTCCGAGACGGTGATCTCTACCGGTTCAGCCTGCCGCTCGACCCCGAGAAATACGGCGGAAAAGTAGCCCAACAGAATCCGCAGAACCAGCAGTACTTCATGCGGTTGATGTCGTTCGAGATTTCCGTGACCTTTCCCGGCCGGGTGATCGACACCAACGGCACGGTCAGCGGACGCTCGGTCACCTGGAAGGTCGTCGCCAACCAGGCCAAGCCGACCGAGTTGCGGGCGATCGCCGAAGCCCCGCCGAAGCCCACCTCGCCGGCCACCTCGGCCGCCGCCGCCGGCAGCGACCAGGGCTCCTTCCCCTGGCTGCTGGTGGCCGGCGCCGTGCTGGTCCTGCTGCTGGCCGGCGTGGTCGTCGCCGTCCTGGTCCGCCGCCGGGGCCGCACCGCCGGCCCGCCGGCCGCCCCGGGAGGCCCGCCCGGCGGCACCGGACCCACGCCACCGGCCGACCATCCGGGGCCGGCCTGACCCGCGAGCGCACCACCGACACCCGGGCGGCCCGCCCGGCGGAACTCCCGCCCCGCCCGGCCGTCGCACCTCACCACCACCACACCCCCTTCCGCACCATCCGAAGGGAGATCGCCGTGAACGATCTCTTCACCTGGGCCGCCCTCGGCAGCGTGGCCGGGGCCAGCGCCGCCACCCTGCTCACCGCCAACGTCATCGGCGGCCTGCTCGGACCGGACAGCGACAAGGCACGCAAATGGATCGCGCTGGGCGTCGCCCTGGCCCTGTCGTACGCCACCGCGGCGTTCGCCACCGAAGCCGGCGCCCAAAAGTGGATCATCGCGTTCTTCAACGGGCTGGTCATCTTCTCCGCCGCGCTCGGCATCAACCAGCTACCGCCCGGCAACCGGCAGCCGACCCAGGCGTCGCCGTCCCGGCTCGCGCAGGGGCGTGAGCCCCGCTTCGTCCGCTCCTGGGTCTGAGAGAGGTGACCGTCATGGTCTACGGCATCATCAGCGCCGCCGTGCACGTCCTCTTCGGCGCGGCGCTCGGCGGGCAGGCCGGCGGGTCCGTCGGGCTGCTGGTCGGCGCGGTCGTCGGGCTGCTGGTCGGCGCCCCGTTCGGCTGGGCGGTCAGCTCCGCCCAGGTGTACGGCCCGGACGTCCGGGGCGTCCTGCTCTTCATCGTGGACCACACCTGGAGCCTGCCGAACACCGCCGCCGGGGCGCTCTACCTGGCCGCGCACCTGGTCTTCGGCCACTCGCTGGACCGGCCCACCGCACAGCACCACTGCCGGGTCAACGTGGTCGAGGGGGTCTCCCCGCGCTACGCCACCACCATCGGCACGGTCTGCGCCGGCGCCAACTCCGGCATCCAACGACACGAGGACGTGCACATCTTCCAGGCCCGGCTGCTCGGGCCGCTCTACCTGCCGCTGGTCGCCCTGAACTACGTCCTGTTCACCATCGCCCCGGTCTGGCTGCTCTGGCACGACCACACCAACGCGCCGATCAACCGGTTCACCCGGTACTTCGAGATCGGCGTCTACCCGCACGTGTGGAACGAGGCCATCGCGTACCGGATCCAGGGGACGCCGCCGCGATGACCGACGCCGGGCGGGGACCGATCGAGGCGGCCACCGCCGACCTGGCGGCCTGGCTGGCCGGGGCGGCCGGCGAGGACGTCCCGGTCGGCCCGCCCACCGACGGCGACGCCGGGCTGACCATGTGGCCGCTGGCCCTGCGGCCGGCCCGGCAGACCCGGGGCACCGGGGCCCGCGAGCCGTACCGCTTCACGATCCGTTACCTGGTCAGCGCCGCCGGACCGGCGGCGCTGGCCGGGCTGGACCGGGTCCTCGCCGCCGCCGCCGAGGCGGGCGAGCCGGAGCTGGTGCTGGAGGCCGGCGACCCGGCGTTGTGGGTGACGCTGGGGGCGACCCCCCGCCCCGCGCTGCTGGTCGACGTGCCGGCCCAGCTCGCCCGCCCGCTGCCGGCGGCCCCACCGGTGCTGCACCCGCTGCGGCTGCGCCAGCTCGGCATCCGGGACCTGACCGGTCGGGTCGTCGGCCCGCAGGAGCAGCCGCTGGCCGCGATGCGGGTGGAGCTGGTCGGCACCCCGTACGCCACGCACACCGACACCGCCGGCCGGTTCCGGATCACCGGCGTCCCGCACGACCCGGAGCAGCCCGGCCAGCCGGTCCGGCTACGCCTGGTCGGCCGGGGCGGCACCCTCACCGCCGAGGTCGACCCGGCCGACGCGGACATCGTCATCGTCTGCGAACCGCCGGCCCGCTGACCCGGACCGCCCGCGTACAGGAGGACCGATGCCCCACTACTTCTCCCCCGGCATCTACGTCGAGGAGGTGCCCAGCGGCGCCCGGCCGATCGGACCGGTCGGCCTGAGCACCGCCGCCTTCGTCGGGGTCGCCCCGGACCGCACCGCGCACGTCGACCGGGCGCTGGCGGTGAACAGCTGGTCGGAGTTCCTGCGGCTCTACGCCGACGGGGAGCACCTGGAGAGCACCCCGCTGGCCCGGGCGGTCTTCGGCTTCCTGGACAACGGCGGCACCCGCTGCTGGGTGGTCAACGTCGGCGAGGGCGGCCAGATCACCGGCTCCGGCCAGCGCCGTACCGGCCTGCAACTGCTGGAGGCGGTGGACGAGGTGGCCATCCTCGCCGCCCCCGGCTTCCACGACCCGGTGTCGCACGAGGCGCTGCTGAGCATGGCCGAGCGGCTGCGCACCATGGTGGCGATCTGCGACCCGGCGCCCGGCATCGAGGACGTGTCGACGCTGACCCGGGTGGCCACCCCGGGCCCCGCCCGCCCCACCGGCGGCAGGCCGGCCGACGGCGGACCGAAGCCGGCCGACGGCAAGCCGGCCGACCCGGCGGCGAGACCGGCCGACGACGACGGTGCCACGGCCACCGCGTACCGGCCCCGGCAGTCGGACTTCGGCGCCTTCTACTTCCCCTGGCTGCGGGTACGCGACCCGCTCAGCGGCGAGCTGGTGCTCACCCCGCCGAGCGGGCACATGGCCGGCATCTGGGCCCGCACGGACGCGCTGCGCGGCGTGCACAAGGCCCCCGCCAACGAGCCGGTACGCGGCGCCGTCGACCTGGAGTACCTGGTCACCCGGCCGGAACACGACGTGCTGAACCCCAAGGGGGTCAACGTGATCCGGTACTTCGCTGGCGAGGGCATCCGGGTCTGGGGCGCCCGCACCCTGGCCGCCGAGGCCAGCGAGTGGCGCTACCTCAACGTACGGCGGCTGTCGATCTCCATCGAGCAGGCGATCGCCAACGGCACCCGGTGGATGGTGTTCGAGCCGAACGACTACTCGCTGTGGCGGTCGATCCGTCGGGACATCGGCGCCTTCCTGACCCGGGTGTGGCGCGACGGGGCGCTGCTGGGGCGCACGCCCGAGGAGGCGTTCTTCGTCAAGTGCGACGAGGAGACCAACCCGGCCGACGTCCGCGACGCCGGGATGGTGGTCGCGCACATCGGCATAGCCGTGGTGAAGCCCGCGGAGTTCGTGGTGTTCAAGCTGAGCCAGTGGGCCGGCGGCACCGAGACCGAGACGATTGGAGGCTGACATGCCGACCACGGCCACGCCGCAGCCGGGCGCCCCGGTCGACCCGTACCGGGCGTACAACTTCAAGCTGCTCATCAACGGCATCACCAACGGACACTTCACCGAGGTCAGCGGCCTGGAGATGACCATCGCCCGGCTGGCGTACCGGGAGGCCGGCAACGACCGGGTCCGGGCGGTGCCGGGGCAGGTCGACTACGCGCCGGTGACCCTGCACTTCGGGCTGACCCCGTCCCGGGAGCTGTGGGACTGGGTGCACACCGCCGCGACGGGGACGGTGAGCCGGCGCAACGTGTCGGTGGTGCTGCTGGACGCCGCCGGCACCACCGAGGTACTGCGCTGGAACCTGATCAACGCGTGGCCGATGCGGTGGCACGGCGCGCACCTGCACACCCTCTCCCAGGAGATCGCCATCGTGGCGCTGACGCTGGCGTACGAGGGGCTGGAGCTGGAGGCCGGCAGTGCCGCAGCACCCACGACCGCGTAGCTGGCTGGCCGCGCGGCTGCGGGCCGCCGCCGACGCGGTGGCCCGGACCGATCCGGAGCCCCCGGACGCCACCCCGGCCGGTCCGACGCGCCGGGCGGGGCAGCCGCCGGAGCACTGGCTGCGGCTGGTCGCCGCGCACGCCCCCGGCCTG
This sequence comes from Micromonospora sp. NPDC092111, assembly GCF_044755745.1. Classification (NCBI taxonomy): domain Bacteria; kingdom Bacillati; phylum Actinomycetota; class Actinomycetes; order Micromonosporales; family Micromonosporaceae; genus Micromonospora; species Micromonospora sp. NPDC092111. Next base: position 183,712 of record NZ_JBIVRQ010000001.1, read on the forward strand.
CTACGCGACCTGGACCCCGCCCCCGACGACCCGGACCGCCCGGCCGCCGCCGACGGGTGGGCCGCGACCACCGAGGGGGTACCCGGACAGTCCTCCCCCGCGCCCGCCGGCTTCCCGGCGGAGCCGACCCGCTCCGGGCAGCCGGCCACCGACCGGTCCCCGGGTGACCGGGCGGCCGCCGCGTGGCCCGCCTCCCCCGGGTACCCGCCGCAGGTGGCCCGGCCCGGCCGGCCGGCCCAGGCGCGGCCCGGATCCCCGACGGAGCCGGCGTGGCCCGGACACCCCCGGCCGGCGGACCGCACCGCAGCTCCGTGGCCGGACCCGGCCACGGCCGCCTGGCCGGAAGCGCCCACCGGGGCGGCCCGGCCGGTCCACCCGACCGGGGCGGCCCGGCCGGCGGGCGCGGACTGGCCGGCGCACCCCGCCGGGACGGCCTGGTCGGCCGGCCCGGCCGGTCCCGGTCGGCCGGCCGGCCCACTCGGGGCGGCGGGGCCACTCGGGGCGGCGGGGCCGGTCGGGGCAGCGGGGCCGGAGGACCTCGACCGCCGGCCGGGCGGACGGGACGACGCCGGTCCACGCCGGACCGGGTCCGGCGACGGCGGGCGGCTCGGCGACCCACCACCCGGGCCGCCGGGCACCCGGGCCGCCGGCCGGACACCGGCCGGCGTCGGGGATCACCCGGCCCGGTGGAGGATCCGCCCGGCGGTGCCGGGCGGCGTCGGCCGCGCCGACGGCGACGGGCGGGACGGCGACCGGTCGGACACCGGACGCGACACCGGCCGACAGCCGTCCTCCCACGGCCCGGTCCATCCCGAGGGCCGGCCCGGGGACGGCTGGGCACCCCCTCGACAGCGGGCGGGGGTCGACGGTCGACGGACCGGATGGCCGGTCGCCGGACCGGACCCGGAGGCCGCAGCCACCTCCCGGTCGGCCGGCGCACCCGGGCCAGCCGGGGGCCCGGCGACCCGGCGGCGCGACCCGGCCGGCACCGGCCGCCCGACCTTCCCCGCCAGCCAGCCCTTCCCCGCCAGCCCCGCCTTCCACACCGGCCTGGCCGTCCCCGCCGGCCCGACCGCACCCGCCGGCCACACCCCACGAGCCGGGTTGGCCCGCCTCGGGAACGGCGCCACCGGACGGATCGCCGGCTGGCCCGGCACCGGCCCGCCGGGCGACGGCGGGGCGGGCCCGGGGACGTCCACCCCGGTCGACCCCGACCCCGACGGCCGCCGGCCCCGCCACCTGGGCACCGCCGGGTGGGCCCGTTCCGGGTCCGGGTGGACGGTCGACGCGCCCGTGCCGGCCGGTGACCCGTGGCCGGCGTTGCCCGACGAGCCGGCCGCCCGGGTGGGCGTACCGGAGACGACCGCAGGCCCGGCCGGTGACCGGTGGCCGGCGTTGCCGGACGACCCGGCCGGACGGCTGCCGACGGCGGCGGCGCTCGACGGGGCCCCGCTCAGCCGGCTCGACGCCGAACAGCGGGGGTCCTGATGGAACGGGTGGCCTTCCTCGTCGACGAGTCCGGAGCCCGGGTCGACTGCCTGCTCAACCCGGAGACCGTGCGGGTCACCCGGGTCGCCGGGGTACGACCCCGGGGCGTCGGCGACGGACAGCTCACCGGGGCCGGCCTGGCCGACGACCCGCTGGTGTTCACCGGCGGCGGACGCACCGAACTGGTGCTGGACCTGCTCTTCGACACCGACCTGGTGGAGGCGCAGACCCGGCCGGAGGACGTCCGGACGCTGACCCGACCACTGTGGATGCTGGCGGAGAACTCGGCCGTCGCGCACGGCTGGCAGCGTCCGCCGCTGGTCCGGCTGGTCTGGGGCAAGACCTGGAACGTGCCCGGGGTGGTGGTCGCCATCGCCGAACGGTTCGACGCGTTCACCCTCACCGGCTCACCCCGCCGATCCTGGCTGCGGCTGAAGCTGCTGCGGGTGACCGAGTCGGCCGACGAGGCGCAGGACGGCTTCGAGGAGGAACTGGCCGCCGCGGCGACCCCCGCCGCGACCCCCGGTTCGGCGGTGGTGGCCGCCGGGGACGGCTCCGCCACGCCCGGCTACTCCGGGGTCCGCTTCGACCTGCTCAGCCACGACGCGCTCGGTTCGCCGCTGCGCTGGCGGCTGCTCGCCGAACACAACCGGATCACCGACCCGTTCACGGTGCCGGTCGGCACCGCCCTGGCCGTGCCCCCGGTGACCAGCACGACCGGAGGTGACGTCCGGTGACCGCCCGACCGTCCGTGCTCCTCGACGGGGCGCCGCTCGACGGGGCGCCCGCCGGCCGGCTCCGGTCGGTGCGGGTGGCCGCCCGGCTGGACCAGCCCACCCAGTGCGAGGTGGTCTACGCGGCCGGGCCGGGACCGGCCGCGCTGGACCTCGGCCCCGGCCCCGCGGTGCCGACCGGCGCGACCCTGGACGTCCGGCTCGACGATCGACCGCTGTTCACCGGCGAGGTCACCTGCGTCGAGGTGGAGTACGCCGCCGACAGCGCGGCCCTGCTCCGGCTGCGCGGGTACGACCTGCTGCACCGGCTGCGCAAGCGGCAGCGGCTGCGGGTCTTCGAGTCGGTCACCGCCGTCGAGCTGGCCCGCGACCTGTGTGCCGAGGTGGGCCTCGACGTCGACGCCGACGCCGACGGGCCTCGGCTGGAACGGCTGCTCCAGCACCGGCACAGCGACCTTGAGCTGCTGCTGGAGGTGGCCGGCCGGGCCGGGCTGCACCTGGCCGGCGACGGCGACCGGCTGCGGCTGGTCACCCTCGACGGCCACGGCGAGCCGGTGCCGCTGGCCCTGGGCCGCACGCTGCACTCGCTGCGGGTGGCGGCCAACCTGGACCGGGCCGCCGGGGGCAGCGCCGCCCTGGGTTGGCACCCGCAGCGGGCCGAGCCGCTCGGCCAGCGGGTCGACACCGCCCGTACCGGCCGGCGGGTCCCGCTCGACCCGGACCCGGCGGCGGTCGGCGCGGACGGCGTCCGCACCGCCGTGGACCAGCCCGGCCGCAGCGACGACGAGCTGGCCGCGCTCGCCCAGGCCGGCCTGGACACCCGGGTGGCCGCGCTGGTCACCGCCGAGGGGGTCGCCGAGGGCGACCCGGCGCTGCGGCCCGGCCGCCGGATCGACGTGTCCGGGGTGGCCGACGACCTGGCCGGGGTCTACGTGCTCACCGAGGTGGTGCACACGATCGACGGCAACGGTCACCTGACCCGGTTCTCCACCGTCCCGCCGGCCGCCCCGACCGGCGGGACGACCGGCGGGGCGGTGGTCACCCTCGGCACCGTCACCGGGGTGGACGACCCGGACCGGCTCGGCCGGGTCCGGGTGACCCTGCCAGCGTACGGGGACCTGGACGCCGGCTGGCTCGCCGTGCTCTGCCCCGGCGCGGGGCGGGACAAGGGCATCGTGGCGCTGCCCGACCCGGACGACACCGTGCTGGTGGCGCTCCCCGGCGGGGAGCCCGCCTCCGGCGTGGTGCTCGGCTCGCTGTTCGGCACCGTCCCGCCGTACGACGCGGGGATCGCCGACGGCCGCTCCGGCCGGTGGTCGGTGCGCACCGGCAGCGGCCAGACCATCGTGGTGGACGACGCCGCGCGGACGGTGCGGCTGGCCACCGACGGCGGCAGCTTCCTGGAGCTGTCCCCCGAGCTGACCACCCTGCACGCCGCGACCGACCTGGTGCTCTCCGCGCCGGGCAGGGCCATGGTGGTGCGGGCCCGCAGCGTCGACTTCCTGCACGCCGACGCGACCGAGGACGCGGCGACCGCCCGGCAACAGGCCGGCGCGCTCGCCCGCGCCCACTCCGGAGGTGGCTGATGCGCTGGATCCACCTGAACTCCGTGCTCGCCTGCGACCACGACGGCCGGGTCACCAACCGGGCGGCGCAGCGCTGGCTGACCGTCACCGGCGTGCCGGTGCTGGTCGACAGCGACCCCGAGGGACGGGACATCGTGGCCTGCCCCAACTACGGGCCGACGATCAAACCGTGCGCGAAGACCCTGCCGGTCCGGGTCGGCTACAGCGACTGGCTGCGGGTCGACGGGCACCGGATCGTGCTGTCGCACCTGGACGGGCTCACCGACGGCACCCCGCCGGGCCTGGTCCACCACCGGGTCCGCGACCCCCGGCAGCACCTGGTGGAGGCCGACCGATGAGGGCGTTCCGGTTCGTCGGGGCCGGCTTCGACGCCGGCCGCGCCGGTGGCCTGGCGTTGACCGCCGCCGGCGGCCTGGCCATGACCGACGGCGACGAGACGGTACGCCAGGCGCTCTACCTGCTGCTGTCCACCACGCCGGGCGAGCGGCTGATGCGCCCGGGGTACGGGTCACGGCTGCACCGGCTGGTGTTCGCCCCCACCGACGACACCACCGCCGGGCTGGCCATCCACTACGTGCGGCAGGCGATCCGGCGCTGGGAACCCCGGGTCGAGGTGATCGACGTGGACGCCGGCCCGGACCCGGACGACCCGTGGCGACTGGTGATCCGGCTGGACTACCGGGTGCGGGCCAGCCTCTCCCCCGGGCAACTGGTCTTCTCCGTCGACCTGCTCCCCGACGACGCCGACCCGGTCGCCGGGGACCCGGCCGCCGCCGGGCACCGTGACCACGCCGAGGGGGACCCGTCATGACGCTGCCCGTGCCGCACCTCGACGACCGTGCCTTCCTCGACCTGGTCAGCGAGGCCCGGGAACGGATCCGGCAGTCCTGCCCCGGCTGGACCGACCTGTCCGCGCACGACCCGGGCATCGCCCTGGTGGAGGCGTTCGCCCACCTCACCGAGGTGATGATCTTCCGGCTGAACCAGTTGCCGGAGAAGGCGTACGTGCAGTTCCTCAACCTGCTCGGGGTCACCCGGCACGCCCCCACGGCGGCCTGGGCGGACGTCCGCCTCACCCGGACCGGCGGGGACCGGGGCGCGGTGCGCATCCCGGCCGGCACCCGGATCGCGGCGGCCCGGGGCGCCGACCCGAAGCCGGTCGTCTTCGTCACCACCGAGCCGGCGCTGCTGCCGGCCGGCGCGGACGAGGTGACCGTCCGCACGCACCACTGCGAGCCGGTCGAGGCCGAGCTGCTGGGCACCGGCACCGGCCAGCCGGGACAGGTGCTACGGGCCGCGCGGGCGCCGCTGGCGCGCACCGCCGAACCGCTGGACCTGCTGCTCGGGGTGGAGGTGCCGGCCGGCTCGGTGGAACTGGGCGCGGCGGCCCGCGAGCACGACGGACGCACCTACGAGATCTGGCGGCCGGTGGACAGCTTCGCCGGCGTCGGCGCGCAGGCCAAGGTCTACCTGGTGGACCGCTGCTCCGGGGTGGTCACCTTCGCCCCGGCGCTGGACCTGCGGCCGGCCGACGGCGACCCGCACGCCGCCGCGCCGGCCGGCGACCCGGCCCGGGTCCCGACCTCCGGCGGGCTGGTCACCGTGGCGGCGGTGCCGCCGGCCGGGGCCCGGGTCCGGCTCTGGTACCGGGCCGGCGGCGGGCGGGCCGGCAACGTCGCCGCCGGAACGCTGACCAGCCTGCGCGACCCGCTGCCCGGGGTACGCGCGGAGAACCCGGAGCCGGCCGGCGGCGGGCGGGACATGGAGACGCTGGACTCGGCGCTGGTCCGTGGGCCGTACGAGTTCTTCGCCCAGCAGCGCGCGGTCACCGCCCGGGACTTCGAGATCCTGGCGGCCGGTTCCGGCGGGGTCTCCCGGGCCCGGGCGTTCACCCGCTCGGCGGTGTACAGCTTCGCCCGGCCCGGCGAGGTCGAGGTGGTGCTGGTGCCGTACGTGCCGGCCGAGGCCCGGCCGGGCGGCCGGCTGCCGGTGTCGGTGCTGCGCGCGCACGAGGTGGAGGAGGCCCGCCGCCGGGTCGAGGCGGACCTGGACCGGCGGCGGGCGCTGGGCACCTGCTGCCGGGCCGGCTGGGCCCGCTACAAGGCGGTCTCGATCCGGGCCCGGGTGGTGGTGCGCCGGGAGGAGGACGTCGAGGCGGTACGGCGGCGCATCCACGACCGGCTGCACCAGACGCTCAGCCCGCTGCCCACCGGGCTGAACCCGGCCGGCTGGGCGTTCGGCGAGCCGCTGCGCGCCTCCAACGTGTACCGGATGCTGGAGCACGCCGAGCCGGGGGTGCGCTACGTCGAGTCGGTCCGGTTCGTGGTGGACGAGGCGCCCGACGCGCAGGTCCGGGCCCTCGCCGTCGACCAGTACCAGGCCCGCACCTGGTACGCCGGGCGCGGCCCGGTGCTGTTCCGCTCCACCGACGCCGGGGCGGGCTGGGAACCCGCCGGCCGGTTCGACGACGAGACGGTGGTCCGGGTCGCCCCGGCCCCCGCCCCGGTACGCCCCGGCGTCGTGCCCCGGCCCGGCTCGGTGGCGGTGGTGACCAGCAGGGCCGCCGGCGGCTCCGGGGTGTACCTGAGCACCGACCTCGGGGAGACCTGGTCGCCGCTGACCGGGTTGGACTCGCGGATCACCGATCTGGCCTGGATCGACCGGGACGGCGCGGGCGCGCTGCTGCTGACCACCGACACCGGCCTGTACGAGGTCTCGCTGCTGCCCGGGTCGGTGCCGTTGCAGATCCTGGTCGACCCGGCCGACGCCGACCGGGGCTTCTACGCCGTCCGGTCGTTCGTCTCCGAGCGGGGCGCGCCGGGGGTGGCGGTCGCCGCGCAGGCGAGCTTCGGGGTGTACCTGTCCACCGCCGGGGGCCGCCCCGGCAGCTTCGCCCACGTCGGCCTGGCCAACGTGGACAACCGGGTCCTGGCCGTGCAGTACGACGGCCCGGCCACCCTGCTCTGGGCCGGTGCCGGCGAACCGGACCCGAAGAAGCCGGGGCAGGGCTGCCACCGCACCCGGCTGTTCGAGTCCGACGTGAAGTGGCAGCAGGTGCAGGCCGGCTGGATCGGCGGCACCTGCCGGGACCTCGCCTTCGTCGGCACCCAGGCGGTGGCCGCCACGCAGAGCGGCGGGGTGGTCCGGCTGGACACCCTGGCCGCCCAGCCGCAGTGGCAGCCGGTGATGGTCAACTGCGGCCTGCCGCTGCGCGACCGGACCCGGTTCGTGCCGGTGGACGCGATCGCCGGCACCGGCGGCGCCGACCGGCTGATCCTCGCCGGCGGCGAGCGCGGGGTGTACCGCAGCGGCGACGCCGCCGACTGGACGGCCAGCGCCAACCAGGCCACCGCCGACGTGGTGACCGTTCCCGACACCTGGCTGCTCTGCTCCGGCGAGCACGACATCGAGGTGGTGCGGCAGGATGCGCCGAACGGCGATTGAGCGGCTGCTGCCCGCGGCGTACCAACGGGCCGCCGGCCCGGGCAGCGTGCTGGGCGCGCTGCTGGACGTGATGGAGGCGCTGCACGCGCCGGACGAGGCGCTGCTCGCCGACGTGGACGCGCTGTTCGCCGCGTACCGCACGCCCGACGGGTTCGCCGGCTACCTGACCCGCTGGGTGGCGATGGACCACGTGCTCGGCCCGCCCCGGCCGGACGCCCCGCCGCCGCTGCCGGTCGGCCGGTTGCGGGACCTGGTCGCGCACGGCGCGCTGCTGGCCCGCTGGCGGGGCACCCCGTACGGGATGCGTACCGCGCTGGAGCTGGCCACCGGGATCACCGGTTTCGTCCTGGACGAACCGGCCGATTGCCCGTTCCACCTGGTGGTCCGGGTGCCGCCGGCCGCCGCCGGCCTGCTCACCGTCATCCGGCGGATCGTCGAGGCGGAGAAGCCGGCCGCGGTGACCGCCGAGGTGGTCCTCGCCGACCCCCCACCCCCGGACACCACGACCGGCCCCCCGCCGCCGGCCGACCCGCCCGGCCCGGACGCCGGTGCCGTGCCGTACGGGCCGGCGATCGGCCGGGCCCACGTGCCAGACCCGGGATCCGTCCACCCGCCCGGGCCGTCGCCAGAGGAGCTGCCATGACCACCGAATGGGCCGTCGTCGCCGCCGCCGAACAGTTCACCCTCGACCCGGCGAACCGGGGCGAGCTCACCTTCACCGTCTCCAACCCCGGTGCGGCCCCGGACACCGTGGTCTTCGACGTGGCCCCCGGGGAGGGCAGCCAGCGCGCGTGGTTCACGGTGGCCGAGCCGCAGCGGGTGGTGCCGGGGCAGAACTCGGTGTCGTTCCTGGTCCGCCTCGCCGTACCGGCCGGCACCGCGCCCCGCCGCTACGACATGACCGGCTTCGCGTACTCGGCGAACACCGCGCCGGAGGAGAGTTCCCGGTCCAGCGGCCGGGTGACGTACGAGGTGCGGGCCGTCGCCCCGCCCAAGCCGGCGCCGTGGCCGTGGATCGCCGCGGCGGTGGTGCTGGTGGTACTGGTCGGCGCGGTGGTCGGCTACCTGGTGACCCGCCCGGACGGCGCGACGCCGCCGGCCGCCCCACGGGTCGTCACGCTGGAGGCGGAGAGCCTGGTCTCCGGGGCGAAGGTGGAATCCCCGGCGGGCGCCGCCGCGAAGGTGGTGGAGCAGCCGAACTGCTGCGGGTTCCCCTGGTCCGGCGACAAGCAGCTCTTCTTCCAGGGCCTGGCGGTCGGCGACCGGGTGAGCCTCACCGTCGACCTGCCGGTCGACGCCACCTGGCGGTTCGCCGTGTCCCGCACCACCTCGTTCGACTACGCCAACACCATCTGGCAGGTCGACGGGGCCCAGGTGGGCGGGACCTTCCTCGGCTTCTCCCGGGCGCCGCTGCTGCGCGACGTCGAGGACGTCGGCACGGTGCGGCTCGGTCGGGGGCCGCACACCCTCACCCTGGTCGCGGTGGGCAAGACCCAGGGCACCGACCGGTACTTCGCCGGGGTGGACCGGATCCGGTTCACCGAGCTGCCCGAGGCGACGGACCGGCCGTGAGCGGCCGACGCAAGCTGCTGCTGGCGGCGGTCGCGGTGCTGCTGGTGGTCTTCTTCGTGGTCGCGGTCGGGGTGGGGCGTGCCGACCGGGGCGACCCGGCCGACGGCGGCGCGGTGCGCTGGTTGGGCCGGCTGGCCGGCGGCAGCGGCACGGTGGACCCGGCGACGGTGCGGGCCGACTGCGACCGTACCGGTGACGTGCTGACCGTCGTCGGCGGCTGCGTGCTGCGGGTGGACGACCCCGGCTCGCTGCGCACCCTGGTGCTGCGCAGCCCGGCCGCCTTCACGGTGGCGGCCCCCGCGCCGGGGGACGCCGAGCTGACCGTCCGCGACGAGGTCACGCCCGCCGACGGGGACGGGGCCGTCGCGCGGATCACCGTCGACCGGGCCGCCGAGGTCGGCCTGGGCTGCCCGGGAGGTGTCACGTGCACGGTCACCATCGCCACCAACTGAGCCGCCCGCCAGCCCGCCGGCCCCCGCCAGCCCACCGGCCCCCGCCGACCCGCCAGCCCCCGCCAGCCCGCCACCCGACCCGGCCCCCCATCCGACCCGGGCCCACCGCCGGGCACGGGGTCACCGGCCCGACGGCCACGCTGGATCGGAAGGAGGCCCGTCGTGGGTGAGCTGCGCAAACCGTTCCTGCTGCTGGCGTTGCTCGCGGTGGCGCTGGTGGTCGGCCTGGAGCTGGGGTCGTCGCTGCTCACCGGGGGCGGCGACGCGGGCGGGGCGCTGCTGACCAGCGCCCAGGACCTGGGCGTGGACGTCGGCGACGTCGGCCGGATCAGCGAGCCCTCCGGCCGGGGCACCGGCTACCTGGCGCTGGTCGACGTGGTGGCGCTCTGGACCACCGGCCTGTTCTGCCTGAGCCTGGTGCTGCCGGACCGGGTGCAGGGACGGGTGCAGGGGGTGGCCACGCTGATCTTCTCGATCCTGCTGATCCTGGGCTCGCTGGTGCTGCTGGTGATCGCCTTCGTGGAGCTGTCGGTGATGGTCTCGCTCTTCCTGGCCGTGCCCTTCGGCACGCTGGCGTACCTGGCGCTGTGGGGGTTCTTCCCGGTTGGCGAGGCCAGCCTGCTGCTCGGCCTGGTGCTGCTGCTGAAGCTGCTCTGGGGCGGGCTGCTGCTGCTCGCCCAGCCCCGCTTCCTACAGAACAAGGGCCTGGTCCTGTTGGTGCTGACCACCCTGCTCTGCACGGTCGTGCTGGAGTTCCTGCACCGGCTGGTGCCGGTCATCGTGGTCAGCATCCTCGACGACGTGGGCGCGCTGGTCTTCGCCGTCGTGGCCATCATCTGGGGCCTGGTCCTGCTGATCGGCTCCATCCCCGCCATCGTCAAGGCCCTCCGCGTCACCACCACCCTGTCCACCCACTGACGCCACCGACCACGAGCTGGTTCCGCACCGGCCCGACCGGCCTGACCCGGCCCGACCCGGCCCGACCGGCTTGACCCGGCCCGACCGGCCTGGCCACCGGACCAGGCCGGCCACCGGACCACCAGCCCCAGACACCGGGCCAGACCGGCCACACCGGGCCAGGCCGGGTCGGTGGGTCAGCGGCGGGGCCGGGTGGGTCAGGGGACGTGGGCCAGGTAGGAGGCGATGGTGGCGGCGAGGACGTCGGGGCCGGGGCGGGACCACAGGTCGGCCTGGAAGACCTCGACCTCGACGGGGCCGGTGTAGCCGGCGGCGTCGACCGCCTCGCGCAGTCGGCGTACCTCCACGCAACCCTCGCCGGGCAGCGCCCGGCCGAGCAGCACCCCCTCGGGCAGCGGCGTCACCCAGTCCGCCACCTGGAACGCGGCGATCCGGTCACCGGCCCGGGCGATCTGGGCGTACACCGTGTCGTCCCACCAGACGTGGTACGTGTCGACCACCACCCCGACCACCGCCGGGTCGAACTGTTCGGCGATGTCGAGCGCCTGGCCGAGGGTGGTGACCACGCACCGGTCGGCGCAGAACATCGGGTGCAGCGGCTCGATGGCCAGCCGTACCCCGGCCGCCCGCGCCTCCGGAGCGAGCGCGGCGATGGCGTCGGCGACCTGCCGGCGGGCCCCGTCGACGTCCCGGCTGCCGGGCGGCAGCCCGCCGGAGACCAGCACCAGTTCCCGGGTGCCGAGGGTGGCGGCCTCCTCGATCGCCCGCCGGTTCTCGTCCCGCCAGCCGGGTGCGGTGAAGAAACCGCCCCGGCAGAGCGAGGTGACGGCGAGTCCGGCGTCGCGCACCAGCCGGGCGGCCCGGTCCAGGCCGTACTCCTGGACCGGCTCCCGCCACAGGCCGATGCCGGGCACCCCGGCCGCCGCGCAGCCGGCCACCACGTCGGCCAGCGGCCAGTGCTTCGCGGTGGCCTGGTTGAACGAGAACCGGGCCAGCCCGTCGGCCGGCACGACCCGGCCGGCCGCCCCGCCTCCGCCGGTCGGCACCGCGGGGGCGGTCACTGGGTCACCCCCGCCACGGTCAGGTACGCGCGGGCCCGCCCGGCGGCCAACTCGGCGTCCGGCAGCAAGCCGGCCTGGTCGGCCAGCACCAGCAGCCGGGCCAGGTGGGCCGGGGAGCGGCCGGACTGCTGCCCGGCCAGCATGGTGAAGTGCTCCTGGTGCCCGGCCAGCCAGGCCAGGAACACGATGCCGGTCTTGTAGAACCAGGTGGGCGCGGCGAACAGGTGCCGGGCCAGCGGCAGGGTCGGGGCGAACACCGCGTCGTAGCGGGCCAGGTCACCGGCGTCGAGGGCGGCGAGCGCGGTGGCGGCGGCCGGCGCGATGGCCGCGAAGACGCCGAGCAGCGCGTCGGAGTGGCCCTGTTCGTCGCCCCGGATCAGCTCCGGGTAGTGGAAGTCGTCGCCGGTGTAGAGGCGTACCCCGGCGGGCAGCCGGCGGCGCAGCGCGACCTCCCGCCCGGCGTCGAGCAGGGACACCTTGATCCCGTCGATGCTCCGCTGGTGGTCCTTGATCAGGTGCAGCACCGTCTCGGTGGCCTCGTCCAGGTCGGTCGAGCCCCAGTAGCCGGCCAACGCCGGGTCGAACATGTCGCCGAGCCAGTGCAGCACCACCGGCTGGTCGGCGGCGGTGAGCAGCTCGTCGTAGACCCGCAGGTAGTCGTCGGGGCCGGTGGCGGCGGCGGCCAGGTGTCGGCTGCACATCAGCACCGGCCGGGCGCCGGCGGCGGCGACGTCGGCGAGTTGCTCGTCGTACGCCCGGGTCACCTCGGCCAGCGTCGCCGGGCCGGGCGGGAGCTGGTCGGTGGCGACCCCGGCGACGATCCGTCCGCCCGCCGTGCGGGCCTCGGCGGCGCTGCGCCGGATCAGCTCCCGGGTGGCCGGGTAGTCCAGGCCCGCGCCGCGCTGCGCGGTGTCCATCGCCTCGGCCACCCCCAGCCCGTACGACCAGAGGTGACGCCGGAAGGCCAGGGTGCGCTCCCAGTCGACGGCCGCCGGGGCGCCCGGGGTGTTCTCCGCCCCGGGGTCGGCCACCACGTGCGCGGCGGCGTACGCCACCCGGCTGGTCGGCGGGGTGGCGGGACGGTCGAGGCCGCCGTCCCCGCGCAGCCGGTGCACCGCGCCCCCGGGCAGCCGGACGGTGGCGGTCACCGGGACAGCTCCGGCACCTCGACGCGGCGGCCTTCCCGCGCGGAGCGCAGCCCCAGCTCGGCGAGCTGCACGCCGCGCGCGCCGGCCAGGAAGTCCCAGGCGAACGGCGCGCCGGTGACGACGTGCCGCAAAAACGCCTCCCACTGCACCTTGAAGCCGTTGTCGAACTCCTCGTTGTCGGGCACCTCGGTCCACTGTGCCCGGAAGTCCTCGGTGGCCGGCAGGTCCGGGTTCCAGACCGGCTTCGGGGTGACCGCCCGGTGCTGCGCCCGGCAGCGACGCAGCCCGGCGACGGCGCTGCCCTCGGTGCCGTCGACGTGGAACTCGACCAGTTCGTCGCGGTGCACCCGGGTGCACCAGGAGGAGTTGAGCGCGGCGACGACCCCGCCGTCGAGTTCGAAGATGCCGTACGCGGCGTCGTCGGCGGTGGCCGGGTACGGCCGGCCGGCCTCGTCGACCCGCTGCGGGACGTGGGTGGCGGCGACGCAGGTGACCGCCCGCACCGGGGCGAACAGCTCCTCCAGCACGTACTGCCAGTGCGGGAACATGTCCATCACGATGCCGCCGCCGTCCTCGGACCGGTAGTTCCAGGACGGACGTTGGGCGGGCTGCCAGTCGCCCTCGAAGACCCAGTAGCCGAACTCGCCGCGTACGGAGAGGATCCGGCCGAAGAAGCCGCCGTCGATCAGCCGCTTGAGCTTGCGCAGCCCGGGCAGGAAGAGCTTGTCCTGTACCACGCCGGTGCGGATGCCGGCGGCGTCGGCGGCCCGGGCCAGTTCCAGCGCGGCGGCACTGGACTCGGCGAGCGGCTTCTCGGTGTAGATGTGCTTGCCGGCCTCGATCGCCTGCCGGATCGCCTTCTCCCGCTGCTGGGTCACCTGGGCGTCGAAGTAGATCTCCGCGTCGTCGCGGGCCAGCGCGGCGGTGAGGTCGGTGGTCCAGTCGGTGAGCCCGTGCCGCTCGGCGACCGCCCGTAGCCGGGTCTCGTCCCGACCGACCAGGATCGGCTCGGGCCAGATCCGGGTGCCGTCGGGCAGCGCGAGACCGCCCTGCTCGCGGAGCGCGAGCAGGGACCGGACCAGGTGCTGGCGGTACCCCATCCGACCGGTGACGCCGTTGACGATGATGCCGATCGACCTTCGGGTCATGGTCGTCCTTCCGTTCCTGACACTATAGGTAAGCGCTTTCCTGGCAGCCTAGGCGGCGGCTCGACCGCACGGCAAGAGGGCTGCGCCCGACCGTTGCGGTAACCTGTCCGCTACCGCGCGGCCCGCACCGGGCCGGACACTTTTCGGGGGTGCCCATGGCGACGCTGGCCGATGTCGCCCGCCGCGCCGGGGTCTCCCCCGCCACCGCGTCCCGGGTGATCAACGGCAGCAGCAAGCCGGTCGCCGACGAGCTGCGCGAACGGGTGCTGCGGGCGGTCGCCGACCTGCGCTACGTACCGAACGCGCACGCCCAGCTCCTGGCCCGGCCGCAGCGCAGCGTGGTCGGCGTGGTGGTGCACGACGTCTCCGACCCGTACTTCGCCGAGCTGACCCGGGGGCTGCAACGGGTGGCCACCGACCACGGCCGGCTGGTCATCATCTGCAACAGCTACCGCGACCCGGAGCGTGAGCTGGAGTACGTGGAACTGCTCCGCGCCCAGCAGGTCGCCGCGATCGTGCTGGCCGGCTCCGGCTACCACGACGCCACCTTCACCGGCCGCCTCGCCGAGAAGCTGGCCGCCTACGAGGCGACCGGCGGCCGGGTGGCGGTGGTCGGCCGGCACGAGCACCCCGGCGACGCGGTGATGCCGGCCAACGCCGACGGCGCCCGGCTGCTCGGCGAGGAGTTGCTGCGCCAGGGCCACACCCGGATCGGGGTGGTCGCCGGCCCACGGGTGCTGACCACCATCACCGACCGGCTCGACGGGCTGCGCGCCGCCCTCGCCGCCGGCGGCCACCCGCTGCCCGAGGAGCGGATCCGGTACGCCGACTTCGACCGCGACGGCGGCGCGCGGGCAGCCGGCGAGCTGCTGGACACCGCGCCGGGGCTGACCGCGCTGGTGGCCCTGAACGACTCGATGGCCGTCGGCGCGCTCACCCTGCTGCGGGCCCGCGACGTCCGGGTCCCCGAGCAGGTCTCCGTAGTGGGCTTCGACGACATGCCGGTCGCCGCCGACGTCACCCCGGCGCTGACCACCGTCCGGCTGCCCCTGGTGGAGTTGGGCGCCCGGGCGATGACCCTGGCCCTCGGCCCGGCCGCCGACCTTCCCCGGGTCGAGGTGCTGCCGGCCACCCTGGTCGTCCGGGACAGCCTCGGGCCCGCCCCGGCCTGACCGCCCGGACATCCGGTTCAGGCCGGCGTCGTGGCCAGTTCGGCGAGCCGGTCGATCTGCCGGGGGTCGGACAGCGCCGAACCCACCGCCACCACCCGCACCCCGGCGGCGAGGAAGTCACCGGCGTTGCCCGCGTCGATCCCGCCGGTCGCCACGAAGCGCAGCTCCGGCAGCGGACCGGCCACCGCCCTGAACCACTGCGGACCGAGGCTGACCGCCGGGAACGCCTTCAGCCAGACCAGCCCGTGGTCGAGGGCGTGCTGCGCCTCGGTGGGGGTGGCCACCCCGGGCAGGTGCGGGATGCCGTAGCTGACCGCCGCGTCGGCCACCGCCAGATCCAGCCCGGGGGCGACGGTGAAGGCCGCCCCGGCGCTGGCGGCCTGTCGTACCTGGGCCGGGGTGCGGACCGTGCCGGCGCCGACCAGCCGGCCCCGCTCCGCGCCGGCCTGCACCGTGGCCCGCAGGGCGAGCACGGCGTCCGGGGTGCGGATCGGCACCTCGACCACGTCGATGCCGAGGTCCCAGGCCCGTTCGGCCAGCCGGACGGTCTCCGCCGGGGGCAGGTCGCGCAGGATCACCATCACCCGCGCGGTGTCGAAGATCGGTGCGAAGTCGTGCGCGGTCATCGATCGTTCCTTCCGGGGAGGGGGCCGGCGAGCAGGCCGGCGTCGGCGAGATCCAGGCGGGCCCACTCGTCGCCGGGCAGCGCTGCCAGCCGGTCGGCGAGCGCCCGTCCCGGCGGCGGGGCGGTGTCCCCGGGCACGGTCAGGGTGGGCGCCGCGCAGAGGTGGCCGAGCCGCAGGCAGCGCTGCGGGTCGAGCCCGCGCAGCAGCCCCGACAGGTACCCGGCGGCGAAGGCGTCGCCCGCCCCGACCGGCTCGCGCACCGGCACCCGCAGCGCGGGCACGAAGACGGCCGGGCCGGTCCGGGGCAACGCGGTGGCGCCGACCTCGGCGTCCTTGACCACCACGAGTTCCGGTCCGGGCAGCAGGTCGCGGACCGCGCCCGGGTCGGCGACGCCCCACAGGGCGCGTGCCTCGTCCAACCCGACCAGGACCACGTCGGCCCGGTCGGCGAGCCGGCGCAGCACCGGCGCGGCGACGTCGGCCGGCCAGAGCCGGGCCCGGTGGTTGACGTCGAAGCTGACCCGGGCGGCGGGCAGCGGCCGGTCGGTGACCGCCCGTCGCACCAGCGCCGCGCAGGACGGCGAGAGCGCGGCGGTCACCCCGGACAGGTGCAGCAGCCGGACCCCGGCCAACCCCGGGTCGTCCAGCACCTGCGGGCCGAGCCGGGAGGCCGCCGATCCGGCCCGGTAGTAGTGCACGGCGGTGCCCCCCGGGGACGGGTCCTTCAGGTAGACGCCCGTCGGCGCGTCCGGGTCGACGCTGACCAGGGAGGTGTCCACCCCGGCGGCGGCGACGTGCCGCAGCACCCGCCGCCCGAACGGGTCGTCGCCGACCCGGCTCACCCAGCCGGCCCGGTGGCCGAGCCCGGCGAGCCCGGTGGCCACGTTGGACTCGGCGCCGCCGACCGAGACGCCGAGCCGGTCGGCCCGCTCCAGCGACCCCGCCGGGTCCGGGCTCAGCACCACCATCGACTCACCGACGGTGACCACCTCCGGACCGGCGGGCGTGGCGGCCGGCCGGTCGCCGGTCACGCCGGCTCCACGGCGGCGAGCAGGGCGGTCACGCCGGCCCGGTCCCGTACCCCGTCGGCCACCAGCACCCGGTGCCGGCCGACCCGCTGCCCGCCGGCCGGCACCACGGCCGGCCGGTCGAAGGCGAAGGCCACACAGACGCCCGGGTACATCGCGGTCCGCACGAACCACCGGTCGTCGGGGCCGAGCCCGGTGAAGACCAGGGTGTACGCCCCACCGCCCGGCGCGACGGCGGTCAGCGCGACCCACCGGCCGGCGCTGCCGTTGGCCGCCTCCTCGCCGTCGCCGTCGGCGGTGAACGTCGCCGGCTCACCGTCGGCCACCGCCCGCCAGAAGAACCCGCCGTAGCCGGCCCCGCCGGGGCGGCCGTTGGTGGCCGGGCTGCCCAGGTGGACGTCCCGCCCCGCCGGGGCGGTGAGGGTGTAGTCGACGGCCAAACTCCAGGCGTCCGGTGTCACCGGGGTCGCGGCGAGCCGGCGGCGCTCGGTGAGCAGCACCCGGGCGTCGCGGTCCCGCCACTGCAGCGCGTGTTCCAGCCGGTCCGGGGCCCGGTCGAGCCAGTCGGTGTGGGCGATCACGCCGTGGTCGTCGCGCCAGGTGTAGCCGGTGCCCCGGACGTACGTCCGGCCACCCCAGAGGTTGGTGCCGTCGACGTCCTGCACGGCCAGGGACGCCCCGAGGTGCCAGACGTGGTCGGCGGGCAGGGCGTCGGTGACCGGGGTGCCGGCCAGGGTGCGCACCGGGTGCAGGTAGGGCCGGGGCCCGTGCCGGGGTGCCAGTTCGGGACGCAGCACGTACCGGGCGACCTCGACGTCGCCGACGGTCAGCCGAGGGTCGTCCCCGCCGGCGTCGACCACTCCGGGCCGGGCCGGGTCGCCGGTCACGACAGCTCCGCCCGGACGACGGGCCGGCGGGCGGTCACCGCGTGCAGGGCGGCCACCGTGTAGCCGGCGAGGATCGGCACCGCCACGGGGGTGACCAGCACCCCGAGCAGGCCGGCGACGGCGCACACCCCGCTGGCCGCCGCCCAGGTGCCCGGCCGGTCCAGGCCGGTGCGGGCGGCGGCGCGGGCCGCGTCCCGCCAGCCCCGCCCACCGGTGGCGCCGACCGCGACCACGGTCAGCCCGGCGTACCCGAGCAGGGCGGCGGTGACCGCGACGGTGCCGGCCAGCGCGGCACCGCCGCCGGGCACCCGCCCGGTGGCCAGCGCGACCAGGTCGACGCTGAGCGCGACCGCGACGGCCAACGCGACGGCGCTGACCGCCAGGCCGGCAGGCAGTGCCCGGCCGAACCGGGCCAGCGAGGTACGCAGGTCCGGCCAGCCGCCGAGGGTGGTCCGGTCGTGCAGGGCGGCGCTGGCGGTGGCCAGGGCCGGGGCGACGGTGAGCACCGGCAGCGCGGCCAGCGCCACCACGAAACCGAGCAGCGCCAGGTCGGTGGCGTCGCGCAGGGTGTCCCGCCAGTCCCGGCGGGGGCGCTCGGCGGTCATCCCTTCAACCCGCTGGTGTTGATGCCCTCGACCAGCATCCGCTGGAAGGCCAGGAAGAACAGGAACACCGGCAGCAGCGACAGCACCGACATGGCGAACATCGGGCCGACCGCGCTCTGGCTGGTCGAGTCGATGAACAGGGTCAGCGCCACCGGCACCGTGTAGTCGTCCAGGCTGGACAGGAAGACCAGTTGGCGGAAGAAGTCGTTCCAGGTCCAGATGAACGAGAAGATCGCGGTGGTGACCAGCGCCGGGCGGCTCAGCGGCAGGATGACGTGCCGGAAGATGCCGTACGGGCTGGCCCCGTCGATCTTGGCGGCCTCGTCCAGCTCGCGCGGGATGCCCCGCATGAACTGCACCATGAGGAACACGAAGAACGCCTCGGTGGCCAGGAACTGCGGGATGAGCAGCGGCAGGTAGGGCCAGTCCCCGCCGACCAGGCCCAGGCTGCGGAACAGGATGTACTGCGGCACGATCAGCACGTGGCCGGGCAGCAGCAGGGTGCCGATCATGACGGCGAACCAGACCCCGCGCAGCCGGAACCGCAGCCGGGCGAGGGCGTACGCGGCGAGCAGGCAGGAGACCGCGTTGCCGACCACGGTCAGCAGGCTGACCATCGCGCTGTTGAGGAAGAACGTGCCGAAGCTGATGTCGAAGTTGCGCCAGCCGTCGGTGAAGTTGCCCGGGGTGAACGTGTCGGGCAGCAGGCCGATGTTGTTGACGATCTCTTCCTGCGACTTGACCGAGGTGCCCAGCATCCACAGCAGCGGATACAGCACCACCGCCACGATCACGATCAGGACGAGCAGGCGCAGCGCCTGCCGGCCGCCCGGCCGGCGGGCTCCGGCTCGACGCGCCGTCGAGGTCACCGCCACCATCACTTCTCCCCGTCGGAGTAGTGCACCCAGAACCGCCCGGTGCTGAAGAAGACCGCGGTGATCAGACCGATCGCGATCAGGAACACCCAGGCCATCGCGGAGGCGTAGCCCATCTCCAGGTCGGTGAAGCCGGAGATGTACAGCTTCAGCGTGTACATCAGGGTGGAGTCGACCGGGCCGCCGGTGCCGTTGCTGAGCACGAAGGCCGCGGTGAAGCCCTGGAAACCGTTGATGGTCTCCAGCACCAGGTTGAAGAAGATGACCGGGGAGAGCATCGGCAGGGTGACGTGCCAGAACTGGGACCAGCGGCTGGCCCCGTCGACGGAGGCGGCCTCGTACAGCTCGGTGGGTACCTGCTTCAGCCCGGCCAGGAAGATCACCATCGGGGCGCCGAACTGCCAGATGGCCAGCACCATCAGGGTCTGCAGGGCCCAGTCCGGGTCGCTGACCCAGGGCAGCCCCTCGATGCCGAACAGCGCCAGGAACGAGTTGAACGCGCCGTCCCGGTTGAACATGTTGACCCAGACGATGGCCAGCGCGACGCTGCCGCCGAGCAGCGACGGCAGGTAGAACAGCGCCCGGAACAGGCCCACGCCCCGCCACGCCTTGTTGAGCAGCAGCGCCACGCCGAGCGCGGCGGCCAGCTTCAGCGGCACCGCCACCAGGGCGAAGGTCAGCGTCACCCGGACCGCGTGCCAGTACGACGGGTCGGCGGTGAACATCCGCTCGTAGTTGGCCAGCCCGACCCACTCCACCTCGGACAGCGGGGTGAGGATGTCGTAGTTGGTGAAGCTCAGCCAGAGCGAGAGCAGCATGGGGATCGCC
Source organism: Micromonospora sp. NPDC092111 (assembly GCF_044755745.1). Lineage (NCBI taxonomy): Bacteria > Bacillati > Actinomycetota > Actinomycetes > Micromonosporales > Micromonosporaceae > Micromonospora > Micromonospora sp. NPDC092111. The sequence goes on from NZ_JBIVRQ010000001.1 coordinate 203,284, forward strand.
GTGACGCCCATCAGTCCGATGAGCCAGGGCGACAGGAATACGTAACCCGCCAGACCTTCGGCGTGCCGGTCCCGCCCGGCCCGACGCCGGTTGGCGTGGGGCCGGGCGGAACCGGTGCGTCCGGTCTGGCCGGGCGCCGTGGTGAGGGCCACGGGGCCGGCTCCTTTCGTCGACCGCGAGGGTCGGTCAGGCGATCGCGGACTTGCAGGCCGCGACGAACTGTTCGGCCGCCGCAGCCGGCGTGGCCCGCTTGTACTGGACGTTCTCGGCGGCCTTGACCAGCTCGGACTTGACCTTGCTGTGTCCCTTGATCGGCACCTGCGGCGACTGGCCGAACTTCTGCGCCAGCTCGGACTCGACCTGGATGGACTGCTTCATCGCCGGGTCGGTCACCGTCTCGCTGACCTTGGCCCGCAGGTCCATGTTGGACGGCAGGCCCCGGTCGGTGCCGAGCAGCGCCACCGCCTCCGGGTCGTTGAGCAGGAAGTTGATCACGTCGACCGCCGTGTCGCGGTGCTTGCTGCTCTTGAACACCGACCAGTACATCGAGGCCCGGGCCCACTGGGCGCTCGGGTCACCCGGGTAGGCCACCACACCCAGCTCGTCCTTGGTGTTCTTCTTCAGGTCCGGCATCTGGTTGACCCAGACCCAGGAGGTGGCGGCCTTGCCGGTGACCACGAGCTGCTTGGTGATGTCGGTGGCGTTGCCCTCGTGGATCACGTCGGCGGTGGGGGTGGCGCCCCGGTCCCGGGCGCCCTTCCACAGCTCGAACCACTTCGTCACGTCCTCGACGGTGAAGCCGAGTTCGTTGCCCTTGTAGAGGTCCTTGCCCTGCTGCCGCAGCCACACCCAGAAGGCCTTGTCCACGGCGCTGGCGTCCATGGTGCCCGGGACCTTGGTCTTCCTGGTCACCTGCTCGGCCCAGGCGATGTGCTCCTCCCAGCTCTGGCCGGTGGTCGGCTCGGGCAGGCCGTTCTTGGTCAGCAGGGTCTTGTTGTAGACCAGGCCCTGGGTGTTCTCCCCGGCGGCCACCCCGGCGAGCTTGCCGTCGACGACGCCGTACTCCAGCAGGCTCTTCGGGAACTTCGACACGTCGAGCTTGCCGGAGTCCTGGTAGCTCTTGAGGTCGAGCACGGTGCTGCGGCCGGCGTACTCGGACAGGTAGTTGTCGTCGATCTGGAACAGGTCCGGCGGGTTGCCGCCGGCGGTGAGGGTGGCCAGCTTGTCGAAGTAGCCCTGGTTGGCCTGCCAGGTCTTCTCGAACGTCACGTTCGGGTGCTTCTTGGTGTAGAGGGCGAGGGCGTCCTCGGTGAGCTTGGCCCGCGCCTCACCGCCCCACCAGAAGACGGAGAGCTTGACCTTGCCGTCGGCACCGGCGGAGTCGTCGTCACCGCAGGCCGCCGCGCCGAAGATCAGCGGTACGGCGACGGCGGCGGCGACCAGGCCGCGCAGGAATCGACGGCGGGGGGCGGGGGTACGGTGGTGCGGTTCGGCCGGCGTGCCGGCGGTGGGGGACGTAGCGGGGTGCATCTGCGCTCACTCCTCGGCGTTAGGAGGCGACGACGCCACCGGTGGTCGCGGTCGGGCCGCCCGGGTCCGCAAGGCGATGCGGGCCCGGGCCATCCGTTGCGGAGCCGGGACGGGGTCGACCGGGCACGGGTCCGGTCGAGTCGCGAATGACCAGTTCGGTCTGGAGCATTACCTGTGCGGTGGTACGACGGTCGCCGACGGCCGCTGCCCGTCCCCCGCCGCGCGGGCGGGGTTCGGAGTCGTACTGCAGCAGCATGTCGACGGCCGTCCGGCCGGCGGCCGCGGTCGGCGTGGCCACCGTCGTCAACTTGGGGCGGGTGAGCCGGCTCAGCGAGATGTCGTCGACCCCGACGACGCTGACGTCCTGCGGCACCCGGATGCCGAGCTGGTCGAGCCCCTCGATCAGCCCGATCGCCATCAGGTCGTTGTAGGCGAGCACGGCGGTGACGCCGCTGCGGCGCACCTGCTCGGCCAGCGCGCTGCCGCCGGTCTCGGTGGGCGGGTTCGGCCCGAGCACGGTCAGCTCGGCCCCGCCGGCCCGGGCGGCGGCCCCGGCCACCCGGCGCATCTCACGATTGGTCCAGGAGCCGCGTGGTCCGCCGAGCAGGGCGAGCTGCCGGTGACCGAGACCGAGCAGGTGCTCGATCGCGGCCCGGGCTCCCTGGCCGACGTCCATCATCACGCAGGGCAGGCCGGTCACCTGGCGGTTTATCACCACCACCGGGACCTCCCGGCTGACCTGCTCGATCAGGCTGTTGCTCATCCGGGGGCTGCACAGCAGCACCCCGTCCACCTGCTTGGCCAGCGCGTGGACCAGCTCCTCCTCGGCGGCCGGGTCCTCGTTGGTGTCGGCCACGAAGACGTGGTAGTCGCGGTGCCGGGCCTGCCCCTCGGCCGCCTTGATCAGCGGCGGGAAGAACGGGTTGGCGATGTCGGCGATGATCAGGCCGATGTTGTGCGTCCGCCCGGTGATCAGGGCGCGGGCGGCCCGGTTGGGCCGGTAGCCGAGGTCCTCGGCGCAGGCCAGCACCCGGACCCGGGTCTCCGGGTTGACCAGGTGCGGTGCCGAGAAGGTGCGGGACACCGTGGAGATGTGCACGCCCGAGGCCCGCGCGACGTCGCGGATGGTGGCTGGCACGAGCGGGCCCCCTCGTCGATGGTGTGGTTGAGGTCACGTGGGTGCCGCCAATTAATGCAAACGGTTGCTCCACTGTCAACGGGAGTCTGTTACGGCTCTATTGCGGGTGCGCTCCCATCATGCCCTCGTAAGCGCACGGAACGGGATCTATGCCACGGGATTGCCATCGATCGTTGACGTCTTCTTCATCGACATGGTTTCTTCACTGCAAACCTTTGCAGCGAGCGGGAGGTCCACCGCCATGTCACCACCAGCCGGCCGCCGCCGGCGGCACGCCCTGGTCGGCACCGGGGCCCGGGCCGAGATGTTCGTCCGGTCCCTGGTCACCGAGCACGCCGACACCGCCGAGCTGGTCGCCTTCGCCGACGTCAACCAGGCCCGGATGGACGCGCACAACCGGTGGCTGGCCGAGCTGGGCCACCCGGCCGTGCCGACGTACCGGGCCGGCGACTTCGCCGCCATGCTCGACAAGGAACGGGTCGACGTGGTGCTGGTGACCAGCGTGGACGTCACCCACGACGAGTACATCGTGGCCGCCCTGCGGGCCGGCTGCGACGTGGTCACCGAGAAGCCGATGACCGTCGACGCGGCCCGGTGCCAGCGCATCCTGGACGCGGTCACCGAGACCGGCCGGCAGGTCACCGTCGCCTTCAACTACCGCTACAACCCGTTGCACGAGCAGGTCCGACGGCTGCTCGCCGACGGCGCGGTCGGCGAGATCGGCTCGGTGCACTTCGAGTGGCTGCTCGACGTGCGGCACGGGGCCGACTACTTCCGCCGCTGGCACCGGGACAAGTCCTCCTCCGGCGGGCTGATGGTGCACAAGGCCAGCCACCACTTCGACCTGGTCAACTGGTGGCTCGACGCCACCCCGGTCGAGGTGTACGCGGCCGGCCGGCTCTTCTTCTACGGCGCCGACGGCCGCCGGCACGGGTACGCCCGCGACTACGACCGGGCGCACGACGCCCCGGCCGCCGCCGACGACCCGTTCGCCCTGCGGATGGCCGAGCACCCCCGGCTGCGCGAGCTGTACCTCGACGCCGAGGGCGAGGACGGCTACCACCGGGACCGCAACGTCTTCGCCCCCGGGGTGACCATCGAGGACGACATGGCCGTGCTGGCCCGCTACTCCACCGGCGCGACGATGAGCTACCACCTCACCGCGTACGCGCCCTGGGAGGGCTACCGGGTGATGGTCAACGGCAGCCGGGGCCGGCTCGAACTGGAGGTCACCGAGAGCGACTTCGTCAGCCCGGCCGCCGCCGGGGCGCTCAAGGGCGCCGCCCTGCACGGCGACGAGGCCGCCGCCGAGCAGGGCGAGGCCACCCTCACCCTGCGCCCGTTCTGGGAACCGCCCCGCCGGATCCCGGTCGAGGGCTACACCCGGCAGGGCCACGGCGGCGCGGACGCCCGGATGACCCGGGTGCTCTTCGGCGGCGAGCCGGACCCGCTGGGCCGGGCCGCCACCGCCCGCGACGGCGCGCTCGCCCTGCTCACCGGCCTGGCCGCCAACCGTTCCTTCGACACCGGCGAGCCGGTCCGCGTCGCCGACCTGCTCACCCTGCCCTGACCCGCCGACCGTCGCCCGCACCCGAGGAGTCCCCCGACGTGCCGACCACTCCTGACCTGCTCCTACCGACCGACCCGGGCGTCCGGGCCCTGGCCCGCGGGCTGTACGCCCTGGCCGGGCCGCAGCCGATCATCTCGCCGCACGGCCACGTCGACCCGGCGCTGCTGGCCGAGGACCGACCGTTCCCCGACCCGGCCCGGCTGCTCATCGTGCCCGACCACTACCTCACCCGGATGCTGCTCAGCCAGGGCGTCCCCCCGGCCGACCTGGGCGTACCCAGCGTGGACGGCAGCCCGGTGGAGACCGACGGGCGGACGATCTGGCGCCGCTTCGCCGACCACTGGTACCTGTTCCGGGGCACCCCGTCCCGGCTGTGGCTGGAGCGCACCTTCAGCGAGGTGTTCGGGGTGACCACCCCGCTCTCCCCGGCCACCGCCGACGCCGTCTACGACGAGCTGGCCGCCCGGCTGGCCGAGCCGGAGTTCCGGCCCCGGGCGCTGTTCGAGCGGTTCCACATCGAGGTGCTGGCCACCACCGAGTCGCCCCTGGACGACCTGGGCCAGCACGCCAAGCTCGCCGCCGACGGGTGGGGCGGCCCGGGCGGTCGGGTGGTCACCACCTTCCGGCCGGACAACGTGGTCGACATGGAGTTCGACGGCTGGCGGGACAACGTCGACCGGCTCGCCGAGGTGGCCGGCGAGGACACCGGGACGTACGCCGGTTACCTGGCGGCGCTGCGGCGGCGGCGGGCGGCGTTCATCGCGGCCGGCGCGACCTCCTCCGACCACGGCCACCCCACCGCGCGGACCCTGGTGCTGCCCCCCGGGGAGGCGGCGGCGCTCTACGACAGGGGCCGGCGCGGGCTGGCCGACGCGACCGACGCCGAGGCGTTCCGGGCGCACATGCTGGTCGAGTTCGCCCGGATGTCGCTCGACGACGGCCTGGTGCTGCAACTGCACCCCGGCGCGGTGCGCAACCACAACCGCCGGCTGTACGCCAGCCACGGCCGCGACGTCGGCGGGGACGTCCCGCAGGCCACCGAGTACGTGCACGCGCTGGCCCCGCTGCTCGACGCGCACGGCAACGACCCCCGGCTGCGGGTGGTGCTCTACACCCTCGACGAGTACACCTTCACCCGGGAGCTGGCCCCGCTCGCCGGCGGTTACGCCGCGCTCTACCTCGGCGCGCCCTGGTGGTTCCTGGACTCCCCCGAGGTGCTGCGCCGGTTCCGGGAGGCGGTCACCGAGTCCGCCGGCTTCTACAACACCGCCGGGTTCGTCGACGACACCCGCGCGTTCTGCTCCATCCCGGTACGCCACGACGTGGCCCGCCGGATCGACGCCGGTTTCCTGGCCCGCCTGGTCGCCGAGCACCGGCTGACCGAGGACGAGGCCGCCGAGACGGTGGTCGACCTGGCGTACCGGCTGCCGAAGAAGGTCTTCCGATTCGGTGCGGTCTCCCGGTGAGCGGGCGCAGCGCAGCGCAGCGGAACACCGCGGTCGCGAACGAAGGGACAGCGCAGTGAGCGTCACCATCACCGACGTCGAGGTGCACGACGTCCGGTTCCCCACCGCGGCGGCCGGCGACGGCTCCGACGCGATCAACCGGGGCGACTACTCGGCTACCTACGTGGAGCTGCGCACCGACGCCGGTCCGACCGGCGCCGGGTTCACCTTCACCAACGGCCGGGGCAACGAGCTGACCTGCGCGGCGGTCCGCGCGCTGGAGCACCACGTCCGGGGCCGGACGGTGGCCGGGATCGCCGCCGAACCGGTGGCGTTCTGGCGCTCACTGGTGGCCGACGTGCAGCTCCGCTGGCTGGGCCCGGAGAAGGGGGTCATCCACATGGCCACCGGGGCGCTGGTCAACGCGGTCTGGGACCTGCGGGCCAAGCTCGCCGGCAAGCCGATGTGGCGGTTCCTCGCCGAGCTGCCCACCGACGAACTGGTCGCCAGCGTCGACTTCCACCACATCACCGACGCGATCACCCCGGACGAGGCGGCCACCATCCTCGACAAGGGACTGGTCGGCGGGGCGGAACGGCTCGCGGAGCTTGAGCAGAGTGGCTTTCCGTCGTACACCACGTCGGTCGGGTGGTTGGGGTATCCGGACGAGAAGGTCCGGGCGCTGACCCGCGAGGCGTACGCCCAGGGGTGGCGGGCGATGAAGATGAAGGTCGGCGGCCCGCCCGCCGACGACCTGCGCCGGGCCCGGATCATCCGGGCCGAGATCGGCCCGGACGCGCTGCTGATGATGGACGCCAACCAGGTCTGGGACGTCGACGAGGCGATCACCAACATGGCCGCGCTGGCCGAGGTGGACCCGTACTGGATCGAGGAGCCGACGCACGCCGACGACATCCTCGGCCACGCCCGGATCGCCCGCGCGGTGACCGCGCAGACCGGCGGCCGGTGCCGGGTCGCCACCGGTGAGGTGGCCGCCAACCGGGTGATCTTCAAGCAGCTCCTCCAGGCCGAGGCGATCGGCGTGATGCAGATCGACGCCTGCCGGGTCGGCGGGGTCAACGAGGTGCTGGCGGAGATCCTGCTGGCGGCGAAGTTCGGGGTGCCGATCTGCCCGCACGCCGGGGGCGTGGGCCTCTGCGAGTACGTGCAGCACCTGGCGGTCTTCGACTTCCTGCGGGTCGGCACCAGCCTGGACGGGCGGATGGTCGAGTACGTTGACCACCTGCACGAGCACTTCGTCGATCCGGTCCGTACCCGGGGTGGCCGCTACCTGCTGCCCACCGCCGCCGGCTACAGCGCCACCATGCGGCCGGAGTCCATCGCGCGGTTCCGCTTCCCGGACGGCCCGGCGTGGCGGTGAGCGTGGGCACCGACCGGCTGGGCCTGGCCACCCTGCGCCGGCTGCCCGAGCAGTGCCGGCCGCTGGTCCGCCCGGGAACGGTGCCGGCCGGCATCGTCCACCTGGGGCTGGGCGCGTTCCACCGGGCCCACCAGGCGGTCTACACCGAGGTGGCGATGGGCGCGGCCGGCGGCGACTGGGGCATCGTCGGGGTCGCCCCGCGCAGCACCACGCTGGTCGAGGCCCTCGCGGCGCAGGACGGGCTGTTCAGCGTCACCACGCTGGCCGCCGACCGGTCCGAGACCCGGGTGGTCGGGTCGCTGGCCGGGGTGCGGCACGCGGCCAGCGATCCGGCGGCGGTGGTCGGGCTGCTCGCCGACCCGGCGATCCGGGTGGTGACGCTGACGGTCACCGAGAAGGCGTACCAGCTCGACCCGGTCAGCGGTGTGCTGCGGGCCGAGGAGGAGCTGACCCTCGACCTGACCACCGACCGGCCCCCGGTGACCGTGCCCGGCCTGCTGGTCCGCGGGCTGCTCGCCCGGGCCGCCGCGCAGGCCGGGCCGATCGCCCTGGTGAGCTGCGACAACCTGCCCGCCAACGGACGCCGGCTGCGCGGGCTGGTGCAGCAGTCGCTGGCCCTGGCCGGGGCGTCGGACAGCACCCTGGGCCGGCTGGCCGCCGAGGTGAGCTACCCGGGGACGATGGTGGACCGGATCGTCCCGGCCAGCACCGCCGAGACGCTGGCCACCGCCCGCACCGCGCTGGGCGTGGACGACCTGGCGGCGGTGGCCGCCGAGCCGTACCGCCAGTGGGTGGTGGAGGACGACTTCCCCGCCGGACGGCCGCAGTGGGAGCGGGCGGGCGCGGTGCTCACCGCCGACGCCGGCCCGTGGGAGCGGCTGAAGCTGCGCGGCCTCAACGGCGTGCACTCGGCGGTGGCGTACCTGGGGGCGGTGGCCGGCCGGGAGACGATCGCGGACGCGCTGGCGCTGCCCGGCCTGGCCGGGGTGCTGCGCCGGTTCGTCGCCGACGACGTGGCGGCCAGCTTCACCCCGCCGGACGGCGTCCGGGTCACCGACTACGGTGACCAGGTGCTGACCCGGTTCGCCAACCCGGCGATCCGGCACCGGACCCTCCAGGTGGCGATGGACGGCTCGCAGAAACTGCCGCAGCGGGTCCTGCACACCGCCGCCGACCTGCGCGCGCAGGGCCGGTCGGCGCACTGGACGGCGCTGGTCGTGGCGGCCTGGCTGCGGTTCCTCGACGGGCGGGCCGACGACGGCGGGTCACTGCCGCTGGACGACCCGCTGGCCGAACGGATCGGGGCCGCGCTCGCCGTCGCCCCGGGCACCCCGGCCGGGACGGTGCAGGCGCTGTTCGCCCTGCCCGAGGTGTTCCCGGCCGCGCTGGCCGCCGACGAGGAGTTCCGCGACGAGGTCGCCGGCTGGCTCGGCGCGCTACGTACGCACGGGGTGGCGGCGACCCTGGCGGGTGCGGCGTGACCGGCCGGGTCGCCGCGCCCCGGGTGGCGATCGTCGGCGCGAACGGGCACGGCCGCTGGCACCGCCGGACGGTCGCCCCGCTGCACGCGGCGGGGCGACTGCGGCTGGTGGCGCTGGTCGACGTCCGGCCGATCGAGGACGAGCCGGCCGCGCCGGTCCCGCCCGGGGTCGGCGTGTACACCGATCACCGGGAGATGCTGGCCGTCGCCCGGCCGGACGTGGTGATCGTGTGCACCCCGCCGCACACCCACCTGCCGATCGCGCTGGACGCCCTCGCCGCCGGCGCGGATCTGCTGCTGGAGAAGCCGCCGGTGCTCTCGATGGCCGAGCACCGGACGCTGGCCGGGGCACTGGCCGCCGGCGGCCGGGCCTGCCAGGTGGGCTTCCAGGCGCTCGGCTCGGCGGCGCTGGCCGAGCTGTCGGCCGCCGTCGGGCAGGGCCGGCTCGGCACGGTCACCGGCATCGCCACGGTCGCCGCCTGGCAGCGGCCGGACGGCTACTACGCCCGGTCGCCCTGGGCCGGCCGGCGCACCCTGGACGGTCGCCCGGTGCTGGACGGCGCGCTGGCCAACCCGCTCGCCCACGCGGTGATGCAGTGCCTGGCGGTGGCCGAGACGGTGGCCGGCGCGCCGGTCCGCCCGACCGGGATCGAGCTGGAGCGGTACCGGGTCCGGCCGATCGAGGTCGACGACACCGCCACCGTGCGGATCGTCACCCCCGGTGGGCCGCCGATCGTGGCGGCGGTGACCCTGGCCGGCGAGGACTTCGTCGCCGGTGAGGTGATCGTGACCGGCACCGCCGGCCGGGCGGTGCTGGAGTACCCGACCGACCGGCTGTCGCTGCCGGGGGACCCGGAGCCCCGGGTGGTGCCGGGGCGGCGCGGCCTGCTGGAGAACCTGCTGGCGCACCGGGCCGACCCGGCCGGGGTGCCGCTGATCGCCCCGCTGGCCCGGACCGCGCCGTTCACCGCCGTGCTGGAGGCGGTGCGGCGGGCGCCCGAGCCGACCCTGCTCGACGGTGACCTGGTGTCGATGACCGGCAACGGCCCGGAGCGGGTGGTCAGCGTACCCGGGGTGAACGCGGCCCTGCGTCGGGCGGCCGAGCAGGGGGCGGTGCTGTCGGAGTTGGCGGTGCCGTGGGCGGTGCCGCCGGTACGCGCGGAGCTGGCGACGGAGGAGGACGGCTGACCCGGGCGAGCCGGCCACGGGCCACGGAAAACCCACTGCACACGACGGGCGACCGTACTGGTCACCGAGTCCGCCGTACCGACGGAACACTTCGGAGAGTCATATGCGTCCACGAGTTCTCGGGGCGGCCCTGGCCGCCCTCCCCCTCCTGCTGGTGCCGGGCGCGGGGGCGGCGTCCGCCGCGCCCGGCGCCGCCGGCGACGGGCTCACCCGGGCCGCCGCGTCGCTGGCCCGGGAGACCCTGCCCGCCGGTGACGGCTGGGCCGCCGAGGGGACCGGCACCACCGGCGGGGCGACGGCCACCGACGACCAGGTCCACCTGGTCCGCAGCCGGGCCGACCTGGTCCGCGCACTGGGTGGCGACAACGCCACCAACCGGGGCAACGCCACCCCCAAGGTGATCGTCGTCGACGGCACCGTCGACGGCTTCGAGGCCGCCGACGGCAGCCTGCGGGCCTGCACCGACCTGGCCGACCCGGAGTACTCGCTGCCGGCCTACCTGGCCGGGTACGACCCGGCGGTGTGGGGCATGGTGCCGCCGACCGGGCCGCTGGAGGCCGCCCGGGTCCGCTCGGTGGCCAACCAGACGAAGCAGACCCAGATCAACGTCGGCCCCAACACCACCATCGTCGGCCTGCGCGGGGCCACCCTCACCGGGCTGACCCTGATGCTCGACGGAGCCAGCAACGTCATCGTCCGGAACCTCACCTTCGACGACGCCCGGGACTGCTTCCCGGCCTGGTCGCCCACCGACGGCGCGACCGGCAACTGGAACTCCCAGTACGACCAGCTCTCGGTACGCCGCAGCGAGCACGTCTGGGTCGACCACAACACCTTCACCGACGGCGACAACCCGGACAGCGGGCAGCCGGTGTACTTCGGCCGGCCGTACCAGGTGCACGACGGGTCGCTGGACGTCACCCACACCGCCAGCCTGGTCACCGCCTCGTACAACCGGTTCGTCGGGCGGGACAAGCTGATGCTGATCGGCTCGTCCAACACCGTCGGGCCGGACGTCGACCGGCTCAAGGTCACGCTGCACCACAACCTCTTCGACAGGGTGCTCCAGCGGCTGCCCCGGGTCCGCTTCGGCCAGGTCGACGTCTACAACAACTGGTACCGGCTGGCCGGCGACGACTTCGAGTACGCGATCGGCGTCGGGGTGCAGTCCGCCGCGTACGTGGAGAACAACTACTTCACCCTCGGCGCCGGGATCACCGCCGACGACCTGCTGTACGACTGGGGCGGCACCGCCCTCACCGCTCGCGGCAACTGGGTGCGTGCCGACGGCGACCGGCCCCGCCCGGTGGACCTGGTGGCCGCCTACAACACGACCCACGATCCCGACCTGGGCGCCGACGCCGGCTGGACGCCGACGTGGCGCGCCCACCGGGCGCTGCCCGCGCCGCTGGTCCCGATCGTGGTCGGGGCGCTCGCCGGCGCCAACCGGCTGCCGCTGTAGAGCCCCGGGCGGGCCGGGCCGTCCCCCGGCCCGCCCGGGAGGTGGGTCGTCGCGTCCGCGCTCCGCGCGGCGGCCCACCCACCCCGTTCTCCACCCCAAAAGGTCCCGCGCCGCTCAACCGGCCCGGTCCCGGCGGGTGGCCTGCCGGCCCCGCCACACCCGTACCAGCACGACCACGACCACCACCGCCAGCACCACCTCGCCACCCAGGCCGAGCCGGTGCTCCAGCACCCGGTACGACGCGCCGGCCAGGTAGCCCAGCAGGCTGACGGCCACCGCCCAGAACGACCCGCCGGTCAGGTTCGCCACCGTGAAGGTGCGGTGCGGGACGCCGGTCATCCCGGCCAGGCCGGGCACCAGCACCCGCAGCGCCGTCACCCAGCGGCCGAACACCACCACCGCCGCGCCCCGGCGGCGGAGCAGGTCCAGCGCCCGCCGTACCTCCCCGGCGCGGACGAACCGGCGCGGTGCCCGGGCCAGCAGCCGGCGGCCGAACCGGCGACCCACCAGGTACCCGGTCTGGTCGCCCAGCACCGCCCCGGCCAGCGCGGCGACCATGACCGCCCAGAGCGGCAGCCGCCCCTCCTGCGCCAGCACCCCGCCCACCAGCACGGCCAGCTCGCCCGGGAAGAGCAGCCCGAGGAAGGTCGACGCCTCCAGCGCGGGCAGCACGAAGACCAGGGTCAGCACCAGGACGGGCGGCAGCGCCACCAGCACCCCGAGCACCCGGTCCACCCGCTGATTGTCACCCGCGACGCCCCCGGCCACCCGCCAACCGGCCCGGCCGGCACCCCGCCGCCGGGCCGGCATTCCGCGGCGGATGGTGGCCGAGGCCAACTCGTCGGCACCCCGCCGCGGACGACGGTTCGGCTGGTCAACGGCCTCTCCGGCACGAGCCGACCCGGTCGCATGCCCGACGGCGGGGCCCGGACGCAGTGAAGATCCGCTATAAGGTAAGCCATGGAGTTCCCGCCGTACCTCGCCTCCATGCCGATGCACGCGATCACCGAGATCCACGGTGAGCCCGGCCTGCTGGCCCGGTTCCGGCTGGAGCTGCGGGCTTTCGCGCCGGCCGACCGGGACCGGCTCACCGCCGCCCTCGACCTGGCCGCCGAGCTGCACCGCGACGACCGCCGGTCGCGCGAGCCGTACCTCAACCACCTGCTCCGGGTGGCGATCCGGATGATGCACCACTATCAGGTGCGCGACGTCGACGTGGTCGTCGCCGGCCTGCTGCACGACGCGGTGGAGGACCATCCGGGCGAGCTGGCCGACGCCGGGGCCGCCGACCCCACGGCGGCGGCGCTGGCCACCCTGGCCACCCGGTTCGGGCCGCGGGTCGCCCGCCTGGTCGCCGCGGTCACCAACCCGGTGTACGCCCCGGACCGGGACCCGCACGTGCAGTACCGCGAGCACGTGGCCGCCAGCCTGGACCGGGAGCCGTGGGCCCGGGTCATCAAGATTTCCGACTTCACCGACAACGGGGTCGGGGTGGTCTACGCCGTCGGCCCGAAGGTGGCCCGGTCGGCCGCCAAGTACCGCCCGCTGGTGCCGATCTTCCGCGACCTGATCGCCCGGCCGGACACCCCGCTGTCGGCACCGGTGAAGCGGCACATCTTCGCCCAACTCGACCTGGCCGAGGAGCGGTTCAGCGCCATCCTCGACCAGCCCAACTGAGCCGCCGGGCGAGACGTCCGGCCAGCCACCGGCTGACCGTGGGTGCCCGGCGCCCACCGGGCACGGCTCACCCGACGAGCCGACGCGAGACGCGAGACGGCGCGGGCCGCGCCCCGAGGCCGGCGGCCCGCGCCGCCGGTCAGCGGGCCGCGCCGCCGGGTGGGACGGCCACGCCGCCACCGCCGAGCACGGCGGCGAGCCGGTGCCGCAGGGCGGGCAGCCGCTCCGGGGTGTCCCGCAGCACCAGGCGCACCGGCTCCCGGGCACCGGCGGCCACCCCGCCGACCACGTCGAGCAGGGTGCCGAGCTGTCCCGGCGGCTCGTCGGCCAGCAGCAGCCCGGCGTCGGTCACCTCCAGGGTGAGCGGGCCGGCGTCGAGCCGGTCGGCCAACACGTCGGCGAGCGCGTCCCAGTTGCGGCCGAAGTGACCGGGCAGGTCGAGGGCGTCGCCGAGCGTGTCGAACAACGCGGGACGGGTCCGGGCCGCCGCCCCGGCGACGGTGACCGGCGGCGTCGGGGGCCCCGACGGCTCCGCCTCGTCGGTCACCCGCAGCCACGCCGGTTGACGCTGTCCGGTCATCGTCCATCCTCCTGGTCGGGTGGGGCGGGCCGGTGGACCGGCCCGCCCCGGTATGCCTCGGTCAGATCCGGTAGAAGTTCGCGTAGTGGTCGGGCGAGAACCAGGTCGCCCCGGTGCTCTTGTTCACCACGATGCGGTACGCGTCCCGCGCCGCCCCGGAGACCCGAGGGTAGACGTCGTACTCGTAGTAGGTGGCGTTGGTGGGAAGCTGGCCCTCGTAGTTGTAGAACCGGCCGCCGGCGAAGTTCGACAGCCCGCCGCTCCAGCTGTACCAGCCGCGGCTGGTCGGGAAGCTCTTGGCGGACCAGCCGGAACGGGCGCTGCGGGCGTCCGCGCAGCGGGTCATCGTGCAGGAGCTGTAGACCGCCGCGGAGGCGGAGTCGGTCAGCTTCGGGGTCACCACGGACGGCCCGACCAGCGCTGCGGCGACCATGGCGGTCAGCAGCGCGAACGTGCCGAGCAGGCGGCGCAGTCGGTGGGCGGGGGTGGCGGGGGGCGCGAGAGTGCTCAACGAGTCCTCCGGGTCGCGGGGGCCAACATGACATCGATCCGGATCGTTTCCGGATCAGCCACATTCTGGCGGGAACGGGACCCGCCGACCAGAGCCCAGCCTGGCAACCGTGGATGAACGCGCCATGATCGGGACGCCACCGCCACCTGAATGGTCAGGTGGCGCGGCTGTCCCGCCGGCACCGATCCGCCCCGCCGTCGGGGCCGGCCCGGCGTCCCGGGACCGGGCGACCCGCGGGCCACCCGGTCCCGGGGTGATCAGCAGCCGATCCGGCTGGTGCCCAGTGCGACGTCGTCGAACCACAGGGTGTCCGCGCCGTCGCCGTAGCTCTCCCAGCCCAGCTTCAGGTCGGTCAGCCGGGGACGCCAGGTGCGGTTGTACCACTGTCCGTCGATGTCGTGGGTGGCCACGCCGTCGGCGGTCAGTCCGGTGACGGCGGCACCGTCGAGCCAGGTGCGCAACTGCCCCTGCGCGCCGTCGACCATGAACTCCAGGCACGACCAGCGACCGGTGGGCAGCGGCACGCTCAGCGCCACCCCGGCCGGGCTCTGCTCGGGCAGCGTCGCGTCGTCGGAGGCGCGGTTCCACTGCAACGCGCCGTTCTGGCCGCCCATCCGCAGGTCACGGTTGCCGTCGGCGGTGTCGGTCATGGCCAGTAGGGTGACGTGCGCCGCCGGCAGGGCGGTGGTGTGACGTACCCAGAGCCGGCCGTACCGGAGGGTGCCCACGCCGCTGAGGTCCCGGTTGGACCGGACGAACACGTGGTTGCAGTACCCGGCCGCGCCGTCGATCCGGATCGACCGGCTCCCGCCGTGCGTGGTCGCCGTGTCCACCGCCGCGCGGCCCGCGCCGGAGCAGTCCGGGTTGACCACGCTCCAGTCGCCGGCCGGGGCTCCGCCGGCCTGGTTCTCGAACCCGTCGCAGAGCACCGCGCCCGCACACCCGGCCGGCGGGTTCGTCGTGGGCGGCGGCGTGGTGGGCGGTGGGGTCGTCGGCGGTGGGGTGGTCGGCGGCGCCGTGGTGGGTGGAGGCGTCGTCGGCGGGGGCGTCGTCGGCGGGGCGGTGGTCGGGGGTGGCGTGACGCCGTTGCACGGTACGCCGTTGAGGGCGAAGCCGGTCGGGGCGGCGGCACCGGAGGTGCTGGTGCCCTGGACGCCGAACTCGGTGGAGCCACCGGCCGGCACGCTGCCGTTCCAGGCGGCGTTGCGGGCGGTGACGGCGGTGCCGGCCTGGCTGACCTGGGCGTTCCAGCCGCCCGTGATCCGCTGGCCGCCCGGGTAGGACCAGGTGACGGTCCAGCTCGTGAGCGCGGTGTCGCCCGGGGAGACCCGGACGTTGGCGGTGAAGCCGCCGGACCACTCGTTGGGCAGGTAGTCGATCCGGCAGCCCTGGGCAGCCGAGGCGGTGCCGGCGGCCAGGGTCGCGCCGACCACCGTCACGGCGGCGACCAGGGTCGCCGCCGCCACGACGGCAGCGGTGGGACGGGTACGGAGAAGCATGGTGTGCGGGTCCTTCCGGCGAGCCGCCGAACGCCGTCGGCGGCGCGGACATGCGCTGACGCCCGCGGGTCGTCACGCGCGACGACGCGGACGACGACCACAGCCCGGCTCGGGCGGACCTACCGCCGCCGACGGCGACCTTGTGGGATCGCGGCACGACGGCACCCGGCACCAATGTAGTGATGTACGCCGATGTCTACAAGCCTCGACGGACCCCCGTCATTCGGCCCTGAAGCCTCGCCGTCCGGCTCAGCGACCGACCGCGAGGTTCGCGCAGTCGGTCTCGTCGGGCAGCAGCGGCCGCAGGGTGACCACCCAGCGCTTCCCGCCGGAGGTCCACGGGGTTGCCGCGTTGGCCTTGGCGGCGGCGGCCATCACCTGCGGCACGGCGGCACCGGTGACCGTCACACAGCCCAGGTCGAGGTTCTGGCCGAGGCTGGTGCCGGGCAGCGCGGGGCCGGGCCAGGCCGCCTCGGGCTGCTTCGCAGCATCGCCGGTGGCGACCCAGGGCCGGGCCACCGCCGCGATGACGGTCGGCTGGTAGGGCTGCGTCTCGGCGTTCGCCGGGTCGGTCAGCTTCTCGGCGAAGGCGCGCAGCTTGTCGCGGGCCGCGCGCTGCTGGTCGGTCAGCCCGGCCTCGGGGCCGGTCGCCTCGGCGAGGGCGTAGACCTCCAACTCCTCGGTGCCGACCGGGCCGCGAACGGTGAACCGGGTGGTGGTCACGTCCGTGATCGACGGGGTGCCCACGTCGACCGTGCTGCCCACCCCGGCGGCGCGGGCCTGCTCGACCAGCTTCGCCACCTCGTCGGCACCGATGGTCCTGACCTGGATGTTGGGCAGGGCGGGGCCGGGATAGCTGAGTGGGACCGGCCCCTGGGTGATCACCCGGCCGTCACCGTAGACACTGACGCCGGGGAGCCGGGTGGCCACCGTCTCCGGCGTCACGAAACCGCCGGTGTAGTCGATCCGCAGCACCGCCACGTCGTCAGGATAGGAAGGTGCGGCGGCATCGGGCGCACCGGTCGGGTCACCCTGCTGGGCGCAGGCAGCCGTGAGCAGGAGCAGCGGTACGACCGCCACCCACATCCCTCGGAGATTCGTCATACCGTTCTGACGCAGCCGGAAACCGGACGGCTCCCACCAATTTCCACCCCCACCACGCCACCCTGAGTAAAAAACGCCGACACGTTGATCAAGAGGTTTACGTCAGGACCACGCCTTCGGATGACCCGAATCTCTTGATCACCGGGCAGCCGCCGCGCTGGAACCTCCCTGCCGGGCCCGCAGGAACTGTCCCAACCCCATGCCGTCCTCGTTGGCCAGGAACGCCCCGCGCGCATTGAGCAGCGTCTCGTCGGCGTGCGCCATGCAGCCCCACACCGTGTCGCCCCACGAGTCGGCGAGCTTGACCTCGGCCGGCTCGGGGCAGGACTCGCCGCGCGGGCCGCCGATCTGGCAGCGGGTGGGCGCGCCACCGCGCCGCCCGACCGCCTCGGCCGCCTCCCGGATCAGCGAGAACCGGGCCTCGCTGCCGGACTCCGGCACCCGCGCCTGCTCCGGTACGGCCCGGCGCTGCCCGAAGAGCACCACGTTGCCGTCGGGGTCGGTGACCCGGCACTCGCCGCCGGGGGCGTGCTCGGGGTAGCCGGCCCGCTCGACGGCGTGCCCGGCGGCGGTGAGCCGCTCGGTCGTCGCCGCCAGGTCCTCCACGTACAGGTAGATCAGCAGGGGTAGTTCGACGGTGACCAGGCGCGGGGTGACCGCGGCGAGCAGCAGGGTCAACTCCCCGCACTGCAGGTACGACCAGCGCGACCCGTGGTCACCCCCGCCGCGCGTCTCGGTGTAGCCGAAGGTCTCGTAGAACCGTCGCGCGGTGTCGGCGTCCGCGACGTACAGCACCGGCACCTGGGCCTGCACTCCACTCTGCACGGGGCCACTCTAGCCACGAATGATCAGCGACTCACGTTTTCCAGATCAGGTTTTTCCGTCCACCTCGTCGACCCTGGTCAGGCCGCCAGCGTGGCGTACCGGCCGGCGCGGGCCAGCAGGGTCTCGTGGGTGCCGTACTCGACGATCCGGCCGTGGTCGACCACCGCGATCTGGTCGGCGTGGCGGACCGTGGAGAGCCGGTGCGCGATGGTGATCACCGTACGGCCCTCGGCGAGCGCGTCGAAGGCCCGCTGGACGGCCCGCTCGGTCTCGGTGTCCAACGCGCTGGTGGCCTCGTCGAGCACCAGGATGCGCGGGTCGCGCAGCAGCGTACGGGCGATGGCCAGGCGCTGCTTCTCGCCGCCGGAGAAGCGGTGGCCCCGGGAGCCGACCACGGTGTCGTACCCGTCGGGGAGGGCGGCGATGAGGTCGTGGATCCGGGCGGCCCGGGCCGCGTCCTCGAGCTGGGCGTCGGTGGCGTCGGGGCGGGCGTACCGGAGGTTCTCCCGCACGGTGGTGTGCAGCAGGTAGGTCTCCTGGCTGACCACGCCCACGACGGCGGCCAGGTCGGTCAGCCGCAGGTCACGCAGGTCGACGCCGTCCACGGTGAGCCGTCCGCTGTCCGGGTCGTGCAGCCGGCTGACCAGGGCGGCGAGGGTGCTCTTGCCGGAGCCGGTCTCCCCGACCAGGGCGAGACTGGTGCCGGCCGGGACGTCCAGGGTGACGCCGGCGACGGCGGCGGTGTCGCTGCCCGGGTAGCTGAAGGTGACATCCTCGACGCGCAGGTGGCCGCGGACCCGGGTCGGGTCGATCACGACCGGCCGGGCCGGGTCGTCCACCTCCACCGGGAGGTCCAGGTACTCGAAGATGCGGGCGAACAGCGCCAGCGAGGCGGTCAGCGTGACGCCGACGTTGAGCAGCCCCATCAGCGGCCGGAACAGCCCGCCCTGGAGGGCGGTGAAGGCGACCAGGGTGCCGATGCTGAGCGTGCCGGCGGTGCCGGGCAGGCCGGCGCCGAGGTAGATGACGGCCGGGATGGCGGCGAAGATGACGGTCATCGTGGCCATCCGCCAACGACCGGCCAGCTCGGAGCGCAGCTCCAGGTCGACCAGCCGGGCCGACGAGGCGGTGAACCGGTCGGTGAGCGCGCCGCCCGCGCCGAGGGTCTTGCTGAGCTGTACGCCGCTGATCGACAGCCCCTCCTCGATGGTGACGTTGAGGTCGGCCAGCTCGCGTTGGCGCTGGGCGGTGATCTCGCGGCGCATGGCGGCGACCCGGCGGGTGAGCCAGATGGCCGGGGGCAGCACCACCAGCGAGACCAGGGTGAGCCGCCAGGAGAGCGCCACCATGGCGACCAGGGTGGCCACCACCGTGGTCAGGTTGGACGCGATCGAGGTGGCGGTGGAGGTGACGACGGTCTGCATGCCGCCGATGTCGTTGGTGATCCTCGACTGCACCTCGCCGGTGCGGGTCCGGGTGAAGAACGCGATCGACTGCCGGTGCAGGTGGGCGAAGACGTCGGTGCGCAGCCGGTGCATGACCAACTGCCCGACCCGGGTGGAGATCCAGGTCTGCACCACGCCGAGCACGGCGGTCACGGCGGCCACCGCGACCATGCCGACGACCAGCCAGACCAGCAGGGTCAGGTCGCGCTCCGGCAGGGCGCGGTCGATCACGGCGCGGAGCAGGAACGGCGAGGCCATCGCGAGCACCGAGGAGACCACGATGATCGCGGTGACCGCGGTGAGCTGCCCACGGTACGCGGTGAAGAGCCGGCCGATGCGGCGCAGCGAGACCTCCCGGGCCTGGGCCTTCTCGGCGGCACTGGCACGCCGGGGGGCGCCGCCGCGGCCCTCCCGGTGGGTGGGGGTGGTGTCCAAGGGGTTCCTCTTCCGTCGGGGGACGATGGACCATTGCTGAGGTTACCTCATCGTGAGGTAGCAACAGGGAGTTCTGCTACCGTATTCCCGTGACCGGCGAGATTCCCGTGCCCGGCGAGGAACCCGGCGCGTCCGAGGAGAGCCTGGCGGAGCTGTTCTGGGCGGTGGCCCGCCGGCTGCGCCACCAGTCCCGGCGCACCCTCGAACCGTGGGAGGTCAACCCCGGACACGCCCGCGCCCTCGCGGTGCTCACCCGGCACGGCCCGATGCGGCTCAGCGCGCTCGCCGACCACCTGCACATCGCGCCCCGCTCCACCACCGAGGTGGTTGACGGCCTGGAGGAACGCGGGCTCGTCGCGCGCCGGCCCGACCCGGCCGACCGGCGCGCGACCCTGGTCGGGCCGACCGACGAGGGCACCCGGGTCGGCGAGGCCATCCGGGCGGCCCGCAACGCCGAGGCGATTCGCTTCTTCGGACACCTCTCCCCCACCGACCACGCCGACCTCACCCGCATCCTGCGTACCCTGCGCGACTGACCCACCGCCGCCCAGCCGAACTCACCGCATCGTGCGTAGCCTGCGCGACTGACCCCCTCCGCTCAGCCGACCTCACCCGCACCTTGAGTACCCTGCGCGGCTGACCCCGCCACTCAGCCGACCTCCAGCCCGACGCACCGCCCCGACGTCCGACCCCACACGCCACTGAGCCCGACGAACCCCTCACTCAGCCCGACGAACCGCCCTCACTCAGCACGGCACACCGCTCGCTCCTCAGCCCGTTGCACCGCCCGCCCCTCAGCCCGTTGCACCGCCCGCCCCTCAGCCCGTTGCACCGCTTATCGGGCCCGGCGCGGGCTCCCCCGCTCAGCCTGGCGCGCGGCGGCTGGCCAGGATCGCCCGGACCTCGTGCCGGACCGCGTCGGTCTCGTACACCAGCCGGTGGTGGGCGAAGCGGACCACGAGGATGCCGGCGGTGGCGAGCAACGCGTCCCGGCGCAGATCGATCTCGCGCTGGCGGCGGTCGCCGTGGCTCGTCGTACCGTCCAGCTCGAAGTCGACCCGCTCCCGCTCGGCGTACACGTCGAGATACATGGTGCGACGGCCGACGACGATCCGGACCTGTCGGTGGAACGGAGGCAGACCCGGGCCGGTGAAGACGTGATCGTGTCCCCAGATCTCCAGCGGGCTCCGGCAGCCGTCGGCGAGCCGGTCGAGCAGGGTACGCAGTTGCGCCCGGCCGCCGAGCTTCGGCGCGGCGGCGAGGGCGGCCTCGACCCGCCCCGGTGTGGTGAACCGGTCGTTGACGGCCCTGATCACGGGCGCGGAACGGTCGGCGGGCGGCAGCAGCGGCCAGGCGTCGACCAACGCCCGCTCCAACCGCACCACGGGCACACCCGACCGGACGACCGCCTCCGGCGGCCCCGCCGTGAAGCCGTGGCGGTGGTGCACGACAAGGTACGGCCGGGAGCGGAGCGCCGAGTCGCGCGGCACGTCCAGGTGCACGGGCTCGTTGTCGGGCTGCCGGCGCAGCCCCCACACGTCGAGCGCGCTGACGCTGCCCAGCGCCGCCCTCCCGTCGGCCCAGGCCAGCGCGGCGCGCCGACGCACCCCCAACCCGAGCCGCCCCAACACCCCCGCCCCCACCCCGAAAGCTGAACCCGCCCCCAATGCCCCTGCTGAACCCGCCTCCGAAGCCACCTCCAAAGCCACTCCCGAAGCCACCCCCGAAGCCACCTCCAAAGCCACTCCCGAAGCCGAACCCAGACCCGGACCCACCCCCGAAACCGGACCCGCTCCCACCCCCGAACCCGCCCCGACGCCTCCCGATGCTTCCCGCTCCGCGCCGCCCCTGAGCAGCGCGACGTCGACGTAGACCCCGGGCAACACCCGACGCAGCTCTCCCGCCCGGCACGCGTCCCACCACACCCACCTCGGCACGACCTGAGCCGCCACCGCACGGGTCACCAACCCGCCACCCCGACTCACCAGTTCCCCCAACACCGCATGCACACCCGCCACCCAACCTCCCACCCCGCCCCGCCGCCCATCCCCTGTGGACAACCCCACCCCCTGTGGACAACCCACCCATCCCCACCTCGTCTGCTATGGCGGCAGCCATGATCGAGTGGGCAATCCCGAGTCAACACGCCGGGAACAGGCCCAGGAAATCGTCACCCGATCACTGGAGGACGGCGGCTCAAAATAAGCGCAGAGCAGAGCGGAGCAGCGCAGCACAGCACGGAGCAGCGCAGCACAGCACGGAGCAGCGCAGCGCGGAGCAGGACGGAGCAGCAGGGCGCAGCACGGAGCAGCGCGGCTGGTGGCCACCTTCGAGTCCAGGTCATCGGTGGCGGCCCACTCGTCGTAACGGCGGTGGAGATCGGCACGCCGCCGGGGCGGGTCCCGTCGGCAGAGGCAGGGTTGGGGGTGGCGGGGTCGGCAGAGGCGGGTCGGGGGTGGCGGGGTCGGGCGCGGCCGGCCCGCGCGAGGGTGGACGCGTAGCCGGACCGGGTCGGGGTATGCGCGGCGGCGTGCGGGTGGTGGTGGTCGGCGGCGGGTTCTCCGGGCTCGCCGCCGCGTCGGCGCTGCACCGGGACGGGGCCCGGGTGCGGGTGCTGGAGGCGCGGGGCCGGGTCGGCGGGCGGGTGCTCACCCGACGGTTGGCCGACGGCACCCCGCTGGACCTGGGCGCGCAGTGGATCGGCCCGACCCAGGACCGGATGGCCGCGCTGGTGGCCGCGCACGGCCTGGCGACCTTCCCGTCGGCCGCGTACGGCGCACCGGTGGTGCGCTGGGACGGCCGGCTGCGGGACGCCCCGCCGGAGTCGGCGCAACGCCTGGTCGCCCTGCTGGACGCGTTCGCCGTCGAGGTGGATCCGGCGGCCCCGTGGCGGGCGGCGCGGGCGGCCGAGTGGGACCGGCTCACCCTCGGCGGGTGGCTGGCCACCGCCGCGCCCGACCCGGTGACCGCCCGGTACGTCGGGCGGCTGCTCGCCGGTGGGCTGCTCGCGGCGGACCCGGACGGGGTGTCGCTGTTGCAGATGCTGTTCTACCTGCGCAGCGGCGGTGGCAGCGGGTTGCTGCTGGGGATGGCCGGCGGGGCGCAGCAGGACCGGATCGTCGGCGGCCCGGCCGCGTTGGCCGACCGGATGGCGGCGGCGCTGCCACCGGGGACGGTGGTGTGCGGGGCGCCGGTGCGGTCGATCCACCAGGACGGCCTCGGTGCGGTGGCGTACACCGATGGCGGCGGGTACCGGGCCGTGGTGGTGGCGGTGGCGCCGGCGCTGGCCGGCCGGATCGGGTACGCCCCGGCGCTGCCCCCGCTGCGCGACGGGTTGACCCAGCGGATGCCGATGGGGTCGGCGCTGAAGCTGCACGCGGTCTACCCGGAGCCGTTCTGGCGGGCCGGCGGCCGGTCCGGGGTGACCACCGCGGCCGAGGGGCCGGTCACCGAGACGGTGGACAACTCCACGCCGGACTCGCCGCGCGGGGTGCTCACCGCGTTCAGCTACGGCGGGCCGGCCCGCGAGCTGCGCCGGCTGTCCCCGGAGGCGCGCCGTGCGACGGTGCTGGCCGCGCTGGCGGACCTGGTCGGCCCGGCCGCCGCCGAGCCCGACGACCTGGTCGAGTACGACTGGTCGGCCGACGAGTGGACCAGGGGTTGCTTCTGCGGGATGCTGATCCCGGGTTCGTGGGTGGACCACGGGCCGGAGCTGCGCCGCCCGGTGGGGCGGGTGCACTGGGCCGGGACCGAGACGGCGACCCGGTGAGCCGGCTACCTGGAGGGTGCGGTGCTGGCCGGCGAACGGGCGGCAGCCGAGGTGCTGGCCGGCGAGCGGAGGGCAGCCGAGGTGCTGGCCGGGCCGGCCGGCTGAGCAGTCGAGTCGACCCGCACCGCACCCACCTGGTTCTATAGATAATTTTGCCTGTATCTATTGAAAAGTTTCTCCACCCGTGACCTAATACCTGACAGTTCCTTTCGCCGCTCCCGCCGCCCCCGCGGCAACCCCTCAGGGAGGAAAGATGAACCGTCTCCGCGCGGCAGCAGCCGCACTGCTGGCGACCGCCACACTGGTCGCCAGCGCCACCCTCGGCGCGGCTCCGGCCGCCGCCGCCCCGGCCGGCCTGGCCGGCATGGACGTCTCCAGCTACCAGGGCAACGTCAACTGGTCCGCCGCCTGGAACAACGGCGCCCGGTTCGCCTACGTCAAGGCCACCGAGGGCACGTACTACACCAACGCGTACTTCGCCCAGCAGTACAACGGCTCCTACAACGTCGGGATGATCCGGGGCGCGTACCACTTCGCCCGCCCGGACACCACGACCGGCGCCACCCAGGCCAACTACTTCGTCGACCACGGCGGCGGCTGGTCCAAGGACGGCAAGACCCTGCCCGGCGCGCTGGACATCGAGTACAACCCGTACGGCGCGACCTGTTACGGGCTGAGCCAGAGCGCGATGCGTAGCTGGATCGCGTCGTTCGTCAACCAGTACCACGCCCGCACCGGGCGCTGGGCGACGATCTACACCACCACCGACTGGTGGACCACCTGCACCGGCAACTACAGCGGGTTCGCCGCGAACAACCCGCTCTGGATCGCCCGGTACGCCGGCACGGTGGGCACCCTGCCGGCCGGCTGGTCGACGTACTCGTTCTGGCAGTGGGCGTCGTCGGGCACCTTCCCGGGTGACCAGAACGTCTGGAACGGCACCCTCGACCGACTGAAGGTGCTGGCCTGTAACGGCACCTGCTGACCGTCCCGACCGGCGGCGGGCCGCTCCCGGCCCGCCGCCGGCACGTCCCCTCCCCCGAGGAGTCCGCCATGTCCGTACCCGTGTCCCGCCGGAGCGTGCTGCGCGGCGCGGTCCTGCTCGGCGCCGCCGCCGGCGCCACCGCCCTCGCCCCGGGCGGCGACCTCCCGGCCCGGGCCGTCGCCGCCCAGATCGACCAGCCGGTCATCGCCAACTGCGCCACCTGGGGCGCGCGGCCACCCTCGTCGCCGGTCAGCCTGGTGCAGAGCCGCCCCAACAAAATCATCATTCACCACACGGCGTTCCCGAACTCGACCGACTACAGCCTGGCCCAGGCATACGCCAACTCCCGGGAGATCCAGGACCTGCACATGGACGGCAACGGCTGGCTGGACTCCGGGCAGCACTTCACCAACAGCCGGGGCGGGTACCTCACCGAGGGCCGGCACGGCAGCCTCTACGCGCTGCTGCACGGGCAGACCATGGTGCAGGGCGCGCACTGCGTGGGGCAGAACAGCCAGGCGATCGGCATCGAGAACGACGGCATCTACCTCGACGTACAGCCGCCGCAGGCGCTCTGGAACAGCCTGATCACCTTCTGCGCGTTCACCTGCCAGCAGTACGGCATCCCGGCCACCCAGATCTACGGCCACAAGGACTTCAACGACACCCAGTGCCCCGGCCTGCTGCACGACCGACTGCCCGAGCTGCGCTCCGCCGTCGCCGCCCGCCTGGGCTGATTGCTTATATAAGCCCGTCCTGATACAAAGGGTCCGTGCACGCCTTCGACGTCCTCGGCGACCCGGTGCGCCGGCGCATCCTCGAACTGCTCGCGCAGGGCGAGCGGAGCGCCGGCGGGGTCTGCGCGGTCATCCAGGACGAGTTCGGCATCTCCCAGCCCGCCGTCTCCCAGCACCTCAGGGTGCTGCGGGACAGCGGCTTCGCCACCGTGCGCCCGCAGGGCTCCCGGCGGCTCTACACGGTCGACCCGGCCCCGCTGCGGGAGGTCGACCAGTGGCTGGAGGGGTTCCGCCGGTTCTGGACACCGGCGCTGGACGCCCTCGCCACCGAACTGGCCCGAGGTCGGCGCGAACGGCGGACGCACCGCACGACGGACGACCCGACCCAGGACAGGAGCACACCATGATCGAGACCACCCACCAGATCAACGCCGTACGACGGACCATCGGCACCCGCATTCTGGAGGCCGGCGAGGCACGCGTACTGACCATCAGCCAGACGTACGACACGACGCTGGACGACCTCTGGGACGCCTGCACCAGTGCCGAACGCATCCCGCGCTGGTTCCTGCCCGTCTCCGGCGACCTGCGACTGCACGGCCGATACCAGTTCGAGGGCAACGCGGGCGGCACGGTCGAGCGCTGCGATCCGCCGAAGAGCTTCGCCGCCACCTGGGAGATGGGCGACGAGATCAGCTGGGTCGAGGTGCGGCTGAGCCCCGAGGACGACGGGCGGACCCGGTTCACCCTGGAACACATCGCGCACGTCGACGACGCGCGCTGGACCGAGTACGGGCCGGGCGCCGTCGGCGTCGGCTGGGACATGGGGCTGGTCGGCCTCGCCATCCACCTGTCCACCGGTGGCGCTCCCGTCGACCGGGCGGCGGCCGCCGAGTGGATGGGCTCCGACGAGGGCCGGCGCTTCGTGACGCTGAGCGGCCAGCACTGGGCCGAGGCCGACATCGCCAGCGGCACCGACCCGGAGGTCGCGCGGGCCGCCGCCGGCCGGACCATCGCCGCCTACACCGGCGCACCGGCCGACTGACCCAGGTGCCCGCTCGCCGCGCACCGGAAGGCCGCCCGGCTGCTCACCACCGCCGAGTACGACGTCGCCCCGACCAGGTGGCCGGCTTCCCGCGCCGGGCCGACCGGGCGGAGCCACGCGCGGACGAACCGGGGCTGCTCGCCGCGCGTGCGGGCGGTCCGGAGTTCACCGCCAGCCCGTACCTCACCCCGGACGGCACGCGCCGCCGGCCGGCCTGCCCGGAGCGCACCGCCACCCGGGGCGGTAACGTGCGGCGGCATGACCGGCTCTCCGTACTCGCACTGCTCCTCCTGCGGCGCGGCCTACCCGGCGGGCGCCGGCTGGCCCCGGGTCTGCGCGGTCTGCGGGGAGCTGGTGTGGCGCAACCCGACGCCGGTCGCGGTGGCGCTGCTGCCGGTACGCACCGACGCCGGCCTCGGCCTGGTGGTGGTCCGCCGGAACATCGAGCCGGCGCGGGGGCTGCTCGCGCTCCCCGGCGGCTTCGTCGAGTACGGCGAGGAGTGGTCCGAGGCACTGGTACGGGAGCTGCGCGAGGAGACCGGGCTGGTCGACGAGGCGGAGCGGGCGCGGCTGTTCGCGGTGCACGGGTCCCCGCACGGCGGCACCATGATGATCTTCGGTGAGCTGCCGG
Source organism: Micromonospora sp. NPDC092111 (assembly GCF_044755745.1). Lineage (NCBI taxonomy): Bacteria > Bacillati > Actinomycetota > Actinomycetes > Micromonosporales > Micromonosporaceae > Micromonospora > Micromonospora sp. NPDC092111. The sequence goes on from NZ_JBIVRQ010000001.1 coordinate 229,721, forward strand.
AGCGGCCGGCGGCGGGGCTGCCGCCGTCGGCGCCCACCGAGGAGGCCACCGAGTGGCTGGTCCTCACCGAGCCGGTCGAGCTGGCCTTCTCCACCCACACCCGGGCGATGGCCGACTTCTTCGCCCGCCACCCCTGACCAGCAGCCGGGCCTGGTCGCCGCCGGGGTGGTGACGCAGGCCACCGCTATCTGACCGAACGGCCGGCCCGTCCCGACCGGCGGCTCTGCCCGGCGACAACTCCTACTGATTCAATAGGAGTTACCCGCCGAGCCGAAGGAGTCCCGGTGCCCTCCACCCTCTCGTACGACGAGGCCGACCACGACGCCCGCCGGGCCCGGCAGTGGCTGTCCGGCCGGGCCCGGGGCACCGGGGTGTCCCGTACCGACCTGGTCGAGTTGGGCGCGGCGATGAGCGCCCTCGCCGCCGCCGCCGACGAACGCGGGCCGGTCGCGCTCGCCGCCGACCCGGTCGGGGTCGACCCGGGCATCGTCAAGCCGCTCGCCGCCGAGATGCTCACCCCACTCGACGGCAACGCCGAGATGCGCTGGGAGTCGATGGCCGGGCAGGGGTACGTGGTGCCCACCGACCGCTTCTTCGTCCGCAACCACACCCGCACGCCCCGGCTCGACGCCGCCACCTGGCGGCTGCGCCTGCACGGCGACGGGCTGCGCGGCGCGCCGACCCGGGACGCGCCGGTCGAGTTCGGCTACGACGACCTGCGGGCGCTGCCCGCCGTGGAGATCCCCGCGCTGGTCGAGTGCGCCGGCAACGGGCGGCACTTCTTCGCCGCCCAGCAGGGTACGCCGACCCCGGGGGTCGACTGGCGGCTCGGCGGGGTCGGGGTGGCCCGCTGGCGCGGTGTCCGGCTGGCCACCGTGCTGCGGCAGGCCGGGCTGACCGCCGACGTGGTGGACGTGATGCCGGAGGGCCTGGACCCGGAGTACGTCACCGGCGGCGTGAACCTCGGCCGGGTACGCCGGCCGCTGCCGATCCGCAAGGCCCTCGACGACGTGCTGCTGGCGTACGAGATGAACGGCGCACCGCTGCCGCCGGACCACGGCTTCCCGGTGCGGGTGGTGGTGCCCGGCTGGATCGGGATCTCCTCGGTCAAGTGGGTCGGTGCGGTGGAGGTCTCCACCACCCCGCTGTTCTCGCCGTGGAACACCCGCTTCTACCGGATGTTCGGCCCCGGTCGACCGGTCGGTGGCGGCCCGGTCGAGGCCCAGCCGGTCAAGAGCGCGTTCGAGCTGCCCTGGGCCGCCCGGCTGCCGTCCGGGACCGAGGTCACCCTGACCGGTCGGTCCTGGTCCGGTGCCGGCCCGATCGACCGGGTCGAGGTCTGCACCGGCGACGGCTGGCGCCCCGCCGAACTGGTCGAGGCGGACCGGGGCGGGCCGTGGCAGCGCTGGCGGGCGCGTTGGCGTCCACCGACGCCGGGCCGGTGGACGCTGCGCGCCCGGGCGGTGGACGTCACCGGCGCGGGCCAGCCCGAGCGGGCCCGGCACAACGACCTCGGCTACCTCTTCGACGGTGTGGTCCGGCACCCGGTGACGGCGGTCTGACCCCGTCCGGCTGGCGGGCCGGCTCCCGGCGCGGAGGGGTCGCCGGGAGCCGGCCCGCCAGCCGTCACCCGCCGCCCTCCTGATTCCCGGAGCACACCGGCCCGGCATTCAGGCGGCGGAGCGGTCGGCCGGTGGGGCCCCGGCGCGGCGGTCGGACCGCCGCGCCGGGGGTCGGACAGGGTCAGGCCGGGGAGCAGGTCGGCGTGCCGGTGGGACCGTTGCCGGTGCCCTGGAAGCCGAACTCGGTGCTGCCGCCCGCACCGACGGTGCCGTTGTAGCTGACGTTACGGAAGGTGACGCTGCCGGACGTCCCGCTGCTCTGCGCGCTCCAGGTGTTGGTGATCAGGGTGCCCGAGGGCAGCGTCAGGCCGACGACCCAGCCGCTGAGCCCGGCGGACCCGGCGGTGATCCGCACCGTGGCCACGAAACCGCCGGTCCAGGAGTTGAGCGAGACCGACGCCGTGCAGCCGCCGTTGCCGGGCGGCGGGGTCGTCGGCGGGGCGGTCGTCGGCGGCGGGGTGGTGGGCGGGGTGGTGGTGGGCGGGGTGGTGGTCGGCGGCGTCGTGGTCGGCGGGGTGGTGGTGCCGCCCTCGTTGAGGGCGCTCAGGGTCGAGGTGTACGCCGCCTTCTTGTTGCCGCTATTGTCGAAGAGCAGCGGCGTGCCGCTGGCCCGCCACGAGTCGGAGTCCCGGATGCCCCAGACGGTGATGCCGGTGCAGCGGGCGATGGCCAGGCAGGCCCGCACCACGCGGGAGTAGTTGTCGGCCTGGGTGGAGCCGGAGCCCTCGATGTCCAGCTCGGTGATCTGCACGTCGAGGCCGAGGTTGACGAAGCGCTGGAGGTTGGCCTGGTAGTCCGACGGCACCGGCGAGGCGCTGTTGAAGTGCGACTGGAAGCCGACGCAGTCGATCGGCACGCCACGGGACTTGAAGTCCTGCACCATGGCGTACACCGCGTTGCTCTTGGCGTTCTGCCCGTCGGTGTTGTAGTCGTTGTAGCAGAGCTTCGCGCCCGGGTCGGCGGCCCGCGCGGCACGGAACGCCGCCTCGATCCAGTCGTTGCCGGTGCGCTGGAGGTTGGAGTCACGCCGGGCGCCGGTGCCGCCGTCGGCGAACGCCTCGTTCACCACGTCCCAGGCGTAGATCTTGCCCTTGTAGTGGGTCGCCACCTGGGTGACGTGGTTGAGCATCGCGGAGCGCAGGGTGCTGCCGCTGAGGTTCTGCGCCCAGCCGGGCTGCTGGGAGTGCCAGGCCAGGGCGTGCCCCCGGACCCGCATGCCGTTGGCCTGGGCGTGGCTGACCAGCCGGTCGCCGTTGGTGTAGTTGAACTGGCCCTGGTTCGGTTCGGTGGCGTCCCACTTCATCTCGTTCTCGGCGGTCACCATGTTGAACTCGCGGTTCAGGATGCCCACGTAGACGGAGTCGGAGAGCTTGTTCACCGCCACGGCGGTGCCGAAGTAGCGTCCCTTCTCGGCGGCCGAGGCCCCGAGTGTCGTCCCGGCGCTGGCGCTGGAGGCGATGGCGACGGTGGTGCCGACGGCGACGACGCCCGCGGCGATCGAGACCAGTGCGGCGCGCAGCCGCGGTGCTGTCGTCCGACGCCCGCTGCCGCGGGCGGACACGTGGTTCATGGCAGACGCCTTTCGAAGAACGGGTGGATGGGTGCCCCGCCCCGACCGTCGCCCGATGCGGTGGCCGGCCCGGGGAGGCGGCGTGGTCGCCCGGAGGCCACGCCGCCCTGTGCCGTCGCTCGGCCGCCACCGCAGAGGTCGAGGGGTTACGGGCGTGACGCTATCGAAACATCTCCGAAAGTTCAACGAATGTCGATGCCCGGAGTTCGCCGGGAAGCGGACGCCGGACGGCGGCGACCGTCCGACCCACCGCCGGAAGCTCGACGGAAGCCTGCTGGGCAGTACGGATTCCGGGCCGATCCCACCGGTGGGCGGGAATGCCGCCGTCTCATCCTGCGGGAGGCGCGGCCGACCCGTCGGCACCCCGGCCGCCGTCGGCCGCCCCAGCCCGGGGCCGGGCGGGGCAGCACCGTCGAAAGTTTCGAGAGCGCTCCGGGAAGCAGCCCGCCGGCGCGGTCACCCCCGGGCCACCCCGCCCGCCCCGTCCGCCGGCTGCGCCAGGTAGCCGCTGGCCTGGAGTTCGAACAGCTCCCGGTACGGCCCGTCGGCCACCATCAACTCGTCGTGGTTGCCCTGCTGCACCAGCCGGCCGTGGTCCATCACGAAGATCTGGTCGGCGTGCCGGACGTTGGCCAGCCGGTGGGTGATCAGCACGACCGTCCGGTCGGGACGGCGGCGCAAGTGCTGGAAGAGCGCGTGCTCGGCGCGGGCGTCCAGGGCGGCCGACGGCTCGTCGCAGATCAGCAGCCGGGCGTCCCGGTAGAGGCCCCGGGCGGCGACGAGCCGCTGCCACTGCCCGCCGGAGAGGTCGTGGCCGTTCTTGAACTCCCGGTCGAGCAGGGTGTCGTAGCCGAACGGCAGCCCGTCGATCATGTCGTGCGCGGCGGCGGCCCGGGCGGCGTCCTCGACGGTCGGCCCGGCCGCGCCCGGGGGTCGGTCGTGCCGGCCGATCCGGATGTTCTGCCCGGCGGTGAAGGGGAACTTCCACCAGTCCTGGGTCATCACCGCCACCTGGGCGGCGGTCTGCGCCGGGTCCAACTCGGCGACGTCGACGTCGTCCCAGCGGATCACCCCGCCGGTGGGCCGGTAGAGGCCGGCGATCAGCTTGGCCAGGGTGGTCTTGCCGGAGCCGTTCTCGCCGACCAGCGCGACCACCTCGCCCCGGCGGACGGTGAGGCTGACCTCGTCCACGGCCGGGGTGTCGGTGTCCGGGTAGCGGAGGGTGACCCGGTCCAGCTCGATGGTCTCGAACCCGGCGGCGGTCCGCCCCCGGCCGGCGGTGATGCGGTCCCGGGCCCGGTCGAGAAAGTCCTGGTAGTCCTGGTAGTAGAGGGCGTCCTCATAGAGGTTGTTGGTGGCGTAGACGGCGACGCCGAGGCTGGACCGGGCCGACTGGAGGGCGAGCAGGGCGGTCGCGGCGGCGGCCAGCGCGACCACGCCGGTGAGCAGCAACCCGCCGAGCACCGCGTAGACCGCGAAGGCGGCGACCCCGCCGACGGACATGCCGACCGCCCGGGTGGTGCTCTGCGCGCGGGCCAACCGGAGCAGGGCGGCGGTCTCGACGGTCATCATCCGGCGGAACTCGGCGAGCAGGAAGTCCCGCATCTGGTACGCCCGGACCTCGGCGGCGGTGTGCCGGTTGGCCATCAGATGGGCCAGCATCCACATCCGGCGACGGCGGGTGATCCGGGCCAGCATGGCGAGGTACTGCCGGCGGGCCATCTTCACTGCGGTGACCGCCTCGGGCACGGCGGCGAGCAGCAGGCAGGGCAGCAGCACCGGCTGGATGACGGTCACCGCCGCGGCGGTGGCCAGCACGCCGACCACGCCGGTGAGCAGGGTGACGGTGTGGTCGACGATGGACGCCGCCTCGGCCATCCCCCGGTCGCGTACCCGGTCCATCTCCTCGGCGAAACCGGCGTCGTCGAAGGCGGCCAACTCGACCGCCGTGGTGGTCTCGAACAGGCGCAGCTCCACCGCGTAGTTGATCTGCGGGAGCAGCCGGGCCTGCGCCCACCCGGCGGTGACGGTCAGCGCGCCCTTCGCGGTCACCGCCGCCGCGGCCAGGCCCAGCGCGGGCAGCGCGGCGCGCACCCGGTCCGGCGTCGGACCGGCGGCGAACAACTCGCGCAGCACACCGGTGGTGGCGAGCAGCCCGAGGGTGGTCATCACCCCGGCGGCGAGGTTGAGGCCGATCGCGGCGAGGGTGTCGCGGCGGTTGGTCGCCCAGGCCAGGGCGACCGCCTCGCGCACCAGGTGGGGCAGTCGGCGGGCCACCGCGCGGAAGCTGGTGTGCGCGAACTCGGTGGCATGGTGCATCCAGCCGCCGTCCTCCAGCTCCGGCAGGTCCAGCTCGTCGGCGTCGGCGGGCGCGCCGTCCGCCGGGGCCGAGCGGCGCGGGCCGATCACCGTCGCCATGGGGCCTCCCGGGTCCAGGGGCAGGGCACGGGCGAGCCTACTGTCGGCGACGATGCCGTGTCTCCCCGTGACGGGCGTGTCGTACGCCTGTCGCAACGGCGTGTCGCCGACCACCCTGCGGGACGGCTCCGCCGCGTCGCGTCGCACGGCCGGGCGCCGGGTGGCAGGCTGGACGCGAGCCGCCGGCGCGCCGCGCGGGGCGCCGACGAACCGTCGTGAAGGAGAAGATCGACCCGATGGCTGCGAGTGTGACCACCACCGACGAATGGCAGGCGCTGTGCAAGCACGCCGAGACGATGCGCGGCACCCACCTGCGGGACCTGTTCGCGGCCGACCGGCAACGGGGTGAGCGGCTCACCGGCGACCTCGCCGACCTGCACGTCGACTACAGCAAGAACCTCGTCACCGACGAGACGCTGGGCCTGCTCACCGCGCTCGCCGAGCGGGTCGGCCTGACCGGCCGGATCGCCGCCATGTTCGCCGGGGAGCACATCAACTCCACCGAGGACCGGGCGGTGCTGCACACCGCGCTGCGGCTGCCCCGCGACGCCACGCTGACCGTGGACGGCCAGGACGTGGTGGCCGACGTGCACCGGGTGCTGGACCGGATGGCCGGGTTCAGCCAACGGGTCCGCTCCGGGCAGTGGCGCGGGCACACCGGCGAGCGGATCACCACCGTGGTCAACATCGGCATCGGCGGCTCGGACCTCGGGCCGGTGATGGCGTACGAGGCGCTCAAGGCGTACCGGGACGCCGGGATCACCTGCCGGTTCGTGTCCAACATCGACCCGACCGACGTCCACGACAAGACCCACGACCTGGACCCGGCGACCACGCTGTTCGTGGTGGTCTCGAAGACCTTTTCCACCCAGGAGACGCTGGCCAACGCCGAGCAGGCGAAGACCTGGCTGCTGTCGGGGCTGGACGCCGACGACGACGCGGCGATCGCGAAGCACTTCGTCGCGGTGAGCACCAACGCCCACCGGGTCGCCGACTTCGGCATCGACCCGGAGAACATGTTCGGCTTCTGGGACTGGGTGGGCGGCCGGTACTCGCTGCCGTCGGCGGTCGGGCTGTCGGTGATGCTGGCGATCGGGCCGGACCGGTTCCGGGAGCTGCTGGCCGGCTACCACGCCGTCGACGAGCACTTCCGCACCACGCCGGTGGCGCGCAACGTGCCGGCGCTGCTGGGGTTGCTCAACGTCTGGTACACCGACTTCCTCGGCGCGCAGACCCACGCCGTGCTGCCGTACTCGCAGTACCTGCACCGGTTCCCGGCCTACCTGCAGCAGCTCACCATGGAGAGCAACGGCAAGTCGGTGACGCTGGACGGCACCCCGGTCGACTACCAGACCGGTGAGATCTTCTGGGGCGAGCCGGGCACCAACGGCCAGCACGCCTTCTACCAGCTCATCCACCAGGGCACCCGGCTGGTCCCGGCGGACTTCATCGGGTTCAGCCAGCCCAACCACGACCTGGGCCAGATGCACGACCTGTTCATGTCGAACTTCTTCGCGCAGACCGCCGCGCTGGCGTTCGGCCGGACGAGGGAGCAGGTCGAGGCGGAGGGCACGAAGGCCGACGTGGTGGCGCACCGGGTGATGCCGGGCAACCACCCGACCACCTCGATCATCGCGCCGAAGCTGACCCCGTCCACGCTGGGCCAGTTGATCGCCCTGTACGAGCACGTCGTCTTCACCGAGGGCGCGGTCTGGGACATCAACTCGTTCGACCAGTGGGGCGTGGAGCTGGGCAAGGTGATGGCGAACCAGCTCGCGCCGAAGCTCACCGGCGACGCGCCGGACCTGTCCGACGTGGACTCGTCCACCTCCGCGCTGATCCGCCGCTACCGGCAGGAGCGCGGCCGGGCCTGAGGGATCCGCGCGGCCGGCCGCCGGGCCCGGCCGGCTCAGGCGAGAGCGGTGACCAGGGCCGAGGCGTCCAGGGTGGACGGACGGTCACTGACCTGCCCGTCGCCGATCTCGACCAGCCGCCACACCCCGTCGGCCCGGCGGGCCAGGTCGGCGGTGACGAAGGGTAGGCCCAGCGCCGCGACCACGGCCGCGGGCAGGTCGGCGTCGACGGGGGCGGCGGGCAGCGCGTCCGGGGTGTCCGGGTGTGCACCGGTCAGCACGCACCGGCCGTCCACCCACCAGGTGCGTACCTCGGCGGCGTCGAGGCGTTCGAAGCGGCGCAGCACGAAGCCGCCGGTGAAGTCGTCGTCGCGCAGCTCCCGCAGCCGGGTCGCCACCCGCCAGGCGGCGTCGGCGTCGGCCAGGTCAGGCACGAAGCACGCCTCGGCCCAGTGGTGCTTGGCGGACTTCGTCCAGTCCCGCAGCACCGCCGGGCCGGTGCCCAGCTCCGCCCTGGCCCGGTCGAAGTCGGCGCGGGCGGCCCCGACCGTCCAGCGGGACTCGGGGGTGATCGCCGCCGCGGCGTCGTACCAGCCGGGCAGCTCGTGGGCGCGGCGGTACTGCGCGACGCCGGTACGCAGGACCACGTCCCGGGCGCGCAGCGCCTCGGCGAAGCCGGCGTACGCGGCGGCGGAGAGCATCCAGCCCCGGTAGACGGCGTCGGCGGCGGCCGGCACGGCGGCGACCGCCCGGGCGAGGTCCCCTGCGCCGGCGAGGGCATCGTGGTCGACGACGGCGACCGGGTGCCCGGCCTCCCGGGCGGCCCGCGCCTCCGGGGCGAAGTGCGGGTCCGGACGACGGGGCCGCAGCGGATCGGCCGGGACGATCAACAACATCCCCGCATCCTGCCCCACCGCCGTGACGTGGTGATCTGCACCTCGGCCCAGGGTTTCGCCGGGCCGACTGATGGAGACTTTCCCCTGGTACCGACAAAGGGGGAGACCGTGTCCGACACCGACCGCCCGCAGCAACGCACCCGGGCCGCCGTGCCCGCCGGGGTGACCGATCCGCTCCTGTGGCGGCTCGCCCTGGACGTCATCGAGGCGCACCACCCGGACCGGACCGGGCACTGCGACAGCCTGCTCTGCGACCGCCAGGAATGGCCGTGCGACGCCACGCGCAACGCCCACCGGGCACTGACCCTGGCCGGCGACGCGACGGAGCAGGACGGCGACGACCGACGGGCCGGGCCGGACGAGACGCTGCCGGGCCTGCCGCAACGCCGGTCCCGGACCGCCGCCGAGGCGGCCTGACCCCGCCCCCGCGCCGACCCGCACGCCGGGCGGCCGACGCATCATGCCGACGGGCCGACGCGGCCACGCGGGACACAACCACACCGAGACCCGCACGCCCGGCGGCCGACGCACCGGGCCGACGCGGCGATACGGCCACCCCGACCCGCACGCCCGGCGGCCGACGCGCCGGGGCGGCCGGGGGGCATGTCACGAGGAACCGACGCGGGTCCCCCGCGACATGCGCGGCCGTCACATCGGTCAGCCCAGCCGCTTGGCGGAGCGGATGGCGGCGGCCAGGTTCTCCAGCAGCGGGGCCGCGCCGGCGTACGAGAAGCGCGGCACCGCGTCCCACGGGGTGACCTGGTTGGCCTTCACCGCCGGCAACTGCGCCCAGGTGGGCTTGGCCGCGAGGTCCTTGGGCTGCAACGCGGTGGAGCGGTTGTCCAGCAGGATCAGGTCGGCCGGGAACTTGCCGGCGTTCTCCCAGCTCAGCGCCTCGAAGTAGTCGCCCGCTTCGAGCTTGGTCGGCACCACGATGTCGACGCCGAGCTCGGCGAAGTACATCAGGTCGGTGCTGACCTTCGGGTTGGAGACGTAGAACAGGTCGGGGCTGCCGGAGGAGGCCATCACCCGGATGCCCGGGTTCGCCCTGACCGCCGCCCGGACCTGCTCGGCGGCGGCCTCGAAGCGGGCCTTGGCGTCGGTGACCCGCTTCGCGGTCAGGTCCGCGCCGAGGGAGCGGGCCAGTTCGGCGTAGCGCTCGATCGGGCGGGTCATCGGCACCCGGGCGGTGGTGACCGCGACGCTCGGCGCCAACTGGAGGATCTTGTCGCGGCTCTCGTCCGGGACGTACCAGAGGGCGTCGGGGTCGTACATGTGGGTGACCAGCAGCTCGGGGCGCAACGCGGCGTACTTCTCCACGTTGAACTCGCCCCACACGTTGCCGAGCACGGTCACCCGGTCGACGTCGAGGTCACCGGCCTGCGGGTCGCGGGAGCCGTCGGCGCGGGTGGTCTCCCCGAAGACGCCGACGATCTGCGAGTCGAGTCCGAAATCGATCAGGGCGGCGGCCACCCCGGTGAAGGCGACCACCCGGGTCGGCGGGGTGGCCGCGTCGATCTTTCGGGGGCGGTCGTCGGTGAAGCTCCAGGGGCCGGAGGAGCCCTTGCCGGTGGGCTTCGACGGGTCGTCCCCGCCACCGCAGGCGGCGAGGAGGGCGGTCAGGGCGGCACCGCCACCGGCGGCGAGCAGGCCCCGGCGGGAGAGTCGGGGTGAGGACGAGGAAGGCAGCATGTGACGTCTTTCGATCAGGCCCGGACCGCGATGATCCGCGACGGCTGGGTTAGGTTAACCTAACCTAATTACCTGTCAACAGGCCGTGCGCCGTTTCTCGCCATCCTGGAGCCGACACTGTCCGTCACCATCTCCCCACCCGCCGCCCGGTCGGTCGCGACGGCGTCCCGCCGCCGCAACGGCGTCCGGGCCGCCGGGCTCGGCACCGGCCTGCTGCTGCTCGCCGGGGTCGCGGTGCTCAGCATCGCGGTGGGCGCGAAGCAGCTCTCCCCCGTCGAGGTCTGGCAGGGCCTGGTCTCCGCCGCCTCCCCCGACCACGCCGTGGTACGGCAGATGCGGCTGCCCCGTACCCTGCTCGGCCTGCTCGCCGGTGCCGCCCTCGGCCTGGCCGGGGCGCTCATGCAGGCGCTCACCCGCAACCCGCTGGCCGACCCGGGCCTACTCGGCATCAACGCCGGCGCGTCCGCCGCCGTCGCCACCGCCACCGCGCTGCTCGGCGTCGCCACCGTCCAGGGCTGGATCTGGTTCGCCCTGCTCGGGGCGGTCGTCGTCACCGTGGCGGTGCACGCCGTCGGCGGCGGTCGGCAGGCCACCCCGGAACGGCTCGCCCTGGCCGGGGCCGCGCTCAACGCGGTGCTCTACTCGTACGTCAGCGCGATGATGCTGCTCGACGCCGCCTCGCTGGACCGGCTGCGGTTCTGGACCGTCGGCTCACTGGCCACCGCCGACTTCGGCACCGTCCGTACCGTCGCGCCGTTCATCCTGGCCGGCCTGCTGGTCGGCCTGGCCACCGCCCGCCCACTCAACGCGCTGGGCCTCGGCGACGACGCGGCGCGGGCACTCGGCGCCCGGCCCGCCCTGATCCGTGCCGCCACCGTCACCGGGATCACCCTGCTCTGCGGCGCGGCCACCGCCGCCTGCGGCCCGATCGTCTTCGTCGGCCTGCTGGTGCCGCACCTAGTCCGCGCCCTCACCGGACCGGACCTGCGCTGGCTGCTGCCGTACTCGGCGGTGCTCGCGCCGGTGCTGCTGCTCGGTGCCGACGTGCTCGGCCGGGTGCTGGGCCGACCCGGCGAACTCCAGGTCGGACTGGTCACCGCGGTGCTCGGCGGCCCGCTCTTCCTGCGTCTGGTGGCCCGGCGATGAGCGTCCTGCGGCTGGGTGGCCGTTCGCTGCGCTGGCGGGGCCGATCGCTGGCGGTCGGCGGGCTGGTCACCGCCGTCGGGCTCGCCCTGGGCGTGCTCGCGATCGGCGGCGGCGACTACCCGATGAGCCCCGCCGACGTGCTGCGCACCCTCACCGGCGGCGGCAGCCCCGCCGAGGATTTCATCGTCGGCGAGCTACGCCTGCCCCGGCTGGTCACCGCGCTCGGCGTGGGGGCCGCCCTGGCGCTGTCCGGCGCGGTCCTGCAGTCGCTGCTCCGCAACCCGTTGGGCAGCCCGGACGTGCTCGGCATCACCCAGGGCGCGGCCACCGGCGCGCTGGTCGTGGTGGTGGTCGGCGGCGGCAGCCTGCTGCTGTCCGGCGCGGCGCTGGCCGGCGGGCTCGCCACCGGCCTGCTGCTGTGGGCGGTGGCCGGACGGCACGGCCTGCACGGGTACCGGCTGGTGCTGGTCGGCATCGGCACCACCGCGATCCTCACCGGCGTCAACGGCTGGCTGCTCACCCGGGCACCCCTGATGGACGCCGCCCGGGCCGTGCTCTGGCTCACCGGCAGCCTGGACGGACGCGGCTGGGCGCAGGCCGTTCCGCTGCTCGCCGTGCTGGCGGTGCTGGCCCCGGTGGTGCTCGGCTGCGGCCGGGCGCTGGCGATGGTCGAACTGGGCGACGACACCGCCACCGCGCTCGGCGTGCCGGTGAGCCGGGTCCGGCAGGTGCTGCTCGGCGCGACGGTGCTGCTCGCCGCCGTCGGCGCGGCCGCCGCCGGGCCGGTCTCCTTCGTCGCCCTGGTCGCCCCGCACCTGGCCCGCCGGCTCACCCGGGCACCCGGCCCGAACCTGGCCGCCGCCACCGTCGTCGGGGCGGTGCTGCTGCTCGCCGCCGACCTGGTGGCGCAGCGGGCGGTCACCGGCCACCAACTGCCGGTCGGCGTGGTCACCGGGCTGATCGGCGGGGCGTACCTGGTGTGGCTGCTCACCGCGCGGCGACGTGCGGGACGGATCTGAGGAGGACGCGTGACGGAGGAAAGTCGGCTGGGCGGGGTCGGGCTGACCCTGGCCTACGAGCGGCGGATCGTGGCACAGCAACTGACGGTCGCGGTGCCGGACCGGTCGTTCACCGTGGTCATCGGCCCGAACGCCTGCGGCAAGTCGACCCTGCTGCGGGCCCTGGCCCGGACCCTGCGTCCGGCGGCCGGCACGGTGCTGCTGGACGGCCGGGACATCCACGCCCTGCCGTCCCGGGCGGTGGCCCGCACCCTCGGCCTGCTGCCGCAGTCGTCGGTCGCGCCGGACGGCATCACCGTGTCCGACCTGGTCGCCCGGGGCCGCTACCCGCACCAGGGACTGCTGCGCCAGTGGTCGCCCGAGGACGAACGGGTGGTGGCGGAGTCGATGGCCGCCACCGGCGTCGGCGAGCTGGCCGACCGGGCGGTCGACGAACTCTCCGGCGGGCAGCGGCAGCGGGTCTGGATCGCGATGGCGCTGGCCCAGCAGACGTCCCTGCTGTTGCTCGACGAGCCCACCACCTATCTGGACATCGCCCACCAGATCGAGGTCCTCGACCTGTGCGCCCGGCTGCACGAGGAGCAGGGCCGCACCCTGGTCGCGGTGCTGCACGACCTGCACCACGCGGCCCGCTACGCCACCCACCTGATCGCCATGCGCGACGGCCGGGTGGTGGCCGAGGGCGACCCGCGCGAGGTGGTCACCGCCGCGCTCGTCGAGGAGGTCTTCGGGCTGCCCTGCCGGATCGTGGCGGACCCGGAGACCGGCACCCCGCTGGTCGTCCCCCGGTCCCGCCGCGGCCGTCAGTTCGGGGAGGTGAGCGCGGTGTAGTCGGCCGCGGTCAACGGGCCGGACGACAGCGAGCCGTCGGCCCGGGGCACGCCCAGCGGCCGGCCGCGCAGCAGGAACGACACCCCGGCCACGTCGGAACGGCCGTCCAGGGTGCAGACGATCTGCCCGTACGCCAGCACCTCGTCGCTGCGGCCGGAGTCCACCTCCGACGGGGCCACGTCCACCTCGGCCCGCCCGTCGACCAGCCGGGCCCCGGTCGCGCTCAGCGCCCCCGGCAGGGCGGTGCCGAGGCCGGCGTGCCGTTCCGCCGCCGTGGGACCCGCCAGCAGCCGGCGGAGCTGCACGTCCACCCCGCCGGGATCGTCGACCTGCCGGACCACCCGGACCAGCCGGTCGCCACGGACCAGGCAGAACTCCTGCGCCACCCGGCCCGCCGGGGTGCTCACCGTCGGAGCGGCGGGCGGGCCGAACGGCGGCTCGACGGCCCGGGGCTGCTCGTCGACGGGCACCCCGCACCCGGCGAGCAGCAGCACCGCCAGCAGGACCGCCCGCGTCCCGCCCCCGGTGCGCGGCCGGCGGATCCCGTCCCCCCGGCGGGGCCGGGTCACGGCCGGCTCCCCGGCAGCTCCACCCGGAACCGGGCGCCGCCGCCGGGCCGGTCGCCGACCGAGGCCCGGCCACCGTGCGCGGCGGCGTGCTGGGCGACCAGCGCCAGCCCCAACCCGGTGCCGTCGCCGGCGGCCCGGTCGTGCGCGGCCCGCCCCCGGACGAACCGGTCGAAGACCACCTCACGGTCGGCCACCGGCACCCCGGGGCCCGCGTCGTCGACCTCCACCACCCCGACACCGTCCGACACCCACAGGCGTACCTCGACCGGTCCGCCGCCGTAGCGCACCGCGTTGTCCAACAGGTTGACCAGCAGTTGCTCGAAGCGGCGGGGATCCACCGACCAGCCGCCCGGCGCGGGCGGCCCGGACCGTACCAGCGACTCGGGCAGCTCCCGCCCCCGACACACCCCACGGGCCGCCGCCGCCACGTCGACCTCCTGCCGCTGCGCGGGCCGGTCGCTGCGGGCCAGCTCGATCAGGTCGTTGACCAACTGCTGGAACCGGATGATCTCCTCGCTGACCAGGCCGGCGGCGGTCGCGGTCCGGTCGTCCAGCCGGTCCCGGCGGCGGGTCAGCACGCTCGCCGCCGCGGCAAGGGTCTGCAACGGCGAGCGCAGCTCGTGGGCGACGTCGGCGGCGAACCGGCGATCCCGCTCGATCCGCTCCGCCACCTGGTCGACCATCCGGTTGAAGGAGGTGGAGAGGCGGGCCAAGTCCGGGTCGGTGCCCGGGGCCAGCCGGGCGGTGACGTCCCCCGCCGCGATCTTCTCGGCCGCGTCGGCCACCGCCGTCAACGGGCGCAGCCCGTGCCGGGTGGCGTACCAGCCCAGGGCCGCCCCGGAGCCGGCCACGGTGACCGCCACCACGGTCAGCGCGAGCGCCAGCACCTGGAAGGTCTGTTCCAGCTCCCGCAGCGAGGTGATCTCGTAGTAGCCGGTCGATGCCGACAGCGGCACCCCCACCAGCAGCACCGGCTGCCCGTCGAGCCGGACCCGCTGCACCCCCGGGTCACCGGCGGCCACCATCGCCATCAGCCCGGCCGGCACCCCGCCGGTCGGCCCCTCGTCGGCGGTCCGCGCGTACCACCTCCCGTCGCGGTGGACCAGCGCCCGGCGACTGCCGCCGGTGTCCAGCGTGCGCAGCACCTCGTAGACGTCCGGGACCTCGGTGTCCAGGCCGGTCCGCACCACCGCCGCGTCGAAGTACGCCGCCCGCAGCGCGGTCCGTTCCCGCTCGTCCAGCAGCGACCGGCGCACCAGCTCGTACGAGATCAGCGCCATCAGGGCCGACAGCAGCAGCGCCCCGACCGCGAACGCGGCGGTGACCCGGGCCCGCAGGCCGAGCCGCCTCATCGCTGGAGCTTGTAGCCGAGGCCGCGCAGGGTGACCAGGTGCCGGGGGCTGGCCGGGTCGGCCTCGATCTTCTGCCGCAGCCGTCCCACGTGCACGTCGACCAGCCGTTCGTCGCCGGTCTGGTAGCCCCACACCCGGCTGAGCAACTGCTGCCGGGACAGCACCCGGCCGGCGTGCTCGGCCAGCTCGCACAGCAGCCGGAACTCGGTCCGGGTCACCGGCACCCGCCGGCCGTCCCGGCGGACCTCGCCGGCCTCCGGACTGATCTCCAGGCCGCCGAAGGTCAGCACCGGCACCGGCACGGACGCCGTCCGACCCCGGCGGCGCAGGGCCCGCAGCCGGGCCGAGAGTTCCTTGATGGCGACCGGCTTCACCAGGTAGTCGTCCGCCCCGGCCTCCAGGGCGGCGACGATATCGTGGGTGTCGTCGCGGGCGCTGACCACCACGATCGGCACGTCGTCGTCGCGGCGCAACTGCCGGATGCACTCGAACCCGTCGAGGCCGGGCAGCATCAGGTCCACCAGGACGTAGTCCGCGCAGTCCTGCCGCTGCGCCCGCAACCCCTCCTCCGCGGTGGCCGCCCCGCGCGCCAGGTAGCCCTCGTCCTCCAGGGCCAGCAGCAGCGCCAGACGGATCCGGTCGTCGTCCTCGATCACCAGTACGCCGGCCATCGGCAAATCGTGCCCGGCGCAGGGCGCGCCTGACCAACCACCTCCGCCGTACGCGGGATTTGTCACGCAACTGTCATCCGTCCGCACGACGGCCGCCAACCGGGCCTCGCAGGCTGGGGACCGGCCAGCGAACCGGAAGGAGGCCGATCGTGGGAGCGTCCCGCCCGCAGTGCACCGTTCCGCTGGTGGAGGTGTGCATCACCGACGACCTGCACCTGGCCTCGCTGCCCCGGTCCCGGCAGGTCTTCGAGCAGCTCCTCGGCCTGCGCCCGGCGCACGTGGTGGTGGACCTCTCCGACTGCCGGCACCTCGACGCCGCCGCCGTGGGGCTGCTGCTCGACGTGCACCGGCAACTGGTCCGCCACGGTGGCGTGCTGACCCTGCGCGACCCCAGCGTCCCGGCCCTGCGGGTGCTGCGCGCCGCCCGGGTGTCCCGGGTGCTGCCCATGGTCACCACACCCCGCGCCCTGCCGGCGGGCGGCGGGCAGGTCCCGTCCGCCGCCCGCCGGTGGGCCGCCCCCACGGAGATCAGGGAGCACGTCCGGTGAGCGCCACCGGCATCGCCGCCGCCGTCGTCGTCGGGCTGGTCGTCGGCACGCTGGGCCGGCTCGCCGGTCCCGGCCGGCAGCGGGTGCCGGTCTGGCTCACCCTGGCCGTCGGCCTGACGGCCGCGCTGCTCGGCGCCATCGTCAGCCGGCTGGTCGGCATCGACAGCGACGGCTACACCCTGCGCCAGTTGATCGTGCAGGTCGGTCTCGCCGGCGTCGGCGTGGCCCTGGTGGTCGGCACCGCCGGCCACCGTTCCGAGCCCTGACCACCCGATCGTCGTGGTTCGGCGCGCGGTGTGTCCGGTCAACCACCGCGCGCCGGGCCGCGACCCGGACCCGGCCCGCCGCGCCACGAGGAGGAGAGCGATGACCGTCGTACCGGACGATCCGCTGATGACGCTGATCTGCGACTGCTGCGGCACGGTGACCAGCGGCCCGGCCTGCGTGCTGCCCGACGCCGAGGTGGTCTGGACGTTCGTCGCCGAGCAGGGCTGGACCGGCTCCCCCTTCGCCACCGGCCCGCATCGCTGCCCACGCTGCGAACTGGCCCCCGAGCCGCCACCGGTGACCGGCCGCGCGCCGCGCCGCACCGACACCCTCGGCGTGCTCGGGGTCGAGCACCTCGACGAGGTGGTGGTCGTCACCGCCACCGGTGACCTGGACATCGCCACCGGGGGCGACCTGCACGGCGCGCTGACCCGGGCGGTGCACGCCGACCGGCACGTGGTGGTCGACCTGGCCCGGGTGCACCTGATCGACTCCACCGCGCTCGGGGTGCTGGTCCGGGCCCGGCAGGAGGCCCGACAGCGCGGCCGGCGGCTCAGCCTCGCCGGACCGTCCCGGTTCGTCCGCACCGTGCTGCACACCATGCGGCTGGACCGGGTCTTCCCGGTCTTCGACAACCGCCGGGACGCGGTGAGCTGGTCCCGGTCCACCGCCGTCGAGCGGCCCCGAGAGAGGAGCACGGCACCGTGATGCACTGGCCGATGCCCGACGACAACTGGTTCCGCCCGGAGCCCGACCCGCCCGCGCCGCCCGGCGACGACGTCGGCCTCGCCGCCGAGGTGGCGTACCGGATCGTCGGGGGCGTCGGGCCCCGGGCCCGGCAGATCTCGGTCCGGGTGCAGAACCGGGTGGTCATCCTCGGCGGCACCGTGCCCGACGTGGACACCCGCAAGCTGGCCGGGAGGGTCGCCTGGGAGGTGCCCGGCGTGGCCGACGTCTGCAACGCGCTGCGACTGTCCGCACCGCGCTGAACCCTGGCCGGGTCCCGCCCGAGCGGGGCGGCGGCGCGGCCCGACCGGGCGGCGGCTCAGCCGTGACCGGGCGGCGGGACGGCGGCCTGGGCGGGCGGCTGCGGACCGAACGCGGTGAGGAACCGGTCCCGGAAGGTGTCCATCCGCCACACCGGCGCGTCCGGTCCGGGGCGCAGCCCCTCCTGCCAGCCCCAGCCGGCGGTCCGGGCCAGCACCGCCGGGTCGCGGGCGACGACGGTGACCGGCACGTCCCGGCTGGCGTCCTCCCCGGTGACCACCGGCGAGGGCTGGTGGTCACCGAGGAAGACCAGCACCAGATCGTCGTCGCCGTACCTCTCCAGGTAGGAGATCAGGCTGTTCAGCGAGTACTCGACGGCCCGGCGGTAGCCGGTGCGCACCTCGGTGGTGCTCCGCCCCACCACGTCCTTCGGGTTGGCCGCCACCGAGGTGGGCCGGCGGTAGATCGAGCCGTCACCGACGTGGTCCCAGTCGAGCATCCGGGGAATCGCCGCCCACGGGGAGTGGCTGGAGATCAGCGGGATCTCCGCCATGATCGGGGCGTGGCCGGGGGTGGCCCGTTCCCGGCGCTGGAAGGTGGACAGGGTGTACTGGTCGGGCATCGGGGCGTAGCTGAACCGCGGGCCACGGTAGTCCAGCCCCGCCGCGTCGTGGTAACGGTCGTAGCCGAAGAACGCCCCCTCCGGCCAGGGCGCGGTGGCCGCCGGCATCACCCCGACCGTCTGCCAGCCGGCCCGGCGGAACGCCCCGTTGAGGGTGAGCCGGTCGCTGGCCAGCAGGCTGTCGTGCCGCTGCTGGTTGTCGATCCAGACCCCGGAGAGCAGGGTGTCGTGGGCCAGCCAGCTCCCGCCGCCGGCGGTGGGCGAGGTGAGGAAGCCGCTGCGGGCGGTGAACCCGGCGGCGGCCAGCCGTCGGGTGCCCCCGTCCAGCACCGCGCCGACCTGGGGGGCGAACTCCGGATCCTCGACCGCGTCCCGGCCGTAGCTCTCCACGAAGGCCAGCACCACGTCCTTGCCGCGCAGCGCGGTGAGCAACTGGTCGCCGGGGGTGTCCCGGAAGGCGTCCTCGGCGACCTCGGCGGCGAACGTGGCCCGGTCCCGCAGCCCCGCACCGACCTGGCCCACGTGCCGCCCGACCAGGGCGGACGTCCCCGAGTCGGCGGCCGGCACGCCGATCGACGCGGCGGCGACCCAGAGCGCGGTGAGCCCCGCGACCACCCGGACGGCGACCCGCTCCCGCCGGGCCGCCACCCGGGTCAGCCGCAGCACCGCCCGGGTGGTCAGCACCAGCAGCGCGACCACCAGGGCGACCAGCGCCACGGCGGCGGCCACCGCGCCGGCCCGGCCCACCGCGTCGGTGACGAAGGCGTACCCGTCGTCCAGCAGCACCCAGTCGAGCACCAGGTCGAACGGGCGGGCCAGGCTGGCGGACATGCCCATGTCGAGCACCTTGACGATGGCGACCAGCCCCAGCGCCACCCCGACGGTCACCGCCGCCAGCCGCCGTACCCGGCCACGCAGGGCCAGCAGCACCGCGGCGGCCACCAGCCCCTCGACCGGGACCCGCAGGAACGCGGCGGGGGTGAGCCGGTCGAGCCGGTCCGGCGCGGTCAGCGCCGCCAGGACCACCAGCCCGGCCAGCACGGTGGCCACCCGGGCCGGAACGGCGCGTGGCCGCCGCCCGTTCGCCAGCCAGGAGATGCCGGCCCACCTGGCCCGGGGGGCGGACCCGGGGGCGGCGGCACCGGCCGGATCGGGCCCGCCGGGCGGCGGGGTCACCGGAGGCGGGGCGGTCCGGTCTCCGGCCGCCGTGGCCCGGCGGCGCAGGCGCGACAGCAACGACACTCCGAGGTCCCTTCCTGGAAGGTTCCCGGGCGGCAGCACCGCCCGGCGTGGACGGTACGACTCAGACCGGCTGGTGCACGGCGAACGGCCGCTCGGCGACCACCTCGGCCCGGGGCCGGGCCGGCGGGACGGGCACCGGGACCGGGGGCTGGGCGGCCCGGGTCGGCCGGTGCCACCAGAGCCAGCCCACGTCGTGGCCGAACGACTCGACCAGCAGCGCCAGCGACACCGCCGCCACGACGGCCGCCACCGGGCGGGGCAGCGCCTCGGCGGCGGCCGTCAGCAGCAGCACACCCTGCGCGGCGGCGACCACCTTGCGCCAGTAGCGCGGCGGCAGCGTCCCCCGCATCCAGGGCAGCAGCCAGCCCGCCGCGACGAAGGCGTACCGCAGGCCGCCGATGGCCAGCACCCACGGCCCGACGGCCGGTGCCACGTGGACGCTGAGCACCAGGATGAGGAAGGCGTCCACCTCCATGTCGAAGCGGGCGCCGAGGGTGCTGACCGTGCCGGTGCGCCGGGCCACCCAGCCGTCCACCGCGTCCAGGGCCAGCGCCACCGCGGTTAGCGGGACCAGCACGGCCAGCGGGGCCGCCCCGCCGAGACCGGCCACCACCAGCGCGGTCACCCCACCGACCAGCACCGCCCGGGCCAGGGTCACCCGGTCCGCCGGCCCCAGCCGGGTGGCGCCGCGCCGACGCAGGCCGCGGTCGAGCGCGGCGCAGGTGACGATTCCGTACCCGATGCCGGCCAGCAGGCCGGCGACGTCGAGCCCGACGGTCGCGGCCAGCCCGGCCAGCAGCACGGTCTGGGCGGTCAGGCCGACCACCGGACCGGTTCGAACCCTGGACACCCTGCCTCCGTGATTATGATCGATGACCTCGGCAGTGGTTACGCAGCGCGCGGCCGTTCGGTTCGGTCCGCCGGCAGATGAGGAGAAAACCGCGTGATCCGCGACGCCCGCGCCTTCTGGCTTCGCTCCCCCGGAGTCGGCGAGCTACGGTCAGTGACCGTACCCGCGCCCGGCCCCGACGAGGTGCTGGTACGCAGCGTGTTCTCCGGGGTGAGCCGGGGCACCGAGACGCTGGTCTTCACCGGCAACGTGCCGCAGAGCCAGTTCGCGGCGATGCGCGCCCCGTTCCAGGAGGGCGACTTCCCCGCCCCGGTCAAGTACGGCTACCTCAACGTCGGCGTGGTCGAGGCCGGTCCGCCGGCCCTGCGCGGACGGACGGTGTTCTGCCTCTATCCACACCAGAGCGCGTACGTCGTGCCGGCGGCGGCGGTGACCCCGGTGCCGGACGGCGTGCCGGCGGCCCGCGCGGTGCTGGCTGGCACGGTGGAGACGGCGGTCAACGCGCTCTGGGACGCCGCGCCGCTGGTCGGTGACCGGGTCAGCGTGGTCGGCGGCGGCATGGTCGGGTGCAGCGTCGCGGCGCTGCTGGCCCGCTTCCCCGGCGTCCGGGTCGAACTGGTCGACGCCGATCCGGCTCGGGCGGTGGTCGCCGCCGCGCTCGGCGTCGACTTCGCCGTGCCGGCGGCGGCGACCGGCGGGCGGGACCTGGTGGTGCACGCCAGCGCCACCGGCGCCGGGTTGCAGCGCAGCCTGGACCTGCTCGCCCCGGAGGGCACCGTAGTGGAGCTGAGCTGGTACGGCGACCGGCCGGTCCAGGTGAGTCTGGGCGGGGCGTTCCACTCGGGCCGGCTGACCGTGCGCAGCAGCCAGGTCGGCACGGTCTCCCCGGCGCGGGCCTCCCGGCGGAGCTTCGCCGACCGGCTGGCGCTGGCCCTGGAACTGCTCGCCGACCCGGCGTTCGACGCGCTGCTGACCGGGCGTTCGCGCTTCGCGGAGCTGCCCGACGTGTTCGACCGACTGGCCGCGGGGAGCCTCCCCGCGCTGTGCCATCTGATCACCTACGACGGGGAGTGACGCCGTGTTCAGCGTGACGGTACGGGACCACATCATGATCGCCCACAGCTTCCGGGGGGAGGTCTTCGGCCCGGCGCAGAAGCTGCACGGGGCGACCTTCGTCGTCGACGCCACCTTCCGCCGTCCCGACCTGGACGCCGACGGCATCGTGGTGGACATCGGCCGGGCCACCGAGGAGCTGAAGGCGGTGCTGGCCGACCTGACCTACCGGAACCTGGACGACGAGCCGGCGTTCGCCGGGCAGAACACCACCACCGAGGTGCTGTGCCGGGCGATCGCCGACCGGCTCGCCGAGCGGGCGCACGCCGGCGGGCTGGGCGCGGGGGCCCGGGAGTTGACCGGGATCACGGTGACCCTGCACGAGTCACACATCGCCTGGGCCAGCTACGAGCGGTCACTGTAGACCGTGCGGGCGGTGCACGTCGTCCTGCCGGGCGACATCGACGACCCGGCCGCCCCGAGCGGCGGCAACACGTACGACCGGCGGGTCTGCGCCGGGCTCACGGCGGCCGGCTGGACGGTGCGCGAGCACGGCGTACCCGGACAGTGGCCGCACCCCGACGAGCCGGCGCGGGCCCACCTGGCCGGGGTGCTCGCGGCCCTGCCGGACGGCGCGGTGGTGCTGCTCGACGGGCTGGTCGCCTCAGCCGTGCCGGAGCTGCTGGCCGGGCAGGCCGGCCGGCTGCGGCAGGTGGTGCTGGTGCACATGCCGCTCGACGACGACGCCGAGGCGGCTGCCCTGGCCCACGCCGACGCGGTCGTCACCACCAGCGGCTGGACCCGGGACCGGCTGCTGGCCCGGTACCGGCTCGACCCGGCCCGGGTCCGGGTGGCCACCCCCGGTGTCGACCCGGCCGACCCGGCCCCGGGCACGGCGGCCGGCACCGGGCTGCTCTGCGTCGCGGCGGCCACCCCGCCCAAGGGGCACGACGTGCTGCTCGACGCCCTCACCGGGCTCGCCGACCGGCCCTGGACGCTGGACTTCGTGGGGTCACTCGACCGGGACCCGGCGTTCGTGGCCGGGCTGCGCCGGCGGGTCGAACGGAACGGGCTGGCCGGGCGGGTGCGCTGGCACGGGCCGCTGACCGGGCCGGCGCTGGACGCCGCGTACGCGGGGGCGGACCTGCTGGTGCTGGCCTCCCACGCCGAGACCTACGGGATGGTGGTCACCGAGGCCCTGGCCCGGGGCGTCCCGGTGCTGGCCAGCACGGTCGGCGGACTGCCCGAGGCGCTGGGCCGGTGCGCCGACGGCACGGCCCCCGGCGTGCTGGTGCCGCCGGGTGACCCGGTGGCCCTGGCCGGCGCGCTGCGCCGCTGGCTGCACTCGGCCGACCTGCGCGACCGGCTGCGCCGGGCGGCCCGGGACCGGCGCGCCGACCTGGCCGGCTGGCCGGAAACCACGACCGTGATCTCCCAGGTGCTGGACGGAGTGCGCCCATGACCAGGTACCCGACCGGTCCGTTCGCCGACTGGCTGCGGCTGCGGGAACCCGCCGACGCCGACGCCCGCTGCGGCGAACTGGTCGACCGGCTGCGCGACCGGCTCACCGGCGACCGGCCGCTGGTCGTGCACGACCTGGGCAGCGGCACCGGCTCGATGCTGCGCTGGCTGGCCCCACGGTTGCCCGGCCCGCAGCGCTGGGTGCTGCACGACCGGGACCCGGGCCTGCTGGCCCGGGCCGGCGCGGCGGTGCCGGTCGCCGCCGACGGCAGCCCGGTGGAGGTGACCACCCGGGAGGGCGACATCACCCGGCTGACCGCCGCCGACCTGGCCGGTGCCGGACTGGTCACCGCGTCGGCGCTGCTGGACATGCTCGGCGCCGCCGAGATCGCGCGGATCGTGGCCGCCTGCGCGGGCGCCGGCTGCCCGAGCCTGTTCGTGCTCTCGGTGGTCGGCCGGGTGACGCTCACGCCGGCCGACCCGCTCGACGCCGAGGTCGCCGCCGCCTTCGACGACCACCAGCGGCGGACCGTCGACGGCCGCCGGCTGCTCGGCCCGGACGCCGCCGGGGCGGCCGTCGCCGAGTTCCGCCGGCACGGGAGGCCGGTCACCGTCCGGCCGAGCCCGTGGCGGCTCGGGCCGGACCGGGCGGCGCTGACCGTCGAGTGGTTCGACGGCTGGCTCGACGCGGCCGTCGCGCAGCGCCCCGACCTGGCCGACCGGACGGCCGGGTACGCCCGGCGCCGGCGGGCCGACGCGGCGGCCGGTCAGCTCACCGTCACCGTCGGCCACGAGGACCTGCTGGCCGGGGCGGAATGAACCGTGCCGCCGGCCGGTACGTGGAGTAGGGGGGAGATCTTCCGAGGAGGAACCACGTGCCACAGGATGCCGGCGACACCCGCGCCCGGTCGGCCTGGCCCTGGGTGCGCAACCTGGGCGGGGTGGCCCTGGTCGCGGTCCTGCTGTGGTGGCTGGGCACCGGCCCGGCCCTGGACGGGCTGCGCCGCATCGACACCCCGGCGGTGCTGGCCGCGCTGGCGCTGGGCGCGCTGGCCACGGTCTGCTGCGCGTGGCGGTGGCGGCTGGTCGCCGAGGGGCTCGGCGTCCGGCTGCCGCTGGGCCCGGCGGTGGCGCACTGCTACCGGGCGGTCTTCCTCAACGCGACCCTGCCCGGTGGGGTGGTCGGCGACGTGCACCGGGCGGTACGGCACGGGCGGGACGCCGGTGACCTGGGCCGGGCCGTCCGGGCGGTGGTCTGGGAGCGGACCGCCGGCCAGCTCGTCCAGGTGGCGCTCGCGGCGGTGCTGCTGCTGGCCCTGCCGTCGCCGGTGCGGCCGTACCTGCCGGTGGCGACGGCGGTGACCGTGGCGGTGGTGGTCGCGGCGCTGGTGGCGGTGCGGACGCTGCCCCGGTCGGGGCCGTCCCGGCGGGCCCGGGCGCTGCGCGCCGCCGCCGCCGACCTGCGGGCCGGGCTGCTGGGCCGGCGCACCGGGCCGGGCGTGCTGGTGGCCTCGGTGGTGGTGGTCGGCTGCCACCTGGCCACCTTCGTGGTGGCGGCCCGGGTCGCCGGGGCCACCGCGCCGCTGACCGTGCTGGTGCCGCTGACCCTGCTGGCGTTGCTGGCGATGGGGCTGCCCGCCAACGTGGCGGGTTTCGGCCCGCGCGAGGGGGCCGCCGCGTGGGCGTTCGGGGCCGCCGGCCTGGGCGCCGCCCAGGGGGTGTCCACCGCCCTGGTGTACGGGGCCCTGGTGCTGGTCGCCGCCCTACCGGGCGCGGCCGTGCTGGTCGTGCGGGGTCGCCCGGCCCCGCTGCGGGCGCGACCCGGGAACCGTACGGTGAGGAACCAGGGGGGTTCCTCACCGACACCCGCTGCCGGGCTGGCCGGCAGCGCCTGACGGAGGAGACACATGTACGAGGCACTGCCGGTCGCGACGGTCCGCACGCAGGTCACGGTCCCGCTCCAGTTCCCCGACGGGTACGCCACGACAGCCCGAGTCTTCTCGTTCGACGGGCTGGTGGACGGCCGGGAGCACCTGGCGTTCGGGCTGGGCGACTGGACGGGCGCGCTGCGCCGGCACGCGGCGGGCGGGGAGGCCCCGCTGGTCCGCCCGCACAGCGAGTGCCTGACCGGGGACGTCTTCGGCAGCCAGCGCTGCGACTGCGGCCCGCAACTGCGGGAGGCGGTCCAGCGGATCACCGAGGCGGGCGGGTTCCTGCTCTACCTGCGGCAGGAGGGACGCGGTATCGGCCTCTACCCGAAGCTGGACGCGTACGCGCTGCAGGACGCCGGGCTGGACACCTACCAGGCGAACGTGGCCCTCGGGCACGGTGAGGACGAGCGGGACTACCGGGCCGCCGCGCAGATGCTGGCGGTGCTGGGCGTGCCGGCGCTGGTGCTGCTCAGCAGCAACCCGGACAAGGCCGAGCAGTTGGGCCGGCTCGGCGTGACGGTGGCCGAGGTGGTGCCGACCGGGGTGTTCCTGTCCCCCGCCAACGCCGACTACCTGGCGGCGAAGGCGAGCCGGGCCGCGGTCCGGGCCGTCGACCTGCCGTCGCTGAACTGAGATGGCTGTCGTACCGGCCGGGACGGCCGGCACCTCGGTCCCGACGCCGACCGGGCGGCCGTACGTGCTGCTGAGCTGTGCCACGTCCATCGACGGGTACATCGACGACGCGACCGAGCAGCGGCTGCTGCTGTCCAACGCCGAGGACATGGACCGGATCGACGCGGTCCGGGCCGGCTGCGACGCGATCCTGGTCGGCGCGGGCACCATCCGGGCGGACGACCCACGGCTGGTGGTCCGCTCGGAGCGGCTTCGGGCCGCCCGGCAGGCCGCCGGGTTGCCGCCGTCGCCGGTGAAGGTGACGCTGACCGCCCGGGGGCTGCTGGACCCGGCGTCCCGGTTCTTCACCGTCGGCGACGCCGAGAAGATCGTCTACTGCGCCGGCCCGGCGGTGGCGAAGACCGCCGAACTGCTCGCCGGGGTGGCCACCGTGGTCGACGCGGGCGACCCGCTGGACCCGGCCCGCGCCCTGGCCGACCTCGCCGGCCGGGGGGTGCGGCGGCTGATGGTGGAGGGCGGCGCGACGGTGCACGCCCAGTTCCTCACCGCCGGGCACGCCGACGAGCTGCACCTGGTGGTCGCCCCGTTCTTCGTCGGTGACCGGCGGGCTCCCCGGTTCGTCGGCGACGGCGCGTTCCCGTGGCATCCGGGCCGGCGCGCCCGGGTGGCCGAGGTACGCCAGATCGGCGACGTGGTGCTGGTGCGCTACGCCCTCTCGGAGCGCTGCGTCGACGGCTGAGGGTGCACCGGCCGGCGGGTCCGTGCGTACCATCCGACCGAGACGCCGGCCCGGTTCACTACGCTGTGTCGTAGCGGGCCGGACGGCACGGACGAGGGGTGGGCGTGGTGGATTCGGACGACGCACAGGTCACCCGGTGGGCGCTGGCCGCCGGCCGGGGCGATCCGCAGGCGCTGGCCGCGTTCGTCCGGGGCACCCAGGAGCAGACCTGGCGGTTCCTGCACCACCTGCTCGCCGACGCGGAGACCGACGACCTGGTGCAGGAGACCTACCTGCGGGCGATGCGGGCGATGCCCCGGTTCGCCGGCCGCTCCTCGGCCCGCACCTGGCTGTTCAGCATCGCCCGGCGGGTCGCCGCCGACCACCTGCGGGCCCGCCGGGCCCGCCCGACGGCCACGGTGCCGCCGGGCTGGGACCCGCCGGCCGCCGGACGGTTCGAGAACGGGGTGGCACTGGACCTGCTGCTGCGGGACCTGCCCGCCGAGCGTCGGGAGGCGTTCGTCGCCACCCAGGTGCTCGGCCTGTCGTACGCCGAGGCGGCCGAGGTCTGCGACTGCCCGGTCGGCACCATCCGCTCCCGGGTGGCCCGGGCCAGGGACGAGCTGGTGGCCGCGCTGGCGGACCGGCCCGACGGGCCGGCCGAGGTGCCCGGCCGACCGGCGGCGGGCATCGGGCCGGGCCGATGAGCGACCATCCGGCCGGCCGGTGCGAACGGTGGCGCGAGGTCCTGTCCGCCCAGCTCGACGGCGAGGAGACCGGCGCGGAACGGCTCGCGGTCCAGGCCCATCTCGACCGCTGCGGCGAGTGCCGCGCCTGGCAGGACGCCGCCGCCGTGGTGACCCGGCGGGCCCGTACCCGGGTGGTGTCGGCGCTGCCCGACCTGACCGAGTCGATCCTCGCCGCCGTGCCGTCGCCGCGGCCACGGCACGTCGACCGGTGGCGGGGCCGGCTGACCGCCGGCCTGCGGGTGGCGCTGGGCCTGCTCGGCGCGGTCCAGCTCGCCCTCGGGCTGGCCCAGGTCGGCCGGGGCGTCGGCGCGGAGCACCTGCACCAGGCCGGGCAGCACCTGTGGCACGAGTCGGCGGCGTGGAACGTGGCGGTGGGCGCCGGTTTCCTGTTCGTGGCGGTCCGCCGCACGCCGCCCGCCGGGCTGCTGCCGATGCTCAGCGCCTTCGTCGCCACCCTGCTGCTGCTGTCGGTCAACGACCTGGTCACCGCGCAGGTGGCGGTGCCCCGGCTGGTCAGCCACGGGTTCCTGGTCGGCGGTTGGCTGATCACCGTGCTGCTCTCCCGGCTCGGCCCGCGCCCGGACGGCCCCGGGCAGGGGCGGCACACCGGCCGGTCCCGCTGGCGGCTGCGCCTCGACGAGGTCGACGAACCCCGCCGGGCACCGGCGCAGCCGTACGGCGCGCACGCCCACGACCGCCGGGCGGCCTGAGCCGACGGCCGTCGCGCCGAACGGGTCAGGTCAGCGCCGGCCCAGTTCGGCGAACCAGCGCCGGCCCACCCGGAACACCTCCCGGACGGCACACCCGGCCGCCTCGGCGACGCCGTACGCCGCCCGGGTGTCCAGCCGCGCCCAGCGGAAGCCGGGCCCCCGCCGCCGCCCGGAGACCACGTACGCCTGCCCCTGCCAGGCACCGGTGCCGGGCGGGTCCAGCTCGACCAGCGCGCTGCCGGCCGGGTGCAGCAGGGCCCGGCACCGGCGCAGCAGGGCGACCGGGTCACCGCCGATGCCGATGTTGCCGTCGAGCAGCACCACGTGCGCCCAGCGGCCCTCGGCCGGCAGCGGGTCGAACAGGTCGGCCCGGACGGCGACCGCGCCGCGCGCGCGGGTCAGCGCGACCGCCCGCGCGCAGACGTCGACGCCGAGGGCGGTCGTCCCGGCCCGGGTGAGCGCCAGGGTGAACCGGCCCGGCCCGCAGCCCAGGTCGAGGGTGGGGCCGGCACACCGGCCGACCACCGTGGTGGTGGCCGGCTCCGCCGGCCCGTGCCACCGCCCCACCGGCAGCCGGCTGCGGGTCCCGTCGGCGTATACCAGCCAGTGCGGCCCGGCCTCGCGGTCCGCCAGCGCCGCCGCGAAGGCATCCACCGCGGGCACGGTCACCGCCGCACCCCGGCGAGCAAGGTACGCCGCACCGCGGCCACCTCCCGGGCGAACCGGCCGCCCGGCACGGTCTCCGCCACGGCGAGCGCGTCGGCCCAGCCGTCCACGTCCCGCAGCACCGGCAGCGGCGCGGCGCGCAGCCCCCGCCCGGCCAGCGCCGCCCAGGTCAGCCGGGCGGTGTCCGGGGTGGACATGGGCACCGCGCGCAGGACGTCCGCGTGCCGGGGGTCACGCAGCCCCAGCGCCCACCAGCCGCCGTCGGCGGCCCACCCCAGCACCGCGTCGACGGCGCCCGTCCGGCGGGCGGCGGCGGCGAGCCGGGTCGGGGTGAGCTGCGGGGTGTCCATGCCGATCTGGAGCACCGGCCGGCCGGGATACCTGTCAGCCACGTCGGCGTGCGCGTGCGCGAGCCGTTCGGCGAGGCCGGTGCCGCGCTGCGGCAGGACGGGCCAGCCGGCGGTGGCGGCGGCCAGGGCGACGCCGTCCTCGGCGTCGGCGAACCGCCCGGCCAGCGCCAGCACCGGGGTGACGTCCGGGGTGGCCCGGACGGCGTCGAGGGTGTCCCGCAGCGCGGCGGCGGCGATCCGGGCGGCCTGCGCGGGCGTGGCGGGCGGGCAGAGCCGGGTCTTCACCGCGCCGGGCACCGGCGCCTTGGCCACCACCAGCAGCACGGTCACCGCCGGCCGTCCACGGTACGCAGCACGGTGGCGAAGTCCCGGGTGGCGCGCAGCGTGCCGCGTACCGAGCCGGAGACCTTGGACCGGGTGCCGGCGGTGCGCGGGGCGTACGCGACGTCCCGTTCGTGAATCCGCCAGCCGGCGGCGGCGGCACGGATCAGCAGCTCCAGCGGGTAGCCGAAGGCCCGGTCGGTGACGCCCAGGCCGAGCAGCGCCTCCCGGCGGGCCACCCGGATCGGGCTGAGGTCCCACAGCGGCACGCCCCGCTGGCGCAGCAGCGCGGCGACCAGCGCGGTACCGGCCCGGGCGTGCCACGGCCACACCCCGGCGGCGACCGGCCGGCGGCGACCCACCGCCAGGTCGGCCCGGCCGGCGGCCACCGGGGCGACCAGGGCGGGCAGGTCCCGGGGGTCGAACGAGCCGTCGGCGTCGAGCACGCAGACCAGCTCCGCCTCGGCGGCCTCCAGCCCGGTGTGCACGGCCGCGCCGTACCCCCGGCGGGGTTCGTGGATCACCCGGGCGCCGTGCCGGGCGGCAACCTCCGGCGAACCGTCCCGGGACCCGTTGTCCACCACGACGGCCCGGTAACCGGCCGGCAGCGCGGCCAGCACACCGGGCAGGGCGGCGGCCTCGTCCAGGCAGGGCAGCACCACGTCGATCTGTGTCGGCATACCACCGACGCTAGGTCCGGCGGTCGGCCGGCAGGCCCCGATCGGCCCTACGGAAGCCCTACCGACCAGGTGATTCTTACCGTCCGGTGACGGATCGGCGAACCGGCTGACGGCGGGGGCGGGCAGGCGTACCGTCCGGTCGTCATGAGACCCGCCGGCACCCTGCCCCGTTCCCCCGCCTCCTCGGCGGGCGCCACCCACGACCGGGGTTACCTGGTCGTGCTCGCCGTCGAGGGGGTGCTGCTCGGGCTGGCGGTGGCGGTCGGGGCGGTGCTCAACGCCCGGGGCGCCGGGCTGCACGCGGACGCCGCGCCGGTCTACGCGACCTGGGGACCGCACGCCGGCTGGGGCACCCCGCTGGCGCTGCTGGTCGCGGCCCTGGTGGTCGGGGTGGGTCCGGGCTGGGCGCGGACCGCCCGGTGGGGCGTGCTGCTGACCGTCGGCTGGCTGGCGGCGGTCGCCTGGACGCTGGCCCTGGCCCTGGTGGACGGCTGGTCGGCGGGGCTGACCCGGCGGCTCACCGTGCAGGCGGAGTACCTGCACGAGGTGCCCGGGGTGACCGACATCCCCCGGATGCTGGCCGGCTTCACCGACCGGATCCTCGACTTCGGGCCGGACTCGTGGTCCACCCACACCGCCGGGCACCCACCGGGCGCGCTGCTGGTCTTCGTCGGGCTGGACCGGGTCGGCCTGGGTGGCGGCACCGCCGCGGCGCTGGCCTGCGTACTGGTCGGCGCGACGGTGGCGGTCACCGTGCCGGCGACGCTGCGGGCGCTGGGGTCCGCCGACGCGGCCCGCGCGGTGCTGCCGTTCCTGGTGCTGCTGCCCGGCGCGGTGTGGGTGGGCGCCTCCGGCGACGGGCTCTTCGCCGGGGTGGTCGCCGCCGGCCTGGCCCTGCTCGCCCGGCGCGGGCCGGTGGTCGCCTTCGCCGGTGGCCTGTTGCTCGGCTTCGCGCTGTACCTGTCGTACGGCTTCGTGCTGGTCGCGCCGCTGGCACTGGTGGTGCTGGCGCTGCGGCCGGGCCGCCGGCGGGCCGCCCTGCTGGCCGGGGCGGTCGGGGCGGTGGCGGTGACCGTCGTCTTCGTCGCGGTGGGGTTCCACTGGTGGGTGGGGTACGACCGGGTCGTCGCGCGGTACCACCAGGGCTGGGCGGCGGACCGCCCGTACGGCTACTGGGTCTGGGCGAACCTGGCCGCGCTGCTGCTGTGCGCCGGGCCGGTGCTCGGTCCGGCGCTGCGCCGCGGTCTGCTGGCGGCCCGCGCCGGCCGGCGGGCGGACGCCCGACCCGTCGGCCGGTCGTGGGCGGGCGCGCTGCCGGACCGGGTCCGGGTCGCCGGTCCGACGGTGCTGCTGCCGGCGGCGGCGATGCTGGCAGTGGCCGCCGCCGACCTGTCCGGCATGAGCAAGGCCGAGGTGGAGCGGATCTGGCTGCCGTTCGCGGTGTGGGCGCTGGTCGCCACGGCGCACCTGCCCGCGCCGGCCCACCGCTGGTGGCTGGCCGGTCAGGCGCTCACCGCCCTGGCCGTCAACCACCTGCTCCGCACGGTCTCCTGACCACCGGACGGCGGGGCGGAACGGCGCGGGCCGTTCACACGGGCAGGGCGGCGGGCTCGCGGAGGGGGTCGGTGGCGAACGCGGTCACCCCGTCGAGGAAGCCGACCCGGGCGGTGTAGCCGAGCAGGTCCCGGGCCCGGCGGGGGTCGGCGGTGACGTGCCGGACGTCGGCGGCGCGGGCCCCGCCGAGCACCTCGGGGGTGGGGCCACCCATCGCGGTGGCCAGCGCGCCGGCCAGCTCACCCACGGTGTGCGGCTCCCCGGAACAGACGTTGACCGGGACCAGCCCGTCCGGGGCGGGCGCGGTGAGCGCCAGCAGGTTCGCCCGCGCCACGTCGGTGACGTGCACGAAGTCGCGGCGCTGCCGGCCGTCCTCGTAGACCCGGGGCGACCGCCCGTCGGCCAGCGCGGACCGGAAGATCGAGGCCACCCCGGCGTACGGGGTGTCGCGGGGCATCCGGGGGCCGTAGACGTTGTGGTAACGCAGCGCCCACCCCCCGCCGCCGGTCTGCCGGGCCCACGCGGCGGCCAGGTGCTCCTGGGCGAGCTTGCTGGCCGCGTACGTGCTGCGCGGCTCCACCGGGGCGTCCTCGGGGACGAGGGCGGCGGCCAGCGGGCCGGCGCAGTCCGGGCAGGTGGGATCGTACCGGCCGGCGGCCAGGTCGGCGGGGCGGCGCGGGGCCGGACGGACCACGCCGTGCCGGGCGCACTCGTAGCGGCCCTCACCGTAAACCACCATCGAGCTGGCCAGCACCAGTCGGGACACCCCGGCCCGGTGCATCGCGGCGAGCAGCACCGCGGTGCCGTAGTCGTTGTGGCTGGCGTAGTCGGGGGCGTCCGACGGGTCGAGCCCGTGCCCCACCATGGCGGCCTGGTGGCAGACCGCGTCCACCCCGGACAGCAGCCGGTCGAGCAGCGCCGGGTCGCGGACGTCCCCGATCACCGGCTGGTGCCGGCGGGACCAGTGCGGCAGCCCGCCGCCGTGCGCCTGGGGCAGCAGCGCGTCCAGGCAGACGACCTGGTGCCCCTCGGCGACCAGCAGGTCGGCGACCTGCGATCCGATGAAACCGGCCGCGCCGGTGACCAGTACCCGCATCCCGTCACGCTAGGACACCGGTGGCGGCCAGCGGGCCGGTTCCGGGCGGACGTCAGCACTCGGTAGGGGCGGGTCCGGTAATCCGCAAAGGCCGCCGACCGGCCAGGTGACCGGCTAGCGTCGCTGGACGGGGGCCCACGCGTCCGGGGGCGTCGGGCCACCACGACCGTCAGGAGGACGCGTGCCCGCCAGCCCGCACCCGGCCGGTCCGGCCGACCCGCCGGACCGGTCCGGCGACCACGTCGACCGGCCCGGTCGCGCCGGCCGGCCACCCGCCGCCACCACGGACGGTCCGGCGTACCCGTTCCCGGCGGCGCTGTGGCGCGGCCTGGACCGGCACCGGCCACCGGGCGTGGACGCGGCGGCGGGGGCCTGGCGCAGCCCGGTGCGTGGCCCGTGGCTGACCTCGGTGCTGGGTGCGGTGCTGCTGGTGACGCTGCCGCTGGTGATGGTGACCGGGCTGCTCGACTGGATCGCCTACGGCCCCCGCCTCGGCCAGGCGTTGCCCCGGGACGTGGGCTGGCTGCACCCGCCGGTGTTCGACTGGCCGACCCACCCGGCCTGGCTGTTCCGGCTCACCCAGGGGTTGCACGTCACGCTGGGGATCGTGCTGGTCCCGGTGGTGCTGGCCAAGCTCTGGTCGGTGGTGCCGAAGCTGTTCGCCTGGCCACCGGCCCGGTCCGTGGCCCAGGTGCTGGAGCGGCTGTCGCTGCTGCTGCTGGTCGGCGGGATCCTCTTCCAGTTCGCGACCGGCCTGCTCGACATCCAGTACAGCTACCTGTTCGGCTTCGACTTCTACACCGCGCACTGGTACGGCGCGTGGGTCTTCACCGCCGCGCTGGTGACCCACGTGGCGGTGAAACTGCCCCGGCTGGTCTCCGCGCTGCGCGGGCCGGGCTTCACGGGGACGTCGGTGGCCCGGACTCGACCGGAGCCGCCCGACCCGGACGGCCTGGTGCCGCCGCGACCGGGTGCGGCCACCATGAGCCGGCGCGGGGTGCTCGCGCTGACCGGGGGCGGGGCGCTGCTGCTGGCGGCGCTGACCGTCGGGCAGAGCGTCGACCCGCTGCGGGGCACCGCGCTGCTGCTGCCCCGGGGCCGGCGGCCGGGCGACGGGCCGACCGGTTTCCCGGTCAACCGCACCGTCGCCGCGGCCGGCATCACCCCCGCCGAGACGGGGTCCGGCTGGCGGCTGACCGTACGCGGCGCCGGCCGCACCGCCGACCTGGACCGGGCGGCGCTGCTGGCGATGCCGCAGCACACCGCCCGGCTGCCGATCGCCTGCGTGGAGGGCTGGTCCACCACGCAGACCTGGACCGGGGTGCGCCTGCGCGACCTGGCCGCCCTGGTCGGGGCGGCGCGGCCGGCGTCGGCGCGGGTCCGGTCGCTGGAGCGGTCCGGCCTGTTCAACCAGGCCCGCCTCGCGGCCCACCAGGTGGCCGACTCCGACGCGCTGCTGGCCCTGCGGGTCAACGGCGTCGACCTCACCCCGGACCACGGCTGGCCGGCCCGGGTGATCGTGCCGGCCCTGCCCGGGGTGCACTGCACCAAGTGGGTTCGGGAGATCACCTTCGATGGCTGAGTTCCGCCGCCGCTACGGGGCCGCCCCCTGGCACCTGCTGCTCCTGCTCGGCTGTTTCGCGGTCGTCGGGTGGATCGCGCTGCGGCTGGCCGACGCACCGGCCGCCGGCCGGATGCTGCTCTGGTTCCTGGGCGCGGTGATCGCCCACGACCTGGTGCTCTTCCCGGTGTACGCCTCGGTCGACCGGGCGCTGCGCGCCGCCCTGCCGGCCGGCCGTACGCCGTCGGCGCTGAACCACGTCCGGGTGCCGGCGCTCGCCTCGGGCCTGCTTTTGCTGGTGTACCTCCCCGGCGTCCTGGGGCTGGGCGACGGTACGTACACCGCCGCGAGCGGGTTGACGCCCCGGCCGTTGCTGGGTCGCTGGCTGGCGGTGACCGGGGTGCTTTTCGCGGCCAGCGCGCTGGGGTACGCGCTGCGCCGGCTCCGGGCCGGGACCGCCGCTCCCGCACCGGCGGGTGGCGGGCGGCGACCCGGTCCGGATCGTCGCGGGTGACGGTGGTGAGGCAGCGGCGGCCGCCGTCGCGGCCGCCGCTGCGGGTCAGGAGCCGACCCGGGCCGGGGCCGCGCCGACCGGCACCTCGGCAGCACGGGACCCGCGCTCGTCGGCGGTCGGGGCGTCGTCCGGGTCGTGGTCCTCGTCGACCATGGTGGTCTCGTCGAAGGGGCGCTCACCGGCGAGCACCGCGCGGGCCTGCTCCCGGTCGAACTCCCCGGTCCAGGTACCGACCAGGACGGTGGCGACGGCGTTGCCGGCGAAGTTGGTCAGCGCCCGCGCCTCGGACATGAACCGGTCGATGCCCACGATCAGCCCGACCCCGTCGACCAGGTCCGGCCGGTGCGACTGGAGGCCCCCGGCGAGCGTCGCCAGGCCCGCGCCGGTGATCCCGGCGGCCCCCTTGGACGCGATGACCATGAAGACCAGCAGCGACACCTGCTCGCCCACCGACAGCGGGTCGCCCATCGCGGAGGCGATGAAGAGCGAGGCCATGGTCAGGTAGATCGCCGTGCCGTCCAGGTTGAACGAGTACCCGGTCGGCACCGTGATCCCGACCACCGGCCGGCTCACCCCGACGTGCTCCATCTTGGCGATCAGCCTCGGCAGCGCCGACTCCGACGACGAGGTCGAGACGATCAGCAGGAACTCCCGGCCCAGGTAACGCAGCAGGGCGAAGATCGAGATCTTGGCGACCAGCCGGAGCAGCAGGCCGAGCACGACCACCACGAAGATCAGGCAGGTGGCGTAGAAGCCGAGCATGATCTGGGCCAGGCTCTTCAGCGCGTCCACGCCGGTCGCGCCGACCACCGCCGCCATCGCGCCGAACGCGCCGACCGGGGCCAGCCACATGATCATCGAGAGGACCTTGAAGACCAGCCGCTGGATCACGCCGACCGCCCGCAGCACCGGTTCGCCCCGGCGGCCCATGCCCTGCACCGCGAAGCCGACCAGCAGGGCGACCAGCAGGGTCTGGAGCACCTCGCCGCCGGTGAGCGCGGAGAGCAGCGAGGTCGGGATGACGCCGAGCAGGAAGTCGACGGTGCCCTCACTCCCGCCGCCGGCCGCCTGCTGCCCCGCGCCGGCCAGTTCGGCGTCGAGCTGGAGCCCGGAGCCGGGGTGGATCAGGTTGCCGACGACCAGGCCGATGGCCAGCGCGACGGTGGACATCACCAGGAAGTAGCCGAGCGCCAGGCCGCCGACCTTGCCGACCTTGGCCGCCTGCCGCACCGAGCCCACGCCGAGCACGATGGTGCAGAAGATGATCGGGCTGATCATCATCTTGATCAGCGCGACGAATCCGGTACCGAGGGGCTTGAGCTCCTTCGCCGCCTCCGGGGCGGCCAGGCCGAGGGCGATGCCCGCGACGACGGCGACGATCACCGCGAGGTACAGGTAGTGGGTGCGGTCCCGGCGGGTCCGCACGGCAGGTGTGCTGCTGGTGGTGGGGGTCTCCATGGGTGAGACTGTGGTCCAGGTCTCAACCGGAAGCAGCCTTGCGTTCATTCTGTTCACCAGCGTGACGTGCCGACGTAACGACGACCTGATCCGAGGGGACATGACCGCACGGAAGTGGAGCATTGCCGGGCAGCTCTTCGCGCTCCAGGCGCTGGTGGTCACCCTGCTCGTCACCGCCGGCGCGGTGGGCGCCGCGCTGCTCGCCCGGGCCGACGCCCGGGAGGCCGCCACCGACGAGGTGCTCGCCGTGGCCGAGGCGGTGGCCCGCGCACCGCAGGTCGCCGCCGCGTTGCGCACCCCCGACCCGTCGGCCGCGCTCCAGCCGTACGCCGAATCGGTGCGGATCGGGACGGAAACGGACTTCGTGGTGGTGATGGCCCCGGACCGGACCCGGTACACCCACCCCGACCCGACCCGGATCGGCCAGCCGTTCATCGGCGAGATCGGCCCGGCGCTCGCCGGCCACCCGTGGACCGTGGTCAACACCGGCACCCTGGGCGAGTCGGTCCGCGCCGTGGTCCCGGTACGCGGCCCGGACGGCACGGTGACCGGGCTGGTGTCGGTCGGCATCACCACCAACTCGATCAACCGGAAGCTGCTCTCCCGTGCCCCCGTCCTGCTTGCCGTCACCGGCGCGGTGCTGGCCCTGGCCGGGCTGGGCTCGTGGCTGCTCAGCCGCCGGCTGCGGCGGCAGACCCACGGGCTCGGGCCGGCCCAGATGACCCGGATGTACGAGTACTACGACGCCGTCCTGCACTCCGTCGGCGAGGGCCTGGTGGTGGTGGACGCCGGGCGGCGGATCGCCCTGATCAACGACGAGGGACGCCGGCTGCTCGGGCTGCCCCCCGACGCCCCGCTGGTGGACCGCCCGGTGACCGGGCTGAGCCTGCCCCCGGCCCTGGTCGAGCTGGTCACCGCCGGCCGCGCCGCGCACGACGAGCTGATCCTGACCGCCGACCGGTCGCTGGTGGCCAACCAGCGCCCCACCGCCCTCGACGGCCGGGCCCACGGCAGCGTGCTGACCCTGCGCGACCACACCGAACTGCGGGCGCTCAGCAGCGAGCTGGACTCGGTGCGCGGCCTCACCGAGGCGCTGCGGTCCCAGGCACACGAGGCCGCCAACCGGCTGCACACCGTGCTCACCCTGGTCGAGTTGGGCCGCGCCGACGAGGCGGTCCGGCTGGCCACCGAGGAGTTGGCGCTGGCCCAGCAGCTCACCGACCAGGTGGTGGGGGCGATCGCCGAACCGGCGCTGGCCGCCCTGCTGCTCGGCAAGTCGGCCCAGGCGGCCGAGCGGGGTGTCGAGCTGACCGTCGACCCGGACTCCCGCCTCGACGTGGGTACGCTGCCCCCGGCCGACCTGCTGACCGTGCTGGGCAACCTGGTCGACAACGCCCTGGAGGCGGTGGCCACCGCGCCTCCACCCCGGCGGGTGCGGGTCCGGGTGACCGAGGGGGCCGGTGAGGTGGTGGTCGAGGTGACCGACAGCGGGCCCGGCCTGCCGCCGGAACAGGTGGCCGACGCGTTCCGCCGGGGCTGGTCCACCAAGCGGGACGGCCGGGGCATCGGGCTGGCCCTGGTCGGTCAGGTGGTCACCCGGCACGGCGGCCGGTACGAGGTGGGCGCCGCCCCGCAGGGCGGAACCACCTTCCGGATCCGGCTGCCGGTCGGCGCGGGCAGCCCCACGTGAGCGACGACTTCCGGCTGCCGGTCGGCACGGAAGGGCCGGGCGTGAGCGACGACATCCGGGTGCTGGTGGTCGAGGACGAGGAGCTGATCGCCGAGGCGCACCGGGCGTACACCGAGCGGGTGCCCGGCTTCCGGGTGGTCGGGGTGGCGCGGACCGCGCGGGCGGCGCTGGGGGCGCTGCGCTCCGGCGGCGCGGTGGACCTGGTGCTGCTGGACTTCAACCTGCCTGACCTGCACGGCCTGGAGGTGTGCCGGGCGCTGCGGGCGGCGGGCAGCTCCGCCGACGTGCTGGCGGTCACCTCCGCCCGGGACCTGGCGATGGTACGCGCGGCGGTCGCCCTCGGGGTGACCCACTACCTGCTCAAGCCGTTCACCTTCGCCGCGTTCCGCGACAAGCTGGAACGCTACGCCGCGTACCGGGCACAGGCGTCGGCCGGCGGCGCGGTGGCCGCGCAGCACGAGGTGGACCGGATGTTCGCCACCCTGCGCGGCACCGCGGCGGACACCCTGCCCAAGGGGCTCGGCGCGGAGACCCTGGACGGGGTGCTGGAGGCGCTGCGCAGCCGCCCCGGCCAGTCCGCCTCGGAGGTCGCCGAGCGCACCGGGACGTCCCGGGTGACCGCCCGGCGCTACCTGGAGCACCTGGCCGACACCGGGCGGGTCACCCGCAGCCCCCGCTACGGCACCCCCGGCCGGCCCGAGGTCGAGTACCGCCCGATCTGACCGGGCCGGCGCGGGTCAGGTCGGTGGCGCGGCCACGCTCGCGCGGCATACCAGGGTCGGTGCGATGGTGTGCCGCTCCACCGCCCCCGGCCCGGCTCCGATCTGTCGCAGCAGCAGGTCCAGGCTGGCCCGGGCCACCGCGTCGAAGTCCGGCCGGACGGTGGTCAGCGGCGGGATGAAGTAGGCCGCCTCCGGCACGTCGTCGAAGCCGACCACGCTGATCTCCTCCGGCACCCGGCGACCCCGCTCGCTCAACGCCCGCAGCACCCCGAGCGCGAGGTGGTCGTTCGCGGCGAAGACGGCGGTGACCTCCGGCATCCGGGCCAGCATCTGACCGCAGCGGTAGCCCGAGGCGGCGCTCCAGTCGGCGGAGAGCACCGGCGGGACCTCCGCGCCGGCCGCGCGCAGCGCCGCCCGCCAGCCCTCGATCCGCCCCGCGCTGTCGAACCAGTCGGATGGGCCCGAGACGTGCCAGACGGTGCGGTGGCCGGCGTCCAGGAGGTGTCGGGTGGCCAGCCCCGCGCCCACCGCCTGGTCGACGGTGACCAGCGCCGCCTCCCGGGCCGGGTCGCCGTCCACGGTGACCAGCGGCACCCCGTGCGGCAGGTGGTCGAGCGCCTCGTCGGCGGAGGCCACCGGGGCGATCACCACGATGCCGGCCACCCGGTGGTCGAGGTGACGCTCCACGGCGGCGGAGATCGACCGGCGGTCGAGCGTGCTGACGCTGCCCACGCTGACCGCGAAGCCGGCCGACGCGGCGGCCTGCTCCAGGGCCGCCAGCAACGACGCCGGCCCGTACAGGGTGCTGTTCTGGGCGACCACCCCGATCAACTGGGAGCGGCCGGTCACCAGGGCCCGCGCCGCCCGGTTCGGCCGGTAGCCGAGTTCGGCGATCGCCGCGCGGACCCGTACCCGGGTCTGCTCGCGGACGTTCGGGTGGTCGTTGAGCACCCGGGAGACCGTCTGGTGGGAGACTCCCGCCAGGCGGGCGACGTCCGTCA
This sequence comes from Micromonospora sp. NPDC092111, assembly GCF_044755745.1. Lineage (NCBI taxonomy): Bacteria > Bacillati > Actinomycetota > Actinomycetes > Micromonosporales > Micromonosporaceae > Micromonospora > Micromonospora sp. NPDC092111. Next base: position 268,744 of record NZ_JBIVRQ010000001.1, read on the forward strand.
TTGCGGGACCACGCATGCGGCCATTATCCACCGGGCCACCCACGCCGGTCGTCGCCGGCCCGGTCAACCGGTGGGTCGACCGACCGGGTAGGGCGTCGCCCGGCGCGGCCGGCACGGCCGGCGTCCGGCGCGGGCTGCCCGGCCCCTCCCGGGCTGCCCGGCCGCGGCGCGGGCGGCGGCGGGCAACTGGTCGGCCCGGACGACCAGGTCGAAGACGAGGCCGGCGTCGGCCACGGCGGCCAGGCCACGGCGTACCTCCGGACGGTCCAGGTAGTCCGGGTCGGCCTCCCCCTGCACCTGGGAGCGGACGCCCACCAGCAACTCCCCGCCGCGCAGCCGCCGGTAGCCGGCCGGGCGGGTCAGGACGGCAGCGGCGCGTCCGCCCGGAGCCTTTCGGAGGTCAGGACCGGTGCCGGTGCGGCGGCCGGCAAGGTGTGCGCCGGCCCGCCGGGACGGCGATCGTGGATCATATATGATCCTGGCCAGCGGAGCCGGTCCGAAACCGACGAACCAGGGGGGTGCGCGATGGCCACACCGCCACTGCCCGCCGGGATCCGACCGGCGCGGCGGCTCACCCTGACCGACGACGTCTACGAGTCGGTGAAGGCCCTGATCATGGAGCACGCCCTCGCCCCCGGCGACCGGATCAGCATCGACGGGCTGGCCCGCTCCCTCCAGGTCTCCCCCACCCCGGTCCGCGAGGCGTTGGCCCGGCTGGAGTCCGACGGCCTGGTACGCAAGCGGGCGATGTCCGGCTACACCACCACCGCGCTGCTCACCCGGGCGGAGTTCGAGGAACTGTTCGAACTGCGGCTGCTGCTCGAACCGGCGGCGGCCCGGCGGGCGGCGACCCACGCCGGGCCCGAGGCACGTCGGCGACTCACCGGCCAGGCCGCCGCCACGGTCCCCGACCCGCGCCACGAGTCCCACCGGCACCACGTCACCGCGCTCGACGCCCGCTTCCACGACCTGGTCGCCGAGGTGTCCGGCAGCACGCTGTTACGCGAGTCGATCACCCGCCTGCACGCCCACCTGCACCTGCACCGCCGCTACTTCCCGGCCACCGACCCGGGGGTGACGGTGGCCGAGCACGGCCGGATCGCCGCCGCCGTCGCCGCCGGAGACCCGGACGCCGCCGCCAGGGCGATGCGCCGGCACCTCGTCTCGGCGCAGGCGCGGCACCTGCCCGCCTTCGCCGGGGACCGCACCGGCTGAGCCGACCGGCCCAGGGCCTCGCCGCCCGTCGCGGGGGATGCGCCCGGTCCCGGCGGCGAGGCCGGGCCGGTCACGTCGCGGTGGCCGCGGCGTCCGGGCGTCGGGGCACCGGCCGGGACAGCAGGGTGACCGCCGTGAGCAGCAGGGCCGCGCCGGCCGCGACGTACCCGGTCGGCCGCTCGCCGAACAGCACCACCGCCAGCACCGCCGCGGTGACCGGTTCCAGCAGGACCAGCACCGCGGCGGTCGCGGCCGGGACGGTGGCCAGCCCGGCGAAGTACCACCGGTAGGCCAGCAGGGTCGGCACCACACCGAGGAAGAGCAGCCAGCCGAGCACCGGCAGCGGATCGCCGGTGCGCGGCCAGACCCCCTCGGCGACGGCGAGGGGCAGCAGCGCGACGGTGCCGGCCACGAACGAGACCATGGTCGCTCCTCCCCCGCCGGCGGACCGGCCGTACAGGGTGACCGCGCTGTAGCCGAGCGCGGAGAGCAGCGCCGCGCCGACCCCCGAGGCCACCCCCGGCCCCGCCGACACGCTGCCGCCGACGAGCAGGACCAGGCCGACGAGGGCGACGGCGAGGGCGGCCACGCCCCGCCGGCCGGGCCGCTCGCCGAGCAGCAGCCGGCCGCCCAACGCGACCAGGAGCGGGCCGGCGCCGAGGGTGACCAGGGTGCCGAGGGCCAGGCCGGCCCGGTCGACCGAGGCGAAGTACGCGCTCTGGTAGCCGGCCAGGCCGACACCGAGCAGCACGGCGGTGCGTACCGGGGTCCCGGGCCGGGGACGGTCGTCCCGGCCGACCAGGGCGACCGCGAGGGCGAGGGCGAGGGCGAGCACGAGCGTGGCGACGGCCGTCCGCCAGAACGAGACGGCCAGCGGGCCCAGGCCGCTGAGCCGGAACAGCACGGCCGCGGCGGCGCCACCGGCGCCCCAGGCGACGGCGGCACCGGAGATGAGCAGGAGGTCGCGCCGGCGCGGCGCGAGACGTGCGGGGTCCATGGAGTACTCCGTGACGGAAGCCGGGATGGGAGGTCCGCGGGGTCGCGGGCGGCATCCGTCGACCGGTCCGGCGCTGCCGGACCGGGAGGGCGTGGGGTACGCGCCGCCCGCTAGCGGACGGGCGGCGGCAGGATCACGGACCACATGTCGCGCCACCCTAGCCGCCGACGGGGACGGACGGGGGGACGCCCACGGCTTGCCAGCGACCCGCCGATTATCCATACTCATGGATGTTCCTGAGCCGGAATTGATCGAGCGCCGGGCAGCCTCGATCGGAGCACCCGCAGCACACGCGATCCTCCGGAGGAACCTGTCCCATGAGAGCGAGAATCAGACTGCTCGGCACCGCCCTGGTGGCCGCCGCGCTCACCGCGCTGGCCGCGGTCGTCGTGCCCACCCCGGCCTCGGCGGCGGCACTGACCGAGGTGACCGGCTTCGGCAACAACCCGAGCAACCTGCAGATGTACCTGTACGTGCCGAACAACGTCGCGCCGCGACCGGGCCTGCTGGTGGCGGTGCACTACTGCACCGGCAGCGGTCCCGCGTTCTACTCCGGCACCCAGTACGCCGCCCTGGCCGACCGGTACGGCTACATCGTCGTCTACCCCTCGGTGACCCGCAGCAGCAAGTGCTTCGACGTCGCCTCGCCCCAGGCCCTGCGCCGCGACGGCGGCAGCGACCCGGTGGGCATCAAGTCGATGGTCGACTACGTCCGGCAGCGCTACGCCGTCGACCCGGACCGGATCTTCGCCACCGGCGTCTCGTCCGGGGCGATGATGACCAACGTGCTGCTCGGGGACTACCCGGACGTGTTCAGCGCGGGCGCGGCCTTCGCCGGCGTACCGTTCGGCTGCTTCGCCACCACCGACGGGTCGGAGTGGAACAGCCAGTGCGCCAACGGACAGCTCACCAAGACCCCGCAGCAGTGGGGCGACCTGGTCCGCAACGCCTACCCCGGGTACACCGGCCGGCGGCCCCGGATGCAGCTCTGGCACGGCACCAACGACGAGACCCTGCGCTACCCGAACTTCGGCGAAGAGGTCAAGCAGTGGACCAACGTGCACGGGCTGAGCCAGACGCCGACCTACACCGACACCCCGCAGTCCGGCTACACCCGCACCCGGTACGGCGGTAGCGGCGGCACGGCGCAGGTCGAGGCGATCAGCATGCAGGGCGTGTCGCACAACCTGCCGGTCGACGCGGCCCAGGCGATCCGCTTCTTCGGTCTCGACACCCCGCCCACCACGACCCCGCCCACGACGCCGCCGCCCACCACGGCCCCGCCCACGACGCCGCCGCCCACCACGGCCCCGCCGACGACGCCGCCGCCGACCAGCCCGCCGCCGGGGACCGGCTGCCGGGTCGAGTACACCGTGAGCGCCTGGAACACCGGCCTGACCACCGCCGTCACCATCACCAACACCGGCGGTACGACGGTCAACGGCTGGGCGCTGGCGTTCACCCTGCCGGCCGGCCAGACCATCACCAGCGGCTGGAACGCGACGTACTCGCCGACCAGCGGTGCGGTGACCGCCCGCAACCTCTCCTACAACGCGACCATCGCGCCCGGCACGTCGGTCGGCATCGGCTTCCAGGCCACCCACACCGGCAACACCGGCCGCCCGGCCACCTTCACCCTCAACGGCGCACCCTGCACCATCTCCTGACCCGCGGCGCGGGCACCGGCCCACCCCCGGTGCTCGCCCCCGCACACACCACCAGCCGGCGTAACCGCCGGCGCCCCTTCACCTCCGGCAGTGATCAAGAGCTTTACGTCACCCGCCCCGTCCCCCATGACACAAACCTCTTGATCACCCGCAAAAAACCGCCCCGACCCCAGCCCAGCCCCACGCACCCACGCACCCACGTCGCGCGCCGCCGAGGGTGCGGTGCCGGCGGTGATCAAGAGGTTTGTGTCATGGGAACTGTCCACGGTGACAGAAAGCTCTTGATCACCGCTCGGGAACTCGGGGTGGCGCGGCGGGTGGGTGGGCGGATCGGCGGGTGGGTCGGTTTCGCTGAGTGGCTTCGGCCTCTTCGGTGGGTGTGTCCGGTAGGGGCCGATCGATACCCTTGGCCGTAACGGGGTTCACCAGGGCCGTGCGCCCGCCATCGCCGGCCGCCCAGGACGGGTGGGGTGGTACGGCTGTCGGACCGATCACGAGCTGGCCCGAACCGCGCCGCCACCGAGCGTCCACGAGGGAGCCGCCATGCAGCCAGACCGACCGACGAGATCACTGAAACGCCGCCTGCTCGCACTCACGCTCGCCCTGGGCACCGTCGCGTTCGTCGCGGCCCCGGCCGCCGCCGCCCCGGGGAGCACCGGCCGGCCGTCGGCTGCGCGGTCCACCGTCTGGACGCCCGTGCCGGGTGAGGCGCAGGCCCGGTCCGCGCCGGGGACCGCCACCTACGGCGGGGACCTGCACGTGTTCGTCCGGGGCGCCGGCGGACAGGTCCGGGTGAGCCGGTACACCCTGACGACGGACACCTGGTCCGGCTGGGCCACCGTTCCGGGCGACGCGGCGGCGACGTCGGCGCCGGTGGCGGCCGTCTACGGCGGCGAGTTGCAGCTGTTCGTCCAGAGTGCCGCCAAGGTGCGCACCAGCCGGTACTCGCTGGCCACCGGCACCTGGTCGAGCTGGGCCACGGTCCCCGGCACCACCGGCGCCACGTCGGCCCCGGCCACCGCCGTCTACGGCGGTGAGCTACACCTGTTCGTACGCGGTGCGAACGGCAAGGTACGGGTCAACCGGTACTCGCTGAACACCGGCACCTGGTCGGGCTGGGCGACGATCGCCGGCCCGACCGGCGCCAACTCGGCCCCGACGACCGGTATCTACGGCGGCGACCTGCACGTCTTCGTCCGGGGCACCAACGGCAACCTGCGGACCAACCGGTACTCACTGCCCGGCACCTGGTCGGGTTGGAGCACCGTGCCCGGCAGTGCGGGCGCGACCTCGACCCCGGCGACCGTCGTCGACGGCGGTGACCTGCACGTGTTCGTCCGAGGCGGCAACGGCGACCTGCGGACCAACCGGTACTCGCAGACCACCGGCGGCTGGTCGGGTTGGGCCACGGTCGACGGCCCCGGCGGCGCGGTCTCCGCACCGGCGGCGACCGGCTACGGCGGGCCGTTGCGGCTCTTCGTCCGAGGTGCCGGTGACGAGGTCTACCAGGCGCAACCCGCCCAGTAGCCCCGGCTCTCCCGCACACTGCCCCGTCCGCCGGGTCGACTCGGCGGACGGGGCAGTGCCGCGTACCGGCAGGATGCTGGCGACGTGGTCGACCGGCTCGGGGCGGCGACGGAACCGCCTTGAGTACGACAGGGTCGCCATGAGATTCTTGTACGTCGATGACTTGCCGCGCGCGGGGCTGACAGTCGTCCACAGGGCAACCGGGAGCCGGTACGGACTTCCGGGGGACGGCGACAAGTGCGACGGAACGATGCCAGCAGTCCGTCCATCACTCCCGCCCGCCGTCTGGACGCCCCCGTGGCGCGACCCCACCCCGACCGGCCGGGCGGTTCACTGTGGTGACCAACGAAGGAACCCGCATGAACAGAGATTCCGCCCCACCGTCACGTCCCGCCCGGACCGGCCGGGGGCGCTGGACGGCGCTCACGGCGAGCCTGCTGCTCGCCACGGGGGTGCTCACCGCCACCGGTCCGTCGAGCGCCGGCGCGGCGACCGACACGGTGGCGGTGACCGTCAACGCCCGCGCCGGGCTGGCCACCGTGCCCGACACCGCGCTCGGCGTCAACCACGCCATCTGGGACTCCCAGCTCGGCACCGCCGGGACGTCGGACCTGCTGAAGGCGGCCGGCGTCCGGATGATGCGCTACCCGGGCGGCTCGTACGCCGACATCTACCACTGGCGCGACCACACCGCCCCCGGCGGGTACGTCGCCCCGAACACCGACTTCGACACCTTCATGGCGGCGGCCCGGCGGGTCGGCGCCCAGCCGATGATCATCGCGAACTACGGCACCGGCACCCCGGCCGAGGCCGCCGACTGGGTGCGGTACGCCAACGTCACCAAGGGCTACGGCGCGAAGTACTGGACGGTCGGCAACGAGAACTACGGCAACGGCCTGTACGGGTCGGCCTGGGAGGCCGACGACCACCCCGACAAGAGCGCCAGCCAGTACGCGCGGCTGGTCGTCGAGTACGCCGACGCGATGAAGGCGGTCGACCCGACCGTCAAGGTCGGCGCGGTGCTGACCATGCCGGGGAACTGGCCGGACGGGATCACCGCCGGCACCGACCCGGGGCCGTGGAACCGGACCGTGCTCTCGCTGGCCGGTCCGAAGATCGACTTCGTGGACGTGCACTGGTACCCGGGCGGCACCGCCGCCGAGTCGCTGGAGCGGACCAGCCACATCGACGACGCGGCCTACCTGCTGCGCCAGCAGCTCACCCGGTACGCCGGGCCGAACGCCGCCCGCATCGGCATCAGCTTCACCGAGCTGAACGTCGGGACCGGCCAGAACACCCAGCCCGGCGCGCTGTTCCTCGCCGACGCCTACAGCGACCTGCTGGAGAACGGGGTGTTCACGGTCCAGTGGTGGAACGTGCACAACGGCATCGGCACGGTGTCCGAGGTGGCCGGTCAGACCGACTACGGCGACTTCGGGCTGCTCTCCAGCGGCGGCTGCACCGCCGACGGGTCGGTCTGCGAACCGCCACTGAACACGCCGTTCGCGCCGTACCACGGGCTGTCCCTGATGAACCTGTTCGTCCGGCCGGGTGACCAGTTCGTCCGCGCCGGCACCGACCAGCCGCTGGTCACCGCGCACGCCGCCCGACGGCCCAACGGGGACCTCGCGCTGCTGCTGGTGAACAAGGACCCGGACGCCGCGCACCCGGTCACCGTCGACTACGCCGGCTTCACTCCGTCGGGTGCCGCGCCGACGACGCACACCCTGACCAACGGGGCCACCGGCATCGCCACCAGCCAGGCCGGCAGCGCGACCAGCCGCACCCTGCCGCCGTACTCGCTGACCACGCTGGTGCTGCGGCCCTCCGCTCCGGTCACCGCCCACCCCGCGCCGCCGGGACAGCCCACCGCGAGCGGGGTCACCGACCGGGCCGCGACCATCTCCTGGCCGCCGGCCCCGCCGAAGGGCGCCCCGATCGCCAAGTACGAGGTCTACCGGCAGAACGGGACGATCAGCGAGCAGCTCGGCGAGACGAGCGGCACCACGTTCACCGTCGGCAACCTCAACCCGGGCACCCGGTACACCGTCAACGTGCTGACCCGGGACACCGCCGGCAAGGTCTCCTGGGCCTCGCCGCCGCTGACCTTCACCACCGGCGGGCCGGCCGACAGCACCTGCGTCGTACGGCTGAGCAGCACCACCGACTGGGGCAACGGCTGGGTCGGCAACGTCGAGATCGTCAACAACGGGGCGAACCCCGTCGACGGCTGGACGCTGACCTGGAGCTGGCCCACCACCTGGCAGCGGGTGAGCAGCGGCTGGAGCGGCAACTGGACGCAGACCGGCAGCACCGTGACGGTCACCAGCACCGACGACAACCGGCGGATCGCCGGCGGCGGTGGCAGCACCACCGCCGGATTCGTCGGCGCCTACAGCGGCCCCAACGTCCCGCCCACCATGTTCACCCTCAACGGCACCCCCTGCGCCACCGGCTGAAACGCCGACCGGTACGACGGTGGCCGCCGGCGGAGGAGCACTCCGCCGGCGGCCACGCCGGGTGGTACGGGATAGATCAGAGGCCGGCCGCGTGCGCGGCGGTGGTGCCGCCGACCACGGGCAGGACCACCTTGCTGCTCTTCAGCGCGACCTGGATGTTCGCCGCGGTGGTGTCCGCCTGACTGGAGTACTGCGGGTAGCTGGCCACGATGATCACGCCGATCCGGTGGCCCGGCTTGAACACGTAGTCCTCCGGCAGCAGCGGGAAGGAGAAGTTGTACGACTCCCCCGGCACCAGCGGCACGGCGACCCGGATCGACTGCCGGTTCTGGGCGTCCATGATGCCCTTGGTGACCAGCTCGTAGTCGGCCGTGGCCAACCGCTTGGCGGTCTGCTTGTAGCAACCGTCGTCGGTCGGGCTGCTCTCCCCCCAGCAGTCCTCCGTGGTCAGCGTGATGATGCCCTCGCCGGAGGCGCGGTGCGCCACCCGCTCGTCGGTGCCGTAGTCGACCAGGATCGCCCCGAAGTTGGTGTCGGTCTGGTCGGCCGACGCCCGGAGCTGCACGGTCGGGGTGCCCGAGATGTGCAGCGGCGCGGTGAGCGGCGCGGACAGGAACGCCAGCCGGTTGGGCTGCACCACGTCCGGGTTGAGGACCATGGTGTTCTGGCTCTGGGTACGGCTGTCCTGGAACGCGCCGGTCGCCGGCTTCGCGGTCGGCACCAGCTTGAGGCCGCCCGCGCCCGTGGTGCCGGGCTGGAGGAACACCTCGGTGTCGGCCTTACCGGGAACCGGCCAGTCGGCTTGGGTCTCCCACACGTCGGCGGACCGCTCCAGGTCCACCCTCGGCTCGTCCATGATGCCGTTGGCGACGCCGTGCAGCCAGAAGTCGAACCACCGGTGCAGGGTGGACACCCACACCGCGCGACGCGAGTCGAACGGGTCGACGTGTCCCTCCTGGGAGAGCCACAGCTTGCGCGGGACGTTGTTCTCGGCCAGCGCGTACCAGAACTTGCTGAAGTGGTCCGGACGCACGTTGTCGTCGTTGAGACCGTGGTACAGCAGCACGCTGGCGGTCATGTTGGGGACCTTCTTGACGTAGCTGCGCTCGTTCCAGAAGGCGGTGTAGTCGCCGTGCTCGTCGCCGTCGGCGGCGCCCATCGCGTCCCGCACCGGCTTGCAGTAGTCCCGCCGGTTCGGGTTGGTGACCGTGTTGGCCAGCGACGCCACGTAGCTGTTGCCCCGGGTGACCACGCCGTTGCTGCGTACGTAGTCGTAGTACTCGGTGGGGCCGCTGATCGGCACCACGGTGGTCAGGCCCTTCACGCCGGTCACCGCGGTGGCCATCGCCAGCGAGCCGTCGTACGACTTGCCGATCATGCCGGTCTTGCCGTTGTGCCAGCCCGCCGTGACCACCTGGCCGGCGGCGTTGCGGGCGGTGGCCCGGCCGTTGAGCCAGTTGATCGCCTGCTTGGCGCTGAGGTTGTCCTGGTTGGCGTTGGTGGTGGGGCAGCCGGTGGAGTTGTTGGTGCCCACCATGTCCAGCAGGATCACCGCGTAACCGCGCGGCACGAAGTAGTTGTCGTAGAACAGCGGCCACTTGTCGAGCAGGCCGTCGCCGTCCAGGTCGGCCTTGCACTCGGACTCGTTGCCCCGGCAGACCGTCGAGTAGTACGGGCTGGCGTCCATCACGACCGGGACCTTGAGCCCGTTCGCGGTGGCCGCCGGCCGCATCAGGTCGAACGCGATGATGTCGCGCAGACCGTCGTTGTCACTGTCGAAGGTGGAGTCGATGAAGAGGCGTTCCCGAATGGCGTCGGCGTAGCCGAACACCGGCTGGGTGACGCCGTCCTGGACGACGATCGCCGGTGCGTCCTGCGCCGCCAGCGCCTGCGGTGCCGCGCCCAGGGCGGCGAGCACCACCGCGGACAGTACGGCCACACCTCTGCGCCAGGACGTTCCCAATCCAGCCATGCAGTCTCCTTCAGGTTCCGAGGCTGCGAACGCTATGGCTCCCCGGCCCGACGCCACCACCTGCACCTGTAGGAACTTTGCCCGCGCCGGGTCCGACGGGCCGGGCGCGGGGCCGCCGGTCAGCCCCGGTAGCCCCACTCCCGCAACGGCTTGTCCAGCACCCGCTCGACGGCCGCGAGCTGGTCGGCGCTCAACTCGTCGTGGTACGCGGCCCGCCGCCCGGCGTGGAACCGGTACCGCCCGAAGCCCTTCTCGAACGCCGGCGACCAGTCCAGGTCGAGGAAGCCGAGCATCCGGGCCACCTCACCGCGTGGGTCGGCGAGCAGGTCCTCGTAGCGCACGTCCAGCCACCGCCCCTCGGGGTGCTCGGCCCGGGCCTCGGCGAACCGGTCCATCAGCATCTTCCAGCCCAGGGCGGCGAGCACCGGGAACGACCGGTCGTACTCCTCCCACTCCTGGCGCAGGTCGGTCGGCAGCGGCCCGAGGAACCAGTTCTCCGGGCCACGCCAGCCGTCCCACCAGCCCATCTGGAGCCAGGAGTTGGTCACCGCCCGCCCGTCGCGCACCACGTTGACCACCCGTAGCCCCGGATAGCCGGCCCGGAGGAAACCGGTGCGCGGCCAGCCGGTCACGTGGTGCAGCAGCAGCCGGCAGCGCTGCCGTTCGATCCGGGCGTCGAAGAACGCGCGCAGCCGCCGCCCCACGTACGGGGTGAGGTCGTCGGCGGTCAGGTCCCGGCACGGGCGGGAGAAACCGGCCAGCACGTGCCGGTCCAGCAGGTGGTACGCCTCCGACGGGGCGACCCGCAGCCGGCCCCGTTCCAGCAGCCGGCGGCTGTGCCGCAGCGAGGTCATGCCGGCCGGGCGGGGCGCCGACCGCCGGTAGAGCGACCCGTTGAGCCCGCCGGCCAGGTTGAGCCGGGACAGCTTGTCGTCGACGCCGGAGACGAACCCCACGCCGGGGTGCCGGGACAACAGCTCCTGCACCAGGGTCGATCCGCACCGCCCGGTGCCCACCACCACCGCCAACATCCCTCAGCCCTCCTCTTGCCCGGACACCGCCGGTTGTCTGGACACCGCCGGCCCGCCCCGGCGCCACCGGTAGCCGAACCGGCGCAGCCCCGGCCCGGTCAGCCCGGTGACCACCGCGTACGACCACCCGGACAGCCCCCGCCGCCACTCGACGTCGGCGGTGATCGGCACTGGGCCGGTCCGGTGCCGGGACGGGTTGCCGGCCACCGAGTGGGTCGGCGCCAGCCGTACCGTCGCCGGACCGGTGAACGGGGTGGTCCCGGCGTCGACGCCGGCGAACACGGCGATCCGGCGCAGCGTCGCCTCCGGGTCGGCGGTCAACTCCTCGTACCGGACCCGCAGGTAGCCGCCCGGCGTACCGCCCCACAGCCGGACGGTCACGGCGTTCCAGACCAGCCACAGCAGGGCCGCCTTCCACACCGGCGGCCGGCTCATCAACCGGGAGTCGGTGTCACCGTCGAGGCCCCGGCGGCGACGCCAGGAGAAGGCGGTGGCCCGGGGGTCCCGCACCACGTGCAGCACCCGCAGGTCGATCCCGGGCAGCGCGCCGAGCAACGCGCCGTAGGGCGGCAGCTTCGACGAGTCGACCACCACCCGTGCCCCGGTGTGCCGGGCCACGGCGGCGTACAGGTCGGCCAGCGCGGCGTCGTCCGGGTGGGCGGGCACCGGCCGGCGGCCCCGCCGGTGCCGGCGCAGCAGCCCGGGCAGCCCGCGCAGCCGCAGCCGGCCACGCAGGCCGGCGGCGATCCCGGCGGCCCGCTCCACCGGCAGCTCCCGGCGCACCTCGCGCCACAGCGGGCAGTCGCGGAACGGCAGGCCGCAGCCGCACGGCCGGTTCTCCACCTCGCCGCGCTGCCACAGGTAGCGCAGTTCACCGGCGGCGAACACCCCGTCGTACTGGCCGAGGACGGTGGTCACCAGGGTGCTGCCGCTGCGTCCGCTGCCGGCCAGGTAGAGCACCCGCACCGGCCGGTTCACGCCGGCTCCCGCAGCGCCCGCGCGGCGGTCGCGTAGACCTCCCGCAGCCGGGCCAGGTGCGCCTGCGGGGAGAAGTCCCGCGCCACCCGCTCCCGCCCGGCCAGCCCCATCCGGTACGCCCGCGCCGGGTCGGCCAGCACCCGGCGCAGCCCGGCCGCCAGCGCGGCCGGATCGTCGGCGGCGACCACCTCGCCGTCCCGCCCGGTGGTGACCAGCTCGGGCAGCCCACCCAGATCGGAGGCGACCACGGGCACCCCGCAGGCGAACGCCTCCAGCACGGCCATCGGCTGGTTCTCGTTCCACCGCGACGGGACGGCCACCACCGCCGCCGACCGGACCAGCGCGTGCAGCGCCGCCTTGTCCAGCCGCCCGTGGAACCGGACCCGGCCGGGTGCCCGCCGGTGCGCCAGCTCGGTCAGCCCGTCCCGGGCCGGACCGTCGCCGGCCACCTCCAGGACGACCTCGGACGGCAGCTCGGCGAGCGCCTCGATCAGCACGTCGACGCCCTTCTCCGGGGCCAGCCGGCCGGCGAAGACCACCGCCCCGCCCGGGGTCTGCTTCACGGTGGTCGCCGCGAGGTCGACGAAGTGCGGCACCACGTGCATCCGGTCCGGGAAGACGCCGGCCCGGCGCATCACCTCCGCCAGGAACCGGCTGGGGCTGACGAACGCCTGCACCGGCGCGTACGCCCGGGTGGAGCGGTGCAGCCAGGACTCGACGGCGAGCAGCGAACTGGCCCCGAGCGAGCCGTCCTTGCACCGGCGCCGGGCCGCCCGCAGCGGACCGCCGGTCACGCAGGCGTCGCACACCGTCCCCCGGTCCAGCATCTGGTAGCTGGGGCAGGCCAGTTTGTAGTCGTGCAGCGTCATCACCGCCGGCACCCCGGCCGCCCGCACCGCGGCCAGCACCGACGGGGAGAGCTGGTGGTAGATGTTGTGCAGGTGGACCACGTCGGGCCGGAAGTCGTCGAGCACCCGGGCCAGGCCCCGCCGGCTGGCCGGCGACCAGATCATCCGGGCCGCCGCGGCCGCCCGCGGACCGGCCCCCCGGGGCGCCGGGTCCAGCTCCACCAGGGGCGGGAAGTGCCGGGCGTACGGCGTCGGGGCGTCGTTGTCGGGGTGGGTCATGCCGAAGTACGCCACCTCGTCGCCGGCACCCCGTTGCAGCTCGGCGACGTCGAGCAGGTAGCCCTCGGCGCCGCCGCGCCGGTAGAGGAACTTGTTGACATGGAGGACACGCATCGGCCTGCTCCGGGTGGTGGCCTGCTGAGGCCCGCTGGGGGTGGGGTGAGGGCGAGGGGTGCACCGGGCAGCAGCGGTGACCAGGGGCCCCACGGTATGCAAACCGGACGGAGGAGTCCAGATCATGATCCTCAAGTAGCCACACGGCCGATCATCGGCTGACCACACGGCCACGTGGTCAGCCGTGCTGATCTGCCGGTACCGTGTCCCCCACCCCGCCCGACGTGCCCGAGGAGGCTCCGGTGACCCACCAGGACGAACCCTCGGCGCTGGCGTACACCGCCCGACGGGTCCGGCGGCACCTGCGCTGGGCCCGTACCGAGGGGGTGCGGCGGCTGGTCGAGGAAGACCGGCTCGACCCGGTCGAGCGGGTCGGCACCGCGCTGGCCAAGTGGCGCTGGCGTCGGGCCCACCCGGGGCCGCCCGGCCGGGCCGTCCCGGTGTACCTGGTCGGCCTGCAACGCTCCGGCACCAACATGCTGACCCGGGGCCTGGACGCGGACCCGTCGGTCGAGGTGCGCAACGAGAACGACCGGCGGGTGTTCCACCGCTTCCGGTTACGCCCCGACCCGGTGCTCACCGCCGTCGTCCGGCACAGCCGGCACCGGTACGTCCTGGTCAAGCCGCTGTGCGACACGCACCGGGTGGACGAGCTGCTCGGCCTGGCCGGGGTCGCGCCGGGCCGGGCGTTGTGGGCCTACCGGGACGTCGACGACCGGGCCCGTTCCGAGGTGGCGAAGTTCGGCGACGCCAACCTGCGGGCGTTGCGGGCGATCGCCGACGGCACGATCGGCGACCGGTGGCAGGGCCAGCGGCTGGACCCACCGACCCGCGAGCTGGTCGCCGGCTTCGACTACGACCGGATGACCCCGCACACCGCCGCCGCCCTGTTCTGGTACGTCCGGAACTCGTTGTACTTCTCCCTCGGCCTGGCCGACCGCGCGGACACCCTGCTCTGCTCGTACGACGCGCTGGTCGCCGACCCGCCCGGGTACACCCGGCGGCTGTGCGCGTTCCTCGACCTGCCGTACGACCCGGCGCTGCACGCCCATGTCGGCGCGCGCACGCCGGCGCGACCCCGGCTGGAGATCGACGCCCGGGTCCGGGCGCTCTGCACCGAGCTGGCCGGCCGGCTGGACGCGGTGGCCGGACGGAACGCGGTGGTGGACCATGGCTGACCCGCACGCCCCGACGCCGCCGACCCCGACCGGCTCGGCGGTGCCGCCGACCCCGACCGGTTCGGCGGTGCCGACGGCTCCGGCCGGCTCGGCGGTGCCGACGGCCCCGGCCGGCTCGGACGCCCGGCCGGTCCCGGCGGCTCCGGAGGCCCGGCCCGGTGGGACTCCCGGGCCGATCTTCCTGGTCGGCTGCCAGCGGTCCGGGACGACGATGCTGCGTCTGGTGCTCGACTCGCACTCCCGGGTCAGTTGCGGCCCGGAGACCCGGTTCCTGACCGACATGCAGCGCATCGTCGGGCGGGACTGGGAGCGGCTGGCCCGGTTCGGGTTCCCCCGCGAGTTCTGGCTGGGTCGCATCGCCGACTTCTTCGGCGGCGTCCAGGCCGACTACGCCCGGTCCCGGGGCAAGACCCGCTGGGCGGACAAGACGCCGCTGTACGCGCTCTCCATCGACTTCCTGGCCGAGGTCTTCCCGGACGCGCAGTTCGTGCACGTCATCCGGGACGGCCGGGACGTGGTCGTCTCGCACCGCAAGCGGTTCGGCTACTGGTCGGCGGTCAAGTGCGTGGTGAAGTGGCCGCGCTACATCCGGATCGCCCGCGCGTCCGGCGCCCGGTTGCCGGCCGACCGCTACCACGAGCTGCGCTACGAGGACACGGTCACCGACCCGGAGAAGGCCATGCGGGGCCTGTTCGAGTTCCTCGGCGAACCCTGGGAGGCCGGCGTGCTCGACTACGACGGCAAGCAGCACGACGTGGCGGGTAAGTACACCGTCGAGGCGGACCGCCGGCGGGCCGCCGCGGGCACCGACGCCCCGATCTACGGCTCGCGGGTCGGCACGTACCGCCGCGAGCTGGACCCCTTCCTGCGGGTGCTGGTCCGGGTCTGCTCCGGCGCCACGCTGCGCGAGCTGGGTTACCGGTGAGGAGCCGGCCCGCGCTGCTGACCGGCGCGCTGGTGCTCACGCTGCTCGCCGGCTCGGCCTGCTCGGACGACCCCGCGCCCGGCCCCCGGCCGGCGCAGTCGGCGACCTCCGCGCCGGCCCCGTCGGGTCCGCCGGCCGGGCCGGTGGCCGGCAACCCGTTCGGCGCGCACTGGGACTGGTCCCGCTACGAGCAGTTCGTGCCCTACCTGGAGAAGCTCTCCGGCTCGGCGACCTACCACGAGCTGAGCTGGTGCGACATCGAGAAGACCCAGGGCAGCCCGGACTTCTCGGCGGTGGACCAGATCGCCGAGCACAGTCGGCAGCTCGGCATCACCCTGCATCTGAAGATCCGCACCGGGGTCTGCTGGGCGACCGGCGGCACCGCGAGGTTCACCCGGGGTCAGGCCAACAAGACCGAGTCGGCGATGCCGGTGGACCTGGCCGCCTACCAGGGGTTCGTCCGGGACCTGGTGAAGCGGTACGCGCCCTACGGGGTGCGCGAGTACGCGATCGAGAACGAGGTCAACGCACCGCAGTACTGGGCCGGCAGCCCGGCCGACTACAAGCGGCTGGTCACCGCCGCCGCCGAGGCGATCCGGTCGGCCGACCCGCAGGCGAAGGTGGTCGACTCCGGGATCAGCAGCGTGGCGTACGGGATGGGGGTCGCCGACCGGCTGCTGCGGGCCGGCCAGCCGGACCCGGCCGTCGCCGCGTACCAGGCGTACTTCCAGCGCCGGATCGGCACCCGGGGCCGGCTGATCCCGGCGGTGGCCGACCCGGCGGGCCTGCGTACCGCGCTCGGCAACGAACCGAACAGCCGTAACCTGGCCTTCCTCGCGGTCACCGAGGAACTGCTCGACGAACGGCTGGTCGACGTCCGGCAACTGCACTTCTACGAGCACTTCTCCGCCGTGCCCGCGCTGCTGGACTACCTGCGGGCGCAGACCCCGGCCGGCGTCCCCGTGCAGGCGTGGGAGGTCGGCCAGTTCTGGAAGGACGGCGACGGCGACGCCGCCGCCCGGGGCGACGAGATGGTCAAGGTGGTCAGCCAGCTCGTGGCCGGCGGCATCGGCGAGGTGCTCTGGCTGCCGCTGGCGTACAACCCGAACAACCGGGCGGGCGCCGAGGTCCGCTACGGTCTGCTCGACCCGGACGGCACGCAGCGGCAGGCCGGCGCGATGATGGCCGCGCTGGCGACCGCGGCCCGGGACTCGACCGTCGAACCGGTGACCGGCAAGGGGTTGACCGGGGTGGCCTTCCGGCGCGGTGAGCAGACCACCCTGGTGGTCTGGTCGACCTCCGGCGACACCGTGTCCCTGCCGGCCGTACCCGGCCTGACCAGTGGCGCGGTCGGCACCGAACCGGCCGCCCGCAGCGGCGCGGTGCCGATCGGGGCCAGCCCGGTGCTGCTGCGGACGACCGGCGATCCGGCCGCCCTCCTGGCCCCGGTCCGCTGACCGGAACCGCGCCCGCTCACCAGGTACGGGACCAACCGAGCAGGTCGGCCAGGCGGGCGTTGTGCGGGGCGAACCCGGCCGCCAGCTCGGCCCGCAGCTCGGCGGTGAGCTGGGAGGGGCCGGTGTCCGCCCGGCGGGTGTGCCGGGCGAACGCGTCCGGGGTGAACGGTGCCAGCCCGAGGAACCGCAGCACCCCGGCGTACACGGTCGCCGGGTCGGCGTACAGGTCCTCGCTGCGTACCACGTGCAGCCGCTCCCGGGGCAGCGCGGCGAACCAGCGGTCGAGCTGTTCGGCGTAGCGGCCCCGGGCGGTGTAGGAGAAGTTGCGCAGCGCGTGGTGGGCCGCCGGGGTGTCCGGTCCGTCCCGCAGCGCGTCGGCCAGCCGCTGCGGTTCGGCGGTGAGCGCCGCGGCGAAGCCGAGCGGCTCCACCCCGTACGAGCGGGTGTGCAGGTAGTGCGAGTAGGCCCGCTCGACGGGGTCGCGCAGCAGCGCCACGAAGCGGGCCTCGGGCAGCAGCCCGGCCACTCGCGCCGGCACGCTGGGATGGAACAGGTAGTAGGGGCTGGCCTCGAAGCTGCGCCGGCCGGCGGCCGCCGGCGGGAAGTGGGCCCGGTACCACCGCTGCCCGCGCCCGAAGTGCAGGCTGAAGAACTGGAGCTCCTTGCCGGTGGCGGCACGCACGTCCGGGTGCGCGGCGAGGTAGTGGTGCAGCGAGGTGGTGCCGCAGCGCTGCCCGCCGATGACCAGGAAGTCGGGCAGCGCGCCGACCCGGCCGGGCCACGCCGCCCGGCCCCAGGCGCGGGTGCCGCGTACCGCCCGGCGCAGCCGGTCCACCGCGACCCGGCGCGGTCCGGCGCTCACCGACCCACCGCCGTGCCGGCCGTGGGCCGGCCGTCGCCCGCGCCCGGAGCCGGACCGTCGGACGACGGCGGCGGGCCGCCGCGTCCGCGCCGACGCAGCAGTGTCCGCAGCACCATGAGATCCTCCCGGCTGAGCCCCAGCGCCAGCACGGCCGCCAGGTAGGTCGCCACGATCGCCGTCAGGCCGACGCCCAGCCGCCACGGCCAGCCCGGCACCAGCCACCGCACCAGCAGGCCGGCGAGCAGCGCGACCGCACCGGCGGCGATCCCCTTGAACATGCCCACGGTGAACGGCACCGCGCCCACCAGGAAGCGGACCTGCACCACCCGGGCGACGTTGACCACGATCAGCGAGACGCTCCACGCCGCCGCCGCGCCGACGATCCCGTACGCCGGGATGAGCCACAGGTTGAGCAGCACGTTGAGCACCAGCGCGGCGACATTGTCGGCCATGTTGACCGCCACCCGGCCGGACATGTTGAGCACCGTGCCGCACGGGCCGGTCGCCGCGTTGACGAGCTGGCCGAGGGCGAGCACCACGGTCACCGCCGCCCCGGTGGCGACCTCGCCGCCGAAGAGCCGCAGCAGGTCGCCGGGGAGCACCAGCAACGCCACGAACGCGGGCAGCGACAGCCGGACCACCCAGCCGGTGGCCACCGCGTACACCCGGCGGACGTCGTCGAGTTCCGCCCGGTGGTAGAGGTGCGCGATGTACGGGCCGAACGCGGCGTTCACCGGCGCGAGCACGAAGATGGCGACGGTGACCAGCCGGGTGGCGACGTTGTAGACGCCGATCTCCGGGTTGGCGAAGAACCCGAGCAGCAGGGTGTCGACCCAGATCAGCCCGGTCGACGACAGCGAGGACACCCAGCTCACCGTGGAGAAGCCGAACAACTGCCGGGGGTGGTACACCGGGCGGGCCGGCGGCACCCGGCGGACCAGCCGGACCAGGGCGACCAGGGCGAGCAGCGCGGCGGACCAGCCGGCGGCCACCAGCGCCCAGAAGGCTCCGGTCAGGCCCGCGCCGGTGGCCAGCGCGAGCCCGGTCAGCAGCAGCCGGGTGCCCGGTTCGTAGAGCTGGCCGATGAAGGTGTACGGCCGCTGGGTGCGCCAGCCCCGGGTCGCCGCCAACGCGGCCTCGCAGATCGTCGAGGCGGGCAGGGTCAGCGCGACCAGCCGCAGGCCGGTGACGAGCCCGGGGTCGTGCAACCGGGCGGCGAGCCACGGCGCGCCCCACGCCAGCCCGACGGCGAGGACGCCCGACGAGACGGCGGAGACGGCCAGCCCCAACCGGACGGTGCCGCGCAGCGCGGGCGCGTCGGAGTCGGCCAGGTGCACCGCCACGAACCGGGTCAGCCCGGCCCGGAACCCGGAGAGCGAGAGCAGCCCGGCCAGCGACAGCACGGCGTAGCACTGGGCGTACCGGCCGACCTCGCGGATGCCCAGCACCCGGGCCAGCGCCAGCATGATGAGGAAGACCGCCGCCTGGCTGAGCAGGGCACCGACCAGGTTGAGACCGCCGCCCCGGGCCATTCCCCGGATGTGCTGGTCGCCCCGCTCGGCGGGTTCGCCGGGCACCCCGGCCTACCGGCGCCGGGAGTTCTGCTCGGGTACCGTCGCCGGGACGGCCGGCAGCACCACGGTGTCGTCATTGGCCGCGCCCCCGGCCCGGCGACCGGCGATCGCCCCGGCCGGGACGGCTGCCGCCCGCCCGGTCGCCACCACCCGCCCGGTCATGCCGGCCCGCCCGGTCACTGCCGTCCGATGCCGCGCGAGCCACTCCAGGACGGCCACCAGCAGCACGGCCAGCAGCAGGCCGGCGCCGACCACCGGAAGCACGAGACCGACCAGCGCCCGCCCCCGGGAGACCGGCTGCACCTCGCCGAGGCTGGTCACCTTCTCCGGATCGGCCGCCTGGGACTGGGCCCGGGCCTGTTGCAGGCCCTGCCGGGCGGAGGCCAGCGCGCTGGTGGCGCTGTCCCGCTGCGCGAGCAACGCCTGGTAGCCGGGCAGCTTCGGGCCGAGCTCGTCCAGCCGCTTCTGACCGGCGTCGATCGACTCCGCGGCGGCGGCGGCACCCCGGCCGTTGCCGACCGCCTGCATCTGTAGCTGCTGCTGCCGCAGGCTGGCGATCTCCTGCAGGGTCGACTGGTAGAGCTTGTCCGGCTGGCTGACCTTGTTGGCCTTCTCCCAGTCGTTGATCGCCCGGGTGGCGGTGGTCAGCTCGTCGGTGGCCGCCTTCACCTCGTCGGTGGCGATGTTGACCTGACTGGTGAACAGGAACGCCAGGGCGCGTTTCCCGGTGGCCGCCAGCACCGGGGCCACCGTGGCCCGGCTGGTCGCCGTGTAGGTCACCGTCAGCTGGCTGCTCGCGCCGACCTGCTTGACCGCCAGCCCGCCGCGCAGCTCGTCGGCGGGGACCCCGGTGTCGGCCGCCACCTGGTCGACCACCTGGGGGGAGGTCACCGCCGCGGCGAACGCCGCCGCGAACTGGTTGGCCGCCTGGGTGCCGGTGTACTGCTGGGCCGCGTTGCCGCCGACCAGCGCGGGCGCCGCGACGTACGAGGTGGCCGCGTACTGCTGCGGACCGAGCAGGACGACCAGCCCGGCCGCCGCCCCGGCGACCAGCGGAATGCCCACCAGAACCCAGAGTCGACGCCGCGCGGCCCGCAGATAGTCGACGATCTCCACCCTTGTGCTCCCCACTGTCCGGTAGTTCATCCGATGCTCCGCCCGGCCGGCGCGGGCACGGCAGGTGCCGGCGCCCCGGGCGGGCCTGCCGGCAGCCCCCGGGCGACCGCGCTGGCCGCGGCGGCGAAGGCCGCGAAGTACCACAAGGTGACCACGTTCGAGATCACGTTGGAGGCCGCGCTGACCCCGACGAAGGCGACCGCGCAGCCGAGGAAACCCACCGCGATGCCCCGGCCGAGCGTGCCCGGCGGGGCCCGCCGCAACGCGGTCAGCCCGGTGTGCAGGCACAGCGCCATCATCGCCAGGTACGCGAGCAGCCCGAGCAGGCCGGTCTCGACGTACGCGCGCAGGAAGTCGTTGTGCGGCTTCTTCGCCTCGTCGGCCTCGAACTTCGTCATGTTGGGACCGATCCCGGTGACCGGGTTACGGTTGGCCAGGGACACGATCTCCGACCAGTAGCCGACCCGCCAGGCGAGCGTGTTGCCGGTCGGGCCGCCACCGACGGCGGTGCTGTCGGCGAGCTGCCCGAACCGCTGCGCCACGCTCGGCAGCAGGGCCACCCCGGCCACCGCGACCAGGCAGAGCGCCACCAGCATCCGCCGGCTGCGGTGCAGCACCGCGACCACGACCAGGCCGAGGGCCGCCCCGAGGATGGCGCTGCGGGTGTTGGTGAGCAGCAGGAACAGCAGCGACGCGGCGAGCAGCGCGCCGAGACCGACCCGGAACCGGCGGTCCAGGTAGCGGTACACCCCGAACCCGAAGATCACCATGAACATCAGGTAGCGGCCGAACGTGGTGGACTGGCTGAACGGCCCGCTGATCCGGGTGAAATCCCCCTTGACCTCGGCCGGCGGGTGGCCGAACAGCGAGAGCACCACGGTGTAGCCGATCGCCAGCACCAGCGAGGCGTACGCGGCGAGCAGGATCCGGCGGACCGCCGGCAGATCCGGCATCAACTGCTCCAGGACGACGAACATCACCACCACGGTGCCGATCCGCAGCGCCTCCAGGGCGCTGGGCGCGGGCTGGGCGGCACCCAGCGCGCTGACCAGCGAGGTGGCACCGACCAGCAGCAGGGCCACGCCGAGCGGGGAGCCGCGCAGCCGGCCCCGCTGCCGGAGCTGGGCGGCCAGCCAGAGGCCGGCGGCGAGCAGGAACAGCACGGCGAGGATCGTCGACGGGTCCATCGTCCGGGTGGCCGCCGCGCCGTCGGCCCGACCGGCGGTCGGGCCGCTGAGCTTGAACAGGTCGACGCAGGAGCGCACCGCCAGCATCAGCATCACGTACGCCGAGAAGCGGGTCAGCGCGAGCAGCCCGACGAGCAGCCCGGCCACCACCACCAGGGGCAGCACCATGCCGACCCGGCCGCCACCGCTCGCGGCCAGCCCGGCGCCGACCGCCACCACGGCGCAGAGCAGGGCCGCGGCACCGGTCAGCAGGCGTCCGGGCGCGTCGCCGGTGGACCGCCGCCGCCCTCCGCCGGGCAGGGTGGGATCACCCACCGTGCCGTGTCGCTGTCCGTCCACTCGCTCGCCGACCGCTCGTTTCCACAGGTTGGTGCCGGACGCCAGCGACGGCCGGGTGAACGGCCTAATCTAACGGCCGGCGAGGGGTCGGGACATGGGCCGTTACGCCGACCGTGGGCGACGTAACGTCCTGTTCCCGGCGGCGACGGGGCGACCGGACGGCCAGCTCGAAGTACAGCCGTTCCAGGTCGCGGGCCGCCGCGTCCCAGCTGTACTCGGCGAGCACCCGGTCGCGCAGCAGCACCGCGCCGGCCCGTTCGGCCGGCACGTCGGCGGTCACCGTGGTCAGCGCGCGGAGCAGGTCGTCGCCGTCGCCGTCGCGGAACAGCCGCCGGCCGGGGCCGTCGTGCTCCAGCACCTCGACGTGCGGTTCGATGTCGCTGGCCACCACGGGCAGCCCGTACGAGGCGGCCTCCAGCAGGGTCAGCGGCAGCCCCTCCAGCCGGGACGGCTGCACGAAGGCCGCCGCGTGCGAGTACAGCTCGGCGAGCAGGTCGCCGTAGACGAAGCCGGTGAACACGACGCGCGGGTCGTCGCCGGCCGCCCGCCGGAGCCGGGCGACGTACTCGTCGGTGAAGGCCGAGCCGCCGACGACGGCCAGCCGCAGGTCGGTCGGCAGCCGGCGGAACGCCTTGATCAGCAGGTCGGCGGCCTTCTCCGGTACGAGCCGGCCGACCAGCAGCAGGTAGCCCCCGGGCCGGAGGCCGAACCGGGGCAGTTCCCGGGGCGGCAGGTGGGTCGGCACGGCCACCCCGTTGGGGATGTAGCGGGCGGGCCGCCCGAACCGGCTGGCGTAGTGTGCCGCCAGGCCCTGCGACACGGTCACCCGGGCGTCCGGCAGGTGCCCGCTGAGCCGGTACGCGGTGCCGAGCACCGTACGCGCCGCCCGGCCCCACTTGCCCCGCTGGTTGTCCAGCCCGTGCACGGTCAGCACCACCTTCGCCCGGGAGGCGTAGCGCGCCAGCGGCGCCGTCAGCACCGGACCGAGGCCGTGGTAGTGCACGATGTCGGGCCGTTCGGCCAGCGCCGCCACCGTGGAGGTGGCCGAGTGCACGATCGCGTCGAGGTGTTTGCTGCCGACGGTGCGGGCCCGGCGCAGGCGGATGCCGCGGTGCCGGTCGGTGACCACGCCGCCGTAGCTGTCCCGGCAGTAGACGGTCACCTCGTGCCCGAGCGCGGCGAGCCGGCTGGCCATCTCCTCCACGTGCCGCTCGATCCCCCCGTAGGTGGCCGGCACGCCCTTCTGGCCGATCATCGCCACCCGCAACGGGCGCCACCCCGGCACCCGGGCCAGGGCCGGGCCCGGCCCGTCGGGGCGGAACTGGTCGGTCAGCTCGACGGCATCATCACGGAACGGCACTGTCCCCCCTAGGTTTCGCGGCGCCGGACGGTGAAGCAGGCACCCGGCGCACCGGACGCTAGATCATCGACGTTCTCCTGGCCAGAGGCCGGACAGCCAGACCTGACCAGGCATTTTGCGGCCACCCCCGAGCCGGTACGGCGCCGGGAGGACGGAGTCTCCGTCCTCCCGGCGACCGGTGGGTTACGTCAGGCGGTCGGGCCGCCGAACTCCACCCAGTTGAGGTTGAACAGGCTGGTCGTCGGCCCGCCGCTGACGGGCTTGAAGACCAGGTAGAGCTTGTGCGTGCCGGCCGCCTGGCTGACCGGGAAGGTCTGGCTCGCCCAGACGCTGGTGCCGCTGGTCGCGTTGACCGTCGCGCTGGTCACCAGCTCCCCGGTCGGCGAGTCGAGCCGCAGCTCGACGATGCCGCGCGGGGTCCCGGCGGTGGCCGTGGAGCCACCGGCGTACCGGAAGGTGACCTTGTCGATCCCGCCGAGGTTCACCGGGTCGAACGCGATGTGGTCACCGTTGTCGATGCCGGCCACGTGCTGGCCGCCACCGACGTCGGTGGTGTTGGCCAGCGTGACGCCCTGCTGCACCTGCGCGAACTCGGCCTGCTGCCGGCGGGTCTGCAGGACCACCTGGTCGAGGGCGGACAGCGCCGGCTGGCCGTTGGCCCCCTTGTCGGTGTAGGTGGCGCTGATCGCGCCGTACAGGTAGCCACCGGCGTGGTCGGCGCCGTCCTCCGGGCTCTCGAAGGAGCCGGAGCAGCCGTTGGCGTCGCTCATGCCGTGCCCGTGCGTGTCGTGGCCGAGGACGAAGGAGACCGTCACCCGGCCGCAGTCGATCGGGCCGTCCTCGGGGTCGGTCACGGTGACCGTCCACGGCACGGTGTCACCCCAGTTGAAGAAGGTGCCGGAGAGCGGCGAGGTGACCTCCACCGTGGGCGCGGTGTTGCCCACGGTGATCTCCCGGGTGAGCACCGCCGTCTTGCCGCTGGAGTCGGTGACCGTCAGCTTGGCGGTGTAGACCCCGTTAACGGTGTACGTGTACGACGCGTCGAGCTGGGTCGAGTCGGTCGTGCCGTCGCCGTTGAAGTCCCAGGCGTACGAGATGGTCTCGCCCGGGTCGGCGTCGTAGGAGCCCTCGGCGGAGAACTGCACGGTCAGCGGCGCCTGGCCCGAGGTCGGGCTGGCCTCCAGCTTCGCCACCGGGGCGCGGGTGCCCTTGGCGTACCGGATCACCGACAGCGCGGCGTCCGGGTTGGCCCGGAAGAACCCGTCACCGTACTCCAGCAGGTAGAGGTTGCCGTTCGGGCCGAACTCCATGTCCATCGGGTTGTCGAAGACGAAGCCCGGCAGGAGCTGTTCGACGCCGAGCAGGTTCCCGCTGCCGTTGGTGCGCATCATGTAGATCTTGTCCCGGGTGAACTCCCCGAAGACCACCGCGTCGTGGTAGTACTCCGGGAACTTGGTCTCGGAGTTCAGCGCGGCGTCGTACTTGTAGATCGGGCCGCCCATCGGGCCGACGCCGCCGGTGCCGAGCACCGGCCACTTGAACTCGCAGGTGCCGGGCGGCGTGCTGAGGTACGCCTCGGCGCAGGTGGTGGTGGCCCGGAAGGTGTAGTTGAGCTGCGGCTCCTGCACCGGCGGGAGGACCCGACGGCCGGTGTTGCGCGGCGAGTCGTTCACCGGCGCGGCGCAGTTGAAGGCGCCCTTCGACTGCTTGGTGACGAAGTCGTAGTCGATGTAGGGCAGGCTCGGCGAGTAGCAGTACGGCCAGCCGTAGTTGCCGGCCTTGTTGGTGGCGATCCAGCGGCCGGTGCCCTCCGGCCCCCGGGCCGGGTTCGGCGTCTGCGAGTCCGGCGAGTAGTCGCCGATGTAGACGAAGCCACGGGAGTCGACGTCGAAGCGGAACGGGTTGCGCAGACCCATCAGGAAGATTTCCGGGCGGGTCTTGTCGTCGCGGTCCTCCGACTCGGGGAACAGGTTGCCGGCCGGGATGCTGTACGACCCGTCCGCCTTCACCTTGATCCGCAGCAGCTTGCCCCGCAGGTCGTTGGTGTTGGCCGCGGAGCGCTGGGCGTCGTAGCCCGGACCCTGGGTCGGCGACTCGTTGATCGGGGTGAAGCCGTCCGAGCCACCGGCGTTGGTGTCGTCGCCGGTGACCAGGTAGAGCAGCCCCTTGCCGTCGAACTTGACCTCACCGGCGACGTGGCAGCAGATGCCCCGGTCGGTGTCGACCTTCATGATCTTCTGCTCGCTGGCCAGGTCCAGGTGCGGGGTCGGCTCCTCGACGAACTTGAACCGGGAGAGCTGGTTGTGGCCCTTGTAGACGTCCCACGCGCTCGGGTCGGTGCTGGTCGCCGGCGCGTCCGTGATCGGGGTGTCCAGCTTGGGCGCGTAGTAGGCGTAGACCCACTTGTCGGTCGCGAAGTCCGGGCCGACGGTGATCGACTGGAGGCCGTCCTCGTCGTGCTGGTAGACCGGGATGGTGGTGATGACCGGGCTGGCCCCGGTCTCCGGGTCGTACAGCCGGATCTCGCCGCTGCGGGTGTTGTGCAGCACCCGGCCGTCCGGCAGCACCGACAGGGTCATCGGCTCGCCGGGCTCGTCGTTGAGGATGACCTTCTCGTAGTTGGCCTTGACCGTCGCGCCGCAGTCCCCCTCGACCAGGCCGGCCGACCACTGGATCGCGCCGAGCAGGTGCTTGCGGAACGCGCCGTTGGCGTACGAGTCGGCGGAGTGGCCGAGGCCGGTGTAGAACGACCGGCCGCCCTGGAAGTCCTTGCACCAGGAGATCGGGTGGTCGTAGCCCATCGTGCCGCCGGTGAACGACTTCTCGTCCACGGTGGCCAGCACGTGCGCGGTGCCCCGGACGTTGGTGGTGTAGTTGTACCACTCCTCGTTCAGGCTGAGCTGCCGGGCGAGCGGCTTGCTGGCCGGGTGCGCCCGGTCGGCCACGTCGATGGTCGCGGCGCCGGTCGACGCCTTACCGGCCACGGTGGTGCCGACGATGTCGCGGTAGAAGGTCCAGGACGGCTCGGTCTCGGCCGCGGCGTGCACGCCGAGGTAGCCGCCGCCCTTGCGGATGTACCGCTCGAAGGCCGCCTCCTGACCACCGTCGAGCACGTCACCGGTGGTGTTCAGGAAGATCACCGCGCCGTAGCTGGCGAGGTTGTCGTCGGAGAAGGCGGTGGAGTTCTGGGTGACGTCGACGGTGAACCCGTTCGTGCTGCCCAGGGTGCGGATCGCGTTGACGCCCTTGTCGATGGACGCGCGCCGCTCACCGTCGGTCTTGGTGAAGACCAGGACGCTCTTGTGGTCGTGGCCCGGATGGGCTGCCGCCGGGGCGATCGCGGCGAGCGGGGTGACGATCCCGATCCCTGCGACCACGGCGAGCCATCGGTGTACCGATCTTGGCATCTGATTCCTCCGGTGGGGGGACGATGTGCTGCCTGCTCCGGGCGGGTGCCGGGGCCACCCGAAGTGGTTCTGGTGCGCCGCGTTCTCGGGGTGCCCGGGACGACGCCGTCCCGGCCCCGCCACGGTCCCCGGCCCGGGGACCGCCCGTACGGCCGGCGGGCCGGACGGCCACCCGGCCCCGTCGTCCGGGCACGCTGCGGCGGCGGCCCGGGTACGGGTCGAGGAGGTGGTGCGGTGGGCGCGGGCCGATGGCCCGCCGAGAGGGGGTCCGCCTGCTCACGACCCGCTGACGGGCGGGTCGGCCGGCGGTAACCGGCCGCCGGCAATCCGGCGGGTGTGACCGGTGCGGCGGCGGCGCGACGCCCCGGGGGTGGGCGTGGTCGGGTCTCGCGACGCGACCACGCCCCCCGATCGGGTGCCGCCGGCGGTGGTGCGACCGCCGGTCGGCGCCCTGCGACCGGAGTCCGGTCGCCGGTAGGTCAGTCCTTGTTGTAGACGGTCAGCTCGGCCATGTTGGCGTAGCTGAGCCGGGCGAAGTCCAGCGACTGGCCGGGCGCGGTGGAGCCGCCGGGGGCGGTGTCCATCTCCCAGTTGGCGTGGTGGAAGTCGGACTCGCCGATGGTCTGGAAGAACTGCTGGAAGTTGATGTCGCCCTCGCCGAGCGGGATCATCTCGTAGCCGTTGGGCAGCGTGGTGTTCCGGTTGCCGTCCTTGGCGTGGAAGAGCGGGAACCGCTTGGTGCGCCGCGCCACGTTCAGGATCGGGTCGAACAGCGAGGTCTTCTCCTTGCCGGCCGAGTTGATGTATTTGGTGTGCTTGTAGCGCGCCACGTACGCCCAGTAGATGTCCAGCTCGAAGAAGACGTACTTCGGGTCGGTCTTGGCGAAGAAGTACTCCAGCCGCCGCACTCCGGAGGAGCGGGTCGGCTTGTTGTTGGCGTCCAGCGGGCCGCTGTCCAGCAGGAACGAGTAGGCCACGTCGTGGTTGTGGGTGTAGAGCCGCATGCCGCGTTCCTTGGCCTGCCGGCCCAGCTCGTTCCAGGTGTCCGCCGCGGCGTCCCAGTCGGACTGGTAGGCGCTGTTGGTCGGGTCGCTGCCGGTGCCGATGTTCTTCATGCCGAGTTCCTCGGCGATGTCGAGCTGCTGCTGGAAGGTCGCCGCGTTGATCGACGTGTGGGTGCCGTTGGCGACCAGGCCGTTGTCGTCCAGGATCTTGCGGATCTCGGTCGGGGTGATCTGCCGGCCCAGGATCGAGGTGTGCTGGTTGTAACCGGCGAACTCGATCTCCTTGTAGCCCATCTCGGCCAGGCTGGCGAGCACCCGCTCGAAGCCGTAGGGCACGCCGCTGGTGTCGGGGGCCGCGGAGATCCGGTCCCGGACGCTGTAGAGGATGATGCCGCGGTTGCGCTCGGGGATGAGCGGGTCGACCCGCCACTTGCCGTCCGCGCGGACCGGGGTGTCGGTCTGGAGCACCGGCAGTCCGGCCGCGCCGAGGGCGGCGGCGGCACCGGCCGACGCGGCGAGCAGCCGGCGACGGGTGAGCTGGGCACGTTGCTGGGGGTCGGCGGCCGTACGGCGCTGCGCCTCGTTCACAATTTCCACCTTTCGAGGGCGGCCCTGAGGGCCACGAAGTCGAACGAATCCTGCTTGGAGGGTCTGAAGGACCTGCGCCGCCGATACGCGTTGGCCCGGATGGTGACTGGCCGATCAAGGGGGGATGTCAACCGTGTTACGTCCGTGAACCGGACACTAACGCTGGCTGACGGTGAAAGATAGACCTCAAACGGAGAAACTTTTGTTCGTACGAACAAAAGTTCCCGCCGGCTGGAACGAATGCTCCGACGGCTGCCCGCGCCGGCCTCCCGCCGCCGACCAACCGCCCGCCACCAGGCCGGATGTCGACGCCGACCGGAGCCGGGACCGGGCGCGCGTGGGCACCCCGGCCCGGTCCCGACCCCACCGACGGGTCGACTTTGGGCCGAGGTGCCGGCAACGGCGGGCCTCGGCCGGGCCCGCCGGTCGTTTCGGGCCGGGCCGCCGGGCGGGGCTACGCGGGGCCGGCCAACACCAGTTCCCCGAGCCGCTGGTCCAGCGCGGCGGCGTCCAGGCCGCCCGGCCAACCGCGCAGCAGCGCGCCGCCCTTGGCGACCACCACGACGGCCGGTGGCTCCCGCACCGCGTACGACCGCCAGATCGTCTGCTGCTCGTCGACGACCACGGGGTACTCCACCCGATGGGCGCGCAGGTAGTCCTGTAGCTCGTCGGCCTGGTCCGCGCCGGCCACCCCGACGAAGACCACCCGGTCCCGGTAGCGGCGGGCGAGATCGCTCAGCGCGTCCTGCCGGGCGACGCAGGTCGTACACCAGGAACTGAAGAAGGTGAACACGACCGGACGGTCCGTCCACAGGTCGGCGGCGGCGAGCGGGGTCCCGTCGGTGAGCGTCCCGGTGAACGCCGGGGCCCCCGGGGCCGCGCCGGGCGCCGGGCGCAACGCCAGGTCGGCGGGGACCGGTCCGGGCAGCGCCGAGGCGCCCCCGGCGAGCGCCGGTGCGGGCGGCCCGGCCGGTGCCGTGGTGCAGCCGGCCAGCAACGCCACCACCAGCAGCAGCGGCGCGAGCATCCGTCTCACGAGGGCACCACCGCCACCAGGGCCGGGCCCTCGCTGCTGTCCGGGGTCAGGTCGAGCGCCGGCCGACCGGCCACCTCCAGCCGGTACCCGGCGCGCTGCGGCACCTGGACCGGGACGGCGAACTCGCAGTAGGTCGGCACCCGGTCGACCTCCAGGTCCTCGGCGAAGGCGGCCACCGCGGTACCCGCCGGCAGCGTCCCGGTGGCCAGCGCCGCGCCGTCCGGGTCGAGCACCCGGAACGGCGCCCGGTGGTGGAAGTACAGGTACGGTCCGGTGCCGGCGCAGTCCACGCCCTCGGCCCGGATGTTGATGTCGCGGACCAGCACCCGGACGGTCGTCGGGGAGACCGCCTCCTGCGCGGCGCCGGTGGCGCCGCACCCGGTCGCACCGGCCAGCAGCAGGGTCAGCAGCGCCCCGGTGCCGTACCGGGTACTCGTGGGTAGCCGCACGTCGTCCTCCTCTCGCCGGCCTTCCGGGTCCGTGGCGACACCCGCCGCCACGGACCCGGAAGGAACGGTCAACCCCGGGTACCGGTCAGGACTTCTCCACCCGGCACTGCTTGGTCACCGTCTTCGTCGGGTCGCTCTCCGAGGTCGCGGTGAGCTTCACGAAGCCGGTGTCCGCGGCGGCGGCGGTGGCACCCACCGACACCCGGACCGTGGTGGACTTCCCGAACTGTGCGGTGGCGAGCTGGTTGGGCAGCCAGGTCCGCCAGCCCTTGCCGGCCACCTCCGCCGAGAGGCGGTACACGTCGGACTTCAGGTACGCGGTGGCGTTCTCCGGGTGCTGCTGGCCGCCGGCCGAGTAGGCACCGGTGTTGGTCAGCTCGAACGAGCAGGTCACGCCCCGGTTCGTCGGCTTACCGGTGCTGGTCACCTCACCCTTGGCCAGCGCCACGCCGTGGCTGCTCGGCCCGCCGGTGCCGTCCAGCGACCGCACCGCCACGGTGTACGACAGCGACCCGGCGGAGTCCCGCTTGAGGTCGATGATGTAGAAGTGCAGCCGGTTGGCCTCGTCGACGTACTCGTACTGGCTGCCGGTGTCCGCGCCGGCGTGGAACAGCGCGTCCGAGAGCTGCCGGTAGTCACCCATGGTGATCTTCTGCGGGCTGCCGTCCGGCCGGTAGAAGTCGATCATGTCGATGTCCTGCGGGTTGGCGTCCACCACCCACTGGAACGGCGCGCTGTCGGCGTTCTTCGTCTTGCTCACCAGCACGCCGCTGTCCGGGGTGAACGAGTCCGCGCCCATCCGGTCGACGACCTCGACGGTGTAGTTGTTGAAGCTCCCACCGTCGCACAACGGGTCGGCGCTGACCGTGCAGGCCGGCGACAGGTCCTTGTTCAGCGCGATGTTCACGCCGGTCAGACCCTTCGGGCCGGCGTCGACCGCGCGGGCGGTCACCTGGGCGACGACCAGGCCCGAGGAGGCCAGCGACTCCCGGGACAGCCGCAGCACGTGCTCCTCGCCGAGCAGGCCGATCTTGAGCTTGTCCCGCACGGTGTGCAGCGAGCCCATCGAGCCGCCGTTGGTCGGCGGGATCTGCCAGCGGGTGTGCGGTCCGCCCGGGCCGTTGAACGACCCGCGCGACATCATGCTCCAGATACCGGTGTACGCCCGGCGCAGCGGCTCGCCGTACGGGTTGTTGTAGTTGTCGCCGATGCCCAGCAGGTGGGTCAGCTCGTGGGCGTAGACGCCCATCCCGGAGCTCTCACCCTGGGTGGACGAGCCACCACCGGCGTTCGGCCAGAGCGTCGCCGCCGCCTTCCACGACGTCCACTCCACGTACCGGGTCTTCGCCCAGTTCGGCAGGTTGGGGTCCGGCGGGCCCCAGGCGTCCGGCACGTCCTCCTTGTTCTGGAAGATCATCTGCCCGAACTCCTGCCAGGTCGACGACTCGTCCTGGCCGGCGCTGAGGATGAAGACCAGCTCGTACTGGTTGGCGACCTCGTCACCGACCGCCGCCCGCCAGGCGCCCAGCCCGTCGGTGCGGATGTTCTTGTTGCAGACGTCCCCGCTCGGGCAGGCCCCGGGGTTGAAGCTGTTGTCCAGCCCGTACTGGTGGGACTTCGACGGCATCTGGTACGGCCCGAACCCGGCGAGGTCGACGCCGTACCGCCCGTTGGAGTCCTGCATCCAGTACTCGTGCAGGGTGTGCCCCTTGTTCAGGGTGTTCGGGGTGTTGAGGAAGTCCTGGTAGAACTTCGGCACGTCGGCGCGCGGGATGTTGGCCGCGACCGACTGGGGGTTGCCGAAGACCGTCGAACGCGCCCGCTGGGAAACCGCGAACGTCTGGTCCGGGTAGTCGAGCGCGACCAGGGCGATCTTGAAGTTGCGGATCGCACCGCGCACGCTCGGGTCGGCCCAGTTCTTGCCGGGCACAGCCTTGAAATCGTTCCAGGTCATCGTGTCCGGGTTCTGCCAGGCCTGCGGGTCGAGCACCTGGAAGGGCGCGGTGCCGCCGGCCGGGTTGGCCGGGGCCGCCGCGGCTTGCGCCGCGCCGGTCACCACGAGCGTGGTCGCCACGACCGCGGCCAGCACGGAACGCCTCAGTCTTGATCGGTTACGGGTAGCACGGTGCACAAAATCACCTCTCGTCGGGAGGGACGCGGCGCCAGGTGTCCGGGGGTTGGCTGGATGAAACACCTGTTACCAGGCCGCGCAGCGAATCTAGGAGGGCGGGCCGGGGCCGGTCACCGTGCAGATGTCGGCAGGTGAACCGGCGGCTTCCGACACCTGAAGGACCGCCCCCGGGCGCGGACGAGCGCAGGTCAGCCGAGGGAGCCGTCCACGGACGGGTCGACGGTGGCCGCCAAGGCCCGCACCATGTCCCGGCGGACCTGCGCCGCGGCGGGCCCGGACAGCGGCCCGCGCGGCGGACGGCACCGCCCGCCGAACCGCCCGGCGCAGTCCATCGCGAGCTTGATGGCCTGCACCGACTCGGGCCGGGAGTGCCAGCCGAAGACCGGGTGCAGCTCGGCGTAGAGCGACAGCGCCCGGCCCAGGTCGCGGGCGGCACACAGGTCGTACAGCCGCAGCGCCTGGCGCGGCAGCGCGTTGGACAGCCCGGCGACCCAGCCGGTGGCGCCGCTCAGCACGAGTTCCAGCAGCACGTCGTCCGCACCGGCCAGCACGTCGACGTGCGGGCAGAGGTCCCTGATCCGGTGCAGCCGCCGGACGTCCCCGGAGAACTCCTTGACCGCGACGATCCCGTCGATCTCGGCGATCGTGGCGAGCAGGTCCGGGGTGAGGTCCACCCGGGTGCCGAACGGGTCGTTGTGCGCGACCACCGGCAGGCCGACGGCGGCCACCTCCCGGTAGTGGGCCACCACGTCGGCGTCCCGGGCGGCGTAGTCGTCGGGTGGCAGCGCGAGTACCCCGTCGGCCCCGGCCGCGGCGGCCTGCTCCGCCCAGCGGCGGGACTGCCGGCTGCCGTAGCCGCCGACCCCGGGCAGCACCGCGCAGCCGGGCGGCGCGGCCTGCACCGTCGCCCGCACCACGTCGGCCCGTTCGTCGTCGGACAGCGCCCGGTACTCCCCCACCGACCCACACGGGGCCACGCCGTGACAGCCCGCCGCGGCGAGCCACCGGACGTGTTCCTGCAACCGGTCGAGGTCGACCGAGAGATCGTCGCGGAACGGCGTGGTGAGGGCGACCAGCACACCCCGCCAGGGCCTACCAGGTGTCACTCGGCGGTCCTTCCTCAGCGCCACCGGCCCCGCGCCCACGGTACGACTACCGGCGCACTGCCGTACCGGACCCTACGATCGTCGATCGCCACCGGTCTTCAAACAATTGCCGGAACAGTTGCGGTGGGGGCCGTCCTTTTGT
The DNA here is from genome assembly GCF_044755745.1 of Micromonospora sp. NPDC092111. Classification (NCBI taxonomy): domain Bacteria; kingdom Bacillati; phylum Actinomycetota; class Actinomycetes; order Micromonosporales; family Micromonosporaceae; genus Micromonospora; species Micromonospora sp. NPDC092111. Next base: position 301,692 of record NZ_JBIVRQ010000001.1, read on the forward strand.
CGGGAGATCGCCGGTGGACCTTGCGCGGAGGCCCACCGGCCCCACAGGGTAAGGACTGGCGGTCGCGCGCCCCCTGTCGAGCGGCGCAACCAGGGGAGATCCATGCACGGTGAGCTTCAGCGAATAGTCGACGCCGTCGCCGCTCGGGTGGGACGCCCCGCCCTCATCGAGGACCGGCGCCAACGGGTCGTCGTCTACAGCGAGCACGACGGCCCGATGGACGACGTCCGGCGGATGTCCATCCTGCGCCGGCAGACCACCCCGGAGGTGATCGCCTGGTTCCGCCGGATGGGCGTGCTCACCGCGCGTGAGCCGGTGCGTACTCCGGCGGACGCCGACCTCGACCTGCTGCCCCGGGTCTGCGTACCGATCTGGCACGACGACCTGCTGCTCGGGTTCGTCTGGTTCATCGACGCCGACGGGGCGATGACCGACGCCGACATCGCCACCGCGACCAGCGCCTTCACCGATCTGTCGTTGGCGCTCTACCGGGAGAACCTGCTCGGTGAGCTGGCCTCGCAGCGGGAGGCCGAGGCCACCCGGACGCTGCTCGTGGAGAGCCGCGAGGCGCGCGACCACGCGGCGCGGGCCCTGCTGGAGGAGGGCACCGTCGCCGGTGACGGGGCCACCACCGCGGTGGTGGCCCAGCTCGTCCCCGCCACCGGGCAGCATCCCGACGGGGTGGCCCGGATCGCGCTGGAGCAGGCGCTGGTGGCGACCCGCCGGTGGATCGGCGTCCGGGAGTCGCTGCACATGGTGTGGCACGACCACGGTGTGTTGCTGATCTGCGGCGGCCGGATCGCGGGGCGTCCCTCACCGGAGACCGCCGCCCGGCACCTGGACGAGGCGCTGTGCAACGCCACCCGGGGGCTGTCCTCGGTGGACCGGGCGGTGACCGGGATCGGCCAGTCCCGCCCGGAGCTGGCCGACGCGGTGCAGTCATACCAGGAGGCCGTGCAGGCGGCCCGGGTCGGGGTGCAGCTACCCGCGCTCGGTCGGGTGGTCTCCTGGGCCGGCCTGGGCATCTACCGGGTGCTGTCCCAGTTGGACAGCCGGCACCTCGACGTCGCCGGGGTGCACCCCGGGCTGGAACGGCTCCTGCACGACGACGCGTACCAGGTGCTGCTGGAGACCCTGGAGGCGTACCTCGACCTGGCCGGGAACGCGCACGCCACCGCCGAGAAGCTGCGGCTGCACCGGACCACCCTCTACTACCGGCTGCAACGGGTGGAGCAGCTCGCCGGCACCGACCTCAAGGACGGCAACGAGCGGTTGTGCCTGCACCTGGCCATGAAGTTGGGTCGGCTCACCGGCCACTACCGGACCCCGCCGTGACGGCCGCCCGGCCCGCTCGGCGGAGCGGCCGGCGCGGGGTACCGCCCGGCTGACCACGCCGGGACCGGGCCGATGTGACAGGTGGACGGTCGGCCGGACAGATCATTGACAGATCCGAGCGGGTGCCGCCAGGATGGGCCAACCGATCGGCAACGCCCCCCGACCGACCCTCACCCTCACCCACGGCTTTCGCCTCGTCACCGGACCGGATCGGCGCCGGTTCACCGCCCGCGTACGGGGAGACACCCAGTGTCCCCGTCGCCCGGCAGGCCAATGTCGCGATCGGACGTCCCCGTCTGAACGGCTGTCGGTGACCCGTACCCATATCTGCACGCCGGTCGACGGCGCGCGCTTCCGCGCGCCGCCGGCCCGACCCGCCCCCGTCAGGAAAGGTGGCCCGAGATGTCCCGTTCCACACTCCCCCGCAGGTGGCGGCGGTTACCCGCCGCGACCGCCGCGGGCATCGCCCTGATTCTGCTCGCCGGCCCGGCGACCGCCGTCACCGCCGCCCCGCCCACCGAGGAGTCGGGCGCGGCGCCCGCCGTCCTCGAACGGTCCGCCGACGAGCAGGCCGACGTCGTGGAGGTGGTGGTCGACGGCACCGCCCGGCTGGACGAACTGGTCGCCACCGGCGTCGACCTGGACCACGACGTCACCCACACCGAGCAGGGCATCGTGGTGCACGCCGTGGTCACCCCCACCGAGGTCGCCGCGCTCAAGCGGATGGGCTTCCGGATCGGCGCCGTCGTGCACGACTCGGCGGACTCCGCCGACCGGGTCGCCGAGCGGGCGGCGACCATCGCCGCGCACCAGGCCGAGAACCGGGCGTTCACCGCGACGCTGGAGCGCAGCACCACCACCTCCGACGTGAAGATCATCCGGGCCGACTACTACACCTCCGGCACCAACCAGGTGCTGTCGGTCGAGGCGAAGTGGGCCGAGGGGCAGACCTCCACCAGCACCCTCACGGTGGCCCGGGACAGCGGCCCCGGCACCGAGATCGGCTCCGGCGGCACCCAGACCATCTCCCGGTTCGTCGACGCGGGCGTCTACCTGTACCACCGGGGGGCCTCCGCCGTCACCGCCCGGCCGCAGCGGATCCAGATCACCAGCCCGAGCGGTGACGTCGCGGTCGCCGAGGTCAAGGAGTGGCTGCCGATCCCGGCCGACGACCCGGAGGGCCCCGGCTACCAGAAGGACTTCGTCACCAGCTACCTCACCCCGACCGACCTGTACGACCGGATCAAGCGGCTCGCCGCCGAGTACCCGCAGCTCGCCGAGGTGGTCGAGCTGCCGTACAAGACCAACGGCTACCGCCGCAAGGCCCAGGTGGTGCTCGGCACCGCCAACGGCAACCGGGTCGCGGTCGACTCGCTCGCCTGGGGACACGAGGGTGGCAACGACATCTCCGTCGAGCTGGCCAACCCGGGTGCCCCCGGTCAGCCGCTGTCGGTCGCGGTGACCGGCAAGGCCATCCGGGTCGGCCTGGCCACCGACGCCGCCGGCGCGGTCACCAGCACCGCCGCCCAGGTCGCCGCGGCATTGACCGCCGAGGCGGGCACGCTGGTCAAGGCGTACACCTACCGGGGTGACGCCGGTGCCGGCGTGGTCGCGCCGGTCGCGTCGACCCCGCTGACGGACAACCTCAAGGCTCCGGCCGGCGTCTCCCGCGACCCGCACCCGGTGTACGCCATCCGGATCGGCAAGTACCGGGACGGTTCCCGCACCGGGGTGCTCGCCTACGCCCAGGAGCACGCCCGGGAGTGGGTCCCGCCGCTGGTGACCATCGAGACCGCCGAGCGGCTGCTGCGCAACCACGCCACCGACGAGAACACCAAGCAGCTCCTGCGCACCCTGGACATCTGGATCGTGCCGTCGATCAACCCGGACGGCGGGCACTACTCGTTCTACGACTACGCCTCGCAGCGCCGCAACATGACCAACCACTGTGCGCCGGGGGGTGCCACCGACGCGCTGGCCCGCAACTCGTGGGGCGTGGACAACAACCGCAACTACAGCGAGTACAGCCTGTTCGACGGGTACTCGGGGGCGTCGGCGAGCTGCACCAGCGACACCTACGCCGGGCCGAGTGAGCTGTCCGAGCCGGAGAACAAGAACGTCGACTGGCTGGCCCAGCGGGGCAACATCAAGTTCTCGATGAACCTGCACTCCTCCGGCAACTACTTCATGTGGTCGCCGGGCGCCTACGCCACCCCCGGGCGCATCTCCGCGCCGCGGCCGTCGCTGGCCCAGGAGGCGTACTTCTGGGGCGCGTCGTCGCGGATCCTCACCGCCATCAAGCGGCACCGCAACATGGCCGTCACCCCGGCCCGGACCGGCCCGATCTCCGACGTGCTGTACTCGGCGGCCGGCAACTCCGGTGACCTGCTCTGGTACAAGTACGGCATCTACGCCTGGAACTTCGAGGTCGGCACCAGCTTCCAGCCCACCTGGGACGAGGCGCACCAGGAGACCATGGAGTTCAGCAACGGCCTGGTGGAGCTGATGCGGGTGGCCCGGGACTTCGACAAGGACAAGAAGCGGCCGACGAGCACCCTGTCGGTCGAGCCGAGCACGACCGAGGGCATGGTGAGCGTCCGGTTCGACGTCAGCGAGCCGGCGGCGGTGTTCTACACCCTCGACGGTGGCCGGCCGACCTTCGCCTCCACCCTGTACGCCTCGGCGGGCATCCGGGAGGGGGCGGAGACGCTGACCATCCCGGTGGGCACCAAGATCCACTGGTTCTCGGTGGACACGGCCGGCAACATCGAGCGGAACTACCAGCCGGACGACACCAACAAGACCTTCAACCGGGGCTTTGCGGTGCTGCCCACCGGCTGAGGCCGCACCACACCGGGGGCCCGTCGGCATCCGCCGACGGGCCCCCGGCCGTTCAGTCCTCGGCCCGCCAGCGGTAGAACTCCTTGGCCACCGCGTCCAGCGGGCTTTCCCAGGTCTCCGGGTCGTACGCGCTGATGTACGGGCTGAGATCGTTCATGATCTTGGCGAACGCCGGCTGGTCGTGGCCCTCCTCCACCGCACCGGCGAACGACTCGTCGGTGCGCTCCAGCACGTGCAGGTAGACGTCGTCGATCGAGTACAGCCACCGTCCGGTGACCCCCATCCGGGCCGGCAGTGGGCCGGCGTCCGACTCGCCGAAGATCTGCGCCACGGTGGGCTCGGCACCCGGTTTGATCCGGGCGACGATGACGGTCCGGTTCGGGCTGCCCGGGTCGGCCGCCGGCTCCTCCCCCGCCGCCGGCGCCCAGTGGTAGAACTCCTTGGCCACCGAGTCGGACGGGTTCTTCCAGTACCTCGGGTAGGGCGTCACGTACGGGCCGATCGCCTCGGCGATCTTCTGGAAGGCGGGCAGGCCCCGGGTCTGGCCCGTCACCTTCGGGTCCGCGTCCCGCTCGATCACGTGGATGTAGAGGTCGTGGAAGGACAGCAGGGTCCGCCCGACCACGCCGAGGTCCTGCGGTCGGGTGGTCCGGTCGTAGTACCCGAACACGTCGGCGACGGTGCGCTCACTGCCCGGCACCATGCGGCAGACGATCACGTTCCGGAAGGTCATGGCTGCTCCTCAGCTCTCTGGGGTATCTGCGGGGCCCGCATCGGGACGGGAAGGACGGCCGGCCACGGGTGCCCGGCCGGCGGCGGGAACGCCGGTGCCGCTCAGGCGGCGAACCGGACCGGAAGCTCCAGCAGGCCACGGAACGGCGACGCCGCCGGCAGCCGGCGCAGCTCGGCGACCGGCACCCCGAGCCGCAGCCCCGGCAGCCGGCGCAGCAACGCCCCGAGGCCGATCTGCGCCTCCATCCGGGCCAGCGAGACCCCGAGGCAGTAGTGCACGCCGTGGCCGAAGCCGAGGTGCGGGCCGCGCGCCCGGCGCAGGTCCAGCCGGTCCGGGTCGACGAAGTGCGCCGGGTCGTGGTTCGCCGCGTTGAGCACCACCCCGACGATCGACCCGCACGGGATCCGGACGCCCTGGTACTCGACGTCCTCGGTGGCGATCCGCGGGCTGGCCACCGGCAGCGGGCCGTCGAACCGCAGCAGCTCCTCGATCGCCGAGGGCAGCAGCTCCGGCCTGGCGCGCAGCAGGTCGAGCTGGTCGGGGTGGGTCAGCAGGGCCGCCGTCGCGTTGCCGAGGAAGTCCGCCGTGGTCTGGTGCCCGGCGAACAGCAACAGGAACGTGGTGGTGACGAGTTCCGGTTCGGACAGCCCGCCGTCGTGGTCGCAGGCGGCGATCAGCGCGCTGACCATGTCGTCGGCCGGCCGGGCGCGCTTGGCCCGCACCAGGTCCGCGAGATAGTGGTGCAGCCGCACCTGGGCCTGCGCCACGGCGGCCCGTTCCTCCTGCGGGCTGCGCCGGGACGACCCGGACGTCCGGATCACCTGGGTCCAGTCGAGCACCTGGTCCTGGTCGGCCCTCGGAACCCCGAGCAGCTCGCAGATCACCACCATCGGCAGCGGGATCGCGAAGTCGTGCATCAGCTCGGCCTGACCCTGCGGGACGACCTTGTCCAGCAGGTCGTCGACGATCTGCGCCACCCGGGGTCGCAGCGCCTCGATCCGGCGTGGCGCGAACGCCTGCGACACCATCCGGCGCAGCCTGGTGTGCTCCGGCGGATCCGAGTTGAGCATGTTCTTGTTCAACGCCTCCGAGTTCGGGCCGAAGATCTGGAGGTAGTGCCGGCCGGGCCCGTAGAGGTCCTTGGACAGCCGGGGATCGGTCAACGCCGCCCGGGCGTCGTCGAACCGGGTGATCAGGTACGAGTCGAACCGGGGCGAGCTGACCGGGCACACCGGCGCGTCCGTACGCAGCCGGGCGAACGCGGGATAGGGATCGGCGGCGAACTGGTCGGTGTAGAGCTGGGACGCGGGTAGGGCGTGCTCGGTCATCGCGACTCCTCGGGCTCGCTGCGCATGCTGTGCAGGACCTGGTAGGTGTGCCGTTGGGCGGACTCGCGCAGCTCACGGACCACCCGCAGCAGCCGGTCACGGTGTTCGCTGCGGCCGAAGGCGTCCAGCCGTTCGCGGTCCGCCCAGTCGCTGATGATCAGATAGCTGCGCGGGTCGTCGGCGTCGCGGACCAGGTCCTGGCGCAGGCACCCGTCCAGCCTGCGGATCTTCTCCGCCGCCGAGAGCCACTCCGCCTCGAACCGGTCCTCGCAGCCCTCCCGGGTACGCATCGCCAGCACGGTGCGCACCTTCGTCATCGCGCACCGCCGAACACCAGGTGCAGGTTCTTGCGCAGCGCGTCGGCGTCGACCGGCTGGCTGCGGAACCCGACGTGCCCGTCCGGGCGGACCAGGTACAGGGCGCTGCCGGTGACCCCGTACCCGGCACGGAACTCGCCCGCGGCGTCCCGCACCACCGGCGGGGCGAGCTGCCGTGGCGCGGGCGCGTCCGGGCTGAGCAGCAGGTACGCGTCGACCTCGCCGGACGCCTGCCGGCGGACGTCGGCGCAGAGTCCCGCCACCGCGGCCACCGTCGCCGCACCGGCCGAGGCGTCGGCGTAGACCAGCAGGGTGTGCCGGGTGCCCCGGGTCAGGTCCCGCAACCGCAGCGGGTGCCCGACACCCGGCCGGCGCAGCCCACCGACGTCCGGGGCGCGGTCGCCCGGTCGCGGGCCGGCGCGCAGCGCGTCGGGATCGGCGACGCACTCGCCGACCAGCGGGCTGTCCGAGTAGCTGAGCAGCAGGGACATCTCCTGCAGGAACTGCCGCTTCAGGTCCTCGTGGTCCAGTTCGTCGGTGAACGCCATCCGCACCGCGCGGCCGACGATCTCCTCGCCCTCCGGGCGCCGCTCGCTCTCGTAGCTGTCCAGCAGGCCGGGCGCGGCGACACCCCGCACCGCAAGCGCCACCTTCCAGGCCAGGTTCCAGGCGTCCTGGATCCCGGTGTTCATGCCCTGGCCGCCGGCGGGCGGGTGCAGGTGCGCCGCGTCGCCGGCCACGAAGACCCGCCGGTCGCGGTACCGGTCGACGATCCCGTGGCTGATCCGGAACACCGACGACCAGCGCAGGTTCGACGCGCGGGTGCCGGGCGGGGCCAGGTGGTCCAGCGCGGCCTGGACGTCGTCGAGGGTCGGCTCGGCGAGTTCCTCGCTGAACCCGGGCGGGGCGTCCCGGCCGCCGGTCTGGGCGAAGAACCGGGGCGGCGCCAGCGTGGCGATCCGGTAGCGGGACTCGCCGCGCAGCGGGACGCAGACCAGCATGCCGTCCATCTGCCCGTCGGTGGTGTGCAGGAACCGCAGCAGGTGGCCCGCCGGCATGTCCCAGTCCACGTCGACGTCGACGAGCATGAAGAGCTGCGGGAACCGCCCCAGCCCGCCGGTGAACGTCAACCCGAGCAGTTCCCGGACCCGGCTGTGCGCGCCGTCGCAGCCGATCAGGTACCTGGCCCGTACCGCCTCCTCGCCCCCGTCGGCGCGGGCGAGGGTGGCGAGCACGCCGTCGTCGTCCTGGGTGAACCCGGTCAGCTCGACCCCGCGCCGCGGCCGTACGCCGAGGGTGGCCAGCCGGTCGGTGAGGATGCGCTCGGTCTCGTACTGGGGCAGACCGAGGTGCGCGTACGGCAACTCCGGCAGCTCCCAGCTCATCCGGTGGGTCTGCGTGCCGTTGACGAACACCACGTTGCCGGTGAGCCAGATCCCGGCGTCCATCGCCTCCCGCACGACGCCCTGCTCCGCCCAGATCTCCATCGTGCGGCAGTGCACGCCGATCGCCTTGTCGGCCTGGCCGGGCGGGGTGGCCCGCTTCTCGACCACCTGGCAGCCGATGCCCCGCCGGGCCAGCTCGACGGCGGCGGTCAGCCCGGTGGGCCCCGCCCCGACGATGAGTACGTCCGTTGTCTGCACGTCGATCTCCTTGCCCGTCCTGGGTTCCCGGTCGGTCCCGGGGTGAGCCGCGAGGTGGAAGAGGCGGCGCCGGAAGTCGAGAAGGAACGGCGCGATGGGCCCGGCCTCCTCCACCGCGTGCGCCGGGTTGGCGATCCAGCGGTGGAACTCCGCCGTTCCGCGCCACTCGGCGAAGATGTGGAAGACGTCGGAGTCGGGCTCGCGCAGCAGGTCCTCCCGCAGGTACCCCGGCACCCCGGCCATCCGGGCGGTGACCTCGGCGTACCCGCGTTCGAACTCGGCGAGCCGGGCGACCGGGACGGTCACCTCGACGTCCACGAAGATCGTCGACCGGTCGCCCGCGCGGTCGCGCATCACCCGCCGGCTGCCCATCCCGGGCGGCTCGCAGTGCGCACCGACCAGCGCGGCCACGCTGGCGGCCACCGGCCCGTTCTCGTAGCCGAGCAGCGCGTCGTCGTCGGCCCACTCGGTGGCGACGACGAACGTACGCGGGTCGTTGGCGTCGAGGAACAGGTCCCGCCGGAGGTTGCCGGCCAGCGCGCCGATCTGCCCGGCGACCTGCCGCCAGGCGGACCGGACGGCCGCCTCGGACCCCGGACGCGCACGTATCCGGAGCATTGTCCTGATCATGGAGTCTCCCTTGACGGCCAGCGCGTGGCGAGAGTCCGACCGCCGGCACCGCACCCGGCACGTCGCCGTTCGACCCTGTCGCAGCGCGCGTCACGCCGCCGTCACCGACGGCCCGCGCCGGATCGCCGTCCGTTGACGCCGTGGGGACGGGTCAGCCCCGCCGACCGCCGCTGCTCGCGCGGACGACGAGCGCCGGCTCGACCTGCGGACCCGGCACACCCGCGCCGGCCCCGTCGAACAGCTCCAGCAGGGCGGCCACGCAGCGGCGGCCCACCTCGTCGAAGTCCTGCCGGACGGTGGTCAGCGGCGGCGAGAAGTACTCGGCCTCCGGGATGTCGTCGAAGCCGACCACGCTGACGTCCCCGGGGACCCGCACGCCGCGCTGGTGCAGGGCGCGCAGCAGGCCGAGCGCCTGGTGGTCGTTGGCGCAGAACACCGCCGTGACGTCGGGCCGCTCGGCCAGCGACTGGCCCAGCTCGTAGCCGGCCCGGGGGCTCCAGTCGCCGACGATGACCGGGGGGACCGGGCGGCCCGCCCGCTCCAGGGTCTGCCGCCACCCGTCGACCCGGTCGCGGGCCTCCAGCCAGTCCCGTGGGCCGGCGAGGTGCCACACCGTGTCGTGCCCGAGGTCGAGCAGGTGCCGGACGGCCAGCCGGGCGCCGGTCACCTGGTCGACGGAGATGCTGGGCAGTTCGCCGCCCGCCCCGCTGGCCTCGACGGCCACCGCGGGCACGCCGGTGGGCAGGCCGTGCACGGCGAGGGCCGCCGTCATCATCGGGGCGATCACCACCACGCCGGCCACCGACTGCGCGGTCAGCGCGTCGATGGCGGACGTCATCCCGCCGCGGTCCAGCCGTTCCAGGGTGACGATGCTGATGCCGTACCCGGCGGCGCGGGCGGCCCGCTCGATGCCCAGCAGGGTGGCCGCCGGCCCGTACAGGATGGTGTCGAAGCTGACCACGCCGAGCACCCGGGAGCGCCGGCCGGCCAGCCCCCGGGCCAGGGCGTTGGGCCGGTAGTTGAGCTGGCGCACGGCGCGCAGCACCCGTTCGCGGGTTTCCGGACGGACGCTCGGGTGGTTGTTGAGCACCCGGGACACGGTCTGGTGCGAGACCCCGGCGAGCCGCGCGACGTCGCTCATCACCGCGGCACGTTCGGCCCGCTGCCGGCCCATGGCAAGCCCCCTCGTGGCCGTCGTGGTCATCCGGATGGCGGCGCCCCGGCACGCGGCGGAACCGGCCGGCGCGGCACCGGTCCCGCCCGGGTGTGCCGACCGTACGGCCGGACCGACGCGGTTCGACGGCCCGGCCCGGCGCGGCACGGCAGCCCCGGCGCGGCACGGCAGCCCCGCGCGGCACGGCGGCCCCCGGGCCGGCGGGCTCAGAAGCCCCGGGCCAGCCGATAGTAGGCCTGGTTCCAGCGCAGCTCGTGGGCCAGCCGGCGGGGGGTCGTCCCGGCGTCGATGACGACCAGTTCGGTGCCGACCATCTCGGCCAGGTCGTGCAGCTCCTCGACCCCCACGGCCTGGGACAGCACCGTGTGGTGCGGTGCGCCCGCGGTGAGCCAGGCCTCCGCCGAGGCGGGCAGGTCCGGGCGGGGTCGCCACACCGCCCGGGCCACCGGCAGCTTCGGCAACGGCTGCGGCGGGGCGACCACGTCGATCTCGTTGGCCACCAGCCGGAACCGCTCCCCCAGGTCGGCCAGGCCGAGCACCACCGCCGGACCGGGACGGGCGTCGAAGACCATCCGCACCGGGTCCTCCCGCCCGCCGATGCCGAGCGGGTGGATCTCCACGCTCGGGGTCGCCGCCGCGATGCTGGGGCAGACCTCCAGCATGTGCGCGCCGAGCACCAACTCCCGGCCCGGGGTGAGGTCGTAGGTGTAGTCCTCCATGAACGAGGTGCCGCCGGTGGTGCCGACGGACATCTCCTTGACCGTGTGGACCAGCACGGAGGTCTTCCAGTCGCCCTCGCCGCCGAAGCCGTAGCCGTCGGCCATCAGCCGCTGCACCGCCAGGCCGGGTAGCTGCCGCAGGCCGCCCAGGTCCTCGAAGTTGGTGGTGAAGGCGCGGAAGCCGCCGGCGTCGAGGAAGTCCCGCAGGCCCGCCTCGATCCGGGCGGCGTAGCGCAGCGAGGAGTGGCGTTCCCCGCCGGGCCGCAGCCCGGCGACCAGCCGGTAGCTGTCGTCGTACTCCTTGACCAGGTCGTCGATCCGGGCGTCGGCGACGGCGTCCACGGCCTGCACGAGGTCGTTGACCCCGTAGGTGTTCACCGAGACGCCGAAGCGCAGCTCCGCCTCGACCTTGTCCCCCTCGGTGACCGCCACGTCGCGCATGTTGTCGCCGAAGCGGGCCAGCCGCAGCGACCGCATGGCGGCGTGCCCCACCGCGGCCCGGGCCCAGGCCGCGATCCGGGCGGTGACCCGGGGGTCGCTGACGTGCCCGGCGACCGTCTTGCGGGCGACCCCCAGGCGCGTCTGCACGTACCCGAACTCCCGGTCGCCGTGGGCGGCCTGGTTGAGGTTCATGAAGTCCATGTCGATCTCGGACCAGGGCAGCTCCACGTTGGCCTGGGTGTGCAGGTGCAGCAGCGGGGTGCGCAGCGCGTCCAACCCGGAGATCCACATCTTCGCGGGGGAGAAGGTGTGCATCCAGGCGATCACCCCGACCGCGCCCTGCACGGCCGCGTCCCGGCAGACGGCCAGGATCTCGGAGCTGGAGGTGAGCACCGGCCGCCAGACCACCCGGGCCGGCACGGCCGGGTCGGCGTCGAGCTGCGCGGCGATCCGCCGGGACTGCTCGGCCACCTGACGCAGGGTCTCCGGGCCGTACAGGCCCTGGCTGCCGGTGAGGAACCAGACCTCGGCGACCGGGGATGGGTTGGTCATGGCGTTGCCTTCCGGTGTGCTGGTGCTGGTGGAGGTCACCTCGTGCGGATGCCGACGAGACGCTGGAGCAGGATGAACACGAACAGCAGCCCACCGATGACGATCTTGGTCCACCAGGAGCTGAGAGTGCCGTCGAACGTGATCAGCGTCTGGATGACGCCGAGCACCAGCACCCCCAGCACGGTGCCCAACACGTAGCCGGAGCCACCGGTGAGCAGGGTGCCGCCGATGACGACCGCGGCGATGGTGTCCAGCTCCATGCCCACCGCGATCAGCGGGGCCCCGGAGAGGGTGTAGAAGGAGAGCAGGATGCCGCCGATCGCCGAGCAGAGCCCGCTGATCGTGTAGACCGTGATCTTCGTACGGCCCACCGGCAGGCCCATCAGCAGCGCCGACTGCTGGTTGCCGCCGATGGCGTACACGTTGCGGCCCAGCCGGGTGTACGCCAGCACGCCCGCCGCCACCGCCACCACGGCGAGCGCGATCAGGACGCTGATCGAGACGAAGTTCTCGCCGAGGTGGATGCGGTGCTGGGCGGCGGAGGTCCAGAAGCCGTCGGTGATCGGGACCGAGGTCGCACTGATCCAGGTGCACATGCCCCGGGCGAAGAACATCCCGGCCAGGGTGACGATGAAGGGCTGGATGTCGAAGAAGTGGATGACGCAGCCCATCGCGAAGCCGAGGATCGGGCCGATCAGCAGCGCGATCAGCAGCACCAGGGCCGGCGGCAGGCCGTCGCGCAGCAGCGACGCCGACACCATCGCGGTCATCGCCACCACCGAGCCGACCGACAGGTCGATGCCGCCGGTGAGGATCACGAAGGTCATCCCCACCGCGACGACCAGCAGGAACCCGTTGTCGATGAAGACGTTGAAGACCACCTGGACGTTGGAGAAGGCGCGATATTGGGAGACGCCGACGGCGTACATGACCAGCAGCAGGACGAGGGTGGCCAGCACCGGCACCTGCCGTTGCGGCACCCGCCACCAGGGGCGTCCCGCGCGGGTGGCCAGGGAGGTCGTGGTCATGCCGACACCTGCTCCTTCTGCTGCCCGGCGGGCGTCGGGGCCGGCGGCGCGGCCCGCCGGCGGCGGAACCGGGCCCGGAACGCCGGGGCCTGGATGAGGCAGACCGCGATCACCACGACCGCCTTGAACAGCAGGGACGTCTGCGGGTCGATGTTCATGGCGTACACCGAGGTGGTCAGGGTCTGGATGATCAACGCACCGACGACGGTGCCGCCGAGGTGGAACCGGCCGCCGGTCAGCGCGGTGCCCCCGATGACCACCGCCAGGATGGCGTCCAGCTCGACCCAGAGCCCGGCGGCGTTGCCGTCGGCGCTGGAGACGTTCGCGGTCATCATGAATCCGGCGACGGCGGCGCAGGCGGCGCTGACGACGTACACCAGCAGGGTGATCCGCCGGGACCGGACGCCGGCCAGCCGGCTCGCCTCGGCGTTGCCGCCGACCGCCTCGATCATCATGCCGAGCGCGGTACGCCGGGTCAGCAACGCCACGACCAGGGTCACCGCGAGCGCGACGACGATCGCGAACGGCAGGGTGAGCAGGTGCCCGACCCCGATCGTCCGGTAGGGCCCGCTGTTGACGGTGATGATCTGACCGGAGGTGACGAGCTGGGCCAGCCCCCGCCCGGCGACCATCAGGATCAGCGTGGCGATGATGGGTTGGATGCCGACGACGGCGACCAGTACGCCGTTCCACGCGCCGAGCAGCAGGGCGACGCCGAAGGCGAGGGCCAACGCGGTGCCCACCGCGCCCAGCGCGTTCTGGTCGGGTTGTTCGCTGAGGTAGAGGCAGGCCACCGCGCCGCTGACGGCGACGACGGAGCCCACCGAGAGGTCGATCCCGCCGGTGGCGATCACCAGGGACATGCCGAGGGCGACCAGGATCAGCGGGGCGCTGAGCCGGACGATGTCGACCAGGCTGCCGTAGAGGTGGCCGTCCTTCAGCTCGACGGCGAGGAAACCGGGCCGGTAGACCACGTTGGCCGCCAGCAGCGCCAGCAGCACGACCAGCGGCCAGAACAGTCGGTGGCCGGTCAGGCTCCGCGCGGCGCTCATGCCGCCACCGGCCCGTCCGGCGCGACGCCGCCGGCGATGACCCGCATGACCCGCTCGGCGTCCAGGGAGTCGTCGTTGGGCAGCTCGGCGACCAGGCGCCGGTCACGCATCACGGCGACCCGGTGGCTGAGCCGCAGCACCTCCTCCAGCTCGGCGGAGATGAACAGCACTGCCATCCCGCCGTCGGAGAGCTGCGCCACCAGGCGCTGGATCTCGGTCTTCGCACCGATGTCGATGCCCCGGGTCGGCTCGTCGAGGATCAGCAGCCGGGGCTCGGTGATCAGCCACCGGGCCAGCAGCACCTTCTGCTGGTTGCCGCCGGAGAGGTTGCGCACCGGCACCTCCGGGTCGGCCGGCCGGACACTGAGCGCCTCGATCCAGCGCCGCACCAGCTCGTCCTGCCGGCGTCGGGGCACCGGTCGCAGCCAGCCCCGGGCGGCCTGCATGGCCAGGACGATGTTCTCCCGCACCGACAGCTCGCCGACCAGGCCCTCGGTGCGGCGGTTCTCGGAGCAGAACGCGATGTCCCGGGCGATGGCGGCCACCGGGTTGCGGATCGCCACCGACGCGCCGTCCACGGTGAGCCGGCCCCGGTCGGCCCGGTCCGCGCCGAAGAACAACCGGGCCACCTCGGTACGTCCGGACCCGAGCAGCCCGGCCAGGCCGACGACCTCACCTTCGTGGATGGTGAGGTCGAACGGCACCACCGAGCCGGTGCGACCGAGCCCGTCGGCGGCCACCACCGGGGTGCCCGCCGCGACCGCGCCCCGATCGCCGCCGGCCTCCTCGTCGAGGCGTTCCAGCGCGTCCAGCTCCTTGCCGATCATCTTCTCCACCAGGGCGATCTGCGGCAGCTCGACGGTGGGGTACTCGCCGACGAGTCGGCCGTTGCGCAGCACGGTGATCCGGTCGGCGATGCCGTACACCTGGTCGAGGAAGTGGGTGACGAAGAGGATCGCGATGCCGTCGTCGCGGAGCTGGCGCATGATCCGCATGAGCTGGGCCACCTCGTCGGCGTCCAGGCTGGAGGTCGGCTCGTCGAGGATCAGCACCCGGGCCCGGACGTCCACCGCGCGGGCGATGGCCACCATCTGCTGCACCGCCAGCGAGTAGCTGCCCAGCAGGGCGCTGACGTCGATGTGCAGGTCGAGGCGGGCCAGCAGGGCCTGCGCCCGGCGGCGGCTCTCGCGCCAGTTCACGACGCCGAGCCGGCGGGGTTCCCGACCGATGAAGATGTTCTCCGCCACCGACAGGTTGGGCAGGAGGTTGACCTCCTGGTAGACGGTGCTCACCCCGGCCGCGGTGGCCTGCATCGGCCCGGTGAAGGCCACCGGGACGCCGTCGAGGGTGACGGTGCCGGCGTCCGTGCCGTAGACGCCGGTGAGCACCTTGATCAGGGTGGACTTGCCGGCCCCGTTCTCGCCCATCAGGGCGTGCACCTCGCCGGGGAACAGCCGGAAGTCGACGCCGTCGAGGGCGCGGACTCCGGGGAAGAACTTGCTGATCGCGGTCATCGTCAGGACCGCATGCGGCGCTGCCATCCCAGCAGACCTTTCGTGGTCGGAAGCGGGGCCGCCGCGCCGATCGCGACGGCCCCCCGGGCGGTCAGTACTTCCGGTTCGGCAGGGCGGCCTTGGCCTGTTCCTGGGTGAAGGTGGTCTCCTCGGTCTCGACGCGGGCCGGCACCGACTCTCCGGCGGCCACCTTCTTCGCCAGGTCCATGAGCTGGGGGCCGAGCAGCGGGCTGCACTCGGCGATGAAGTTGAACTTCCCGTCGGCCAGCGCCTGCATGCCGTCCTTGACCGCGTCGACGGTGATGATGGTGATGTCCTTGCCGGGCGTCTTACCGGCGGCCGTGATCGCCTCCAGCGCGCCCAGCCCCATGTCGTCGTTGTGCGCGAACAGCACGTCGATCTTCGGGTTGGCCTTGAGGAACTGCTCCATCACCTGCTTGCCGCCGGCCCGGGTGAAGTCACCGCTCTGCGACGCGACGACCTTCAGGTGGGGGTTGGTGGCGATCGCCTCGGCGAAGCCCTTCTTGCGGTCGTTGGCGGGCGCCGATCCGGTGGTGCCCTGCAACTCGACGATGTTCACCGGGCCGGTCGCGGCCTTCTGCTGCGCGATCAGCCACTCGCCGGCGAGCCGGCCCTCCTTGACGAAGTCGGAGCCGATGAAGGTCCGGTAGAGGCTCTTGTCGGCCGAGTCGACGCTGCGGTCGGTGAGGATGACCGGGATCCCGGCGTCCTTGGCCTCCTTGAGCACGGTGTCCCAACCCGACTCCACCACCGGCGAGAAGGCGATCACGTCCACCTTCTGCTGGATAAAGTTGCGGATCGCCTTGATCTGGTTCTCCTGCTTCTGCTGGGCGTCGTCGAACTTCAGCTCGACGCCGGCCGAGGCGGCGGACTCCTTGATCGAGTTGGTGTTCGCCGTCCGCCAGCCGCTCTCCGCGCCGACCTGCGAGAAGCCGAGGACGAGCGTGCCGTTGCCGGCGCCGTCCCCGGTGTCGCTGTTGCCGCAGCCGGCCAGCCCGCTGGCGAGCAGGCCGGCGGCGAGGAGCGTGCCGAGCCCGCGGCGGGTGATGGTGGTGCCGGTCTTCGCCATCTGAAGACTCCTTGACGGGGTGAGGTGGGGGAGGTGGCTGGCGGGGAGGCCGGCCGTCACGCACGTCGGACGGACCGGACCCCGCCGGTGGTGCGACGGGATGCGGTGGATCGGCCGGGCCACGGGGAACGGGCCGGGCGGCGGGGACGGGCGGGGGCTACGGCCCCGGCTGCCCGTAGACGTTCTGGTAGCGGTCGTAGAGCGCGTCGATGTCCGCGCGGGCCATCGGCACGGGCGCGCCGAGCGCCCGGGTCAGGTGTGCGGTACGGGCCACGTCCTCGCACATCACCGCGGCCTTGACCGCCGCGCGCGCGTCGCGGCCGATGGTGAAGACGCCGTGGTTGCGCATCAGCACCGCCGGTGAGCGGTGCCCGGCGAGGGTCGCCACGATGCCCTTGCCGATGTCGTCGCCCCCGATGAGCGCGAACGGACCGACCGGAATCTCGCCGCCGAACTCGTCGGCCTGGGCGGTGAGGTGGCACGGGATCGGCTCACCGCGGGCGGCCCAGGCGGTGGCGTAGCCGCTGTGGGTGTGCACCACGCCGCCGACGTCGGGCATCGCCCGGTAGACGTACGCGTGCGCGGCGGTGTCGCTCGACGGCGACAGGTCACCGGCGACCACGGTCCCGTCGAGGTCGCAGACGATCATGTTGTCGGCGCGCAGGTCGTCGTAGGACACCCCGCTCGGCTTGATGACCATCAGCTCCCGGCCCGGTACCCGCGCCGAGACGTTGCCGGCCGTCCAGGCCACCAGCCCGTAGCGGACCAGTTCGCCGTGCAGGGTCGCCACCCGTGCCCGCAGCCGCGCCACCTCGGCGCCCAGGTCGGGGCTCATGCCAGCACCTCCAGGGGGTCGGCGCCCGGGTGGGCCGGGTGGTGGCCGGCCGGCCGCCGGGCGGCGTTGCGGATGGACCGCAGGCGCAGCAGCACGTCGTCGCCGCCCCGACCGAAGTGGTCGTGCAGCCGCCGGTACTCGGCGTACAGCGCGTCGTAGGCGCGGGCCCGGTCCGGGTCGGGCCGGTACACCTCACGGTCGACCCGGCCCATCGCCGCCGAGGCGGCCGGCACGTCGGGGTACGCGCCGGCGGCGACCGCCGCGTGGATCGCCGAGCCCAGGGCCGGGCCCTGCGCCGAGCCGATGATGCCCAGCGGACGCTGGGTGACGTCGGCGTAGATCTGCATCAGCAGCCGGTTGCCGGTGAGCCCACCGGCCACGATCAGCTCGTCCACCGGGACCCCGGCCGCGGCGAACGCCTCGATGATCATGCGGGTGCCGTACGCGGTGGACTCCAGCAGCGCGCGGTAGACGTCCGGTGGCCGGGTGGCCAGGGTGAGCCCGACCAGCACCCCGCTGAGGTCGTGGTTGACCAGCAGCGACCGGTTGCCGTTCCACCAGTCCAGCGCCACCAGGCCGTGCGCGCCGACGGGCTGCGCGGCGGCGGCCTCGGTCAGCGCCTGGTGCGAGGCGTACCCGGCGGGCGCGGCGTGGTCGACGTACCAGCCGAAGATGTCGCCGACGCCGCTCTGGCCCGCCTCGTAGCCCCAGGACCCGGCGCTGATCCCGCCGTCGACCACCCCGCACATGCCGGCCACCTCGGCCCGCTCGGTGCCGTTGACCACGTGGCAGGTGGAGGTGCCCATGATGGCGACCAGCCGGCCGGGGGTGAGGGCCTGTGCGGCGGCGGCGGTGACGTGGGCGTCGACGTTGCCGACGGCCACCGCGATGCCTTCGGGCAGGCCGGTCCAGGACGCCGCCGGGGCGGTCAACCCGCCGGCCCGGGTGCCCAACGGCGCCAGCGGACCGTCGATCTTGGCGACGAGGTCGGCGAAGTCGGGGTTCAGCGCGGCCAGGTACTCCCGGGAGGGGTACCGGCCGTCCTGGCGGAGTCCCTTGTAGCCGGCGGTGCAGACGTTGCGCGTCTCGACGCCGCAGAGCTGCCAGACGATCCAGTCGGCGGCCTCGACCCACCGCTCGGCCCGGTGGTAGACCTCCGGGTCCTCCTCCAGCAGTTGCAGCGCCTTGGCGTACTGCCACTCGGCGGAGACCTTGCCGCCGTACCGGCCGATCCAGGGCTCATCCCGGGAGTGGGCCAGCGCGTTGATCCGGTCCGCCTGCGGCTGGGCGGCGTGGTGCTTCCAGAGCTTCACCCAGGCGTGCGGGCGGGTCCGCAGGTCGGGCAGTTCGCACAGCGGGGTGCCGTCGGCCAGGGTGGGCAGCACGGTGCAGGCGGTGAAGTCGATGCCGATCCCGACGACCTGTGCCGGGTCGACCCCGCTGGCGGCCAGCGCGGCCGGCACCGCGTGCCGCAGCACGTCGCGGTAGTCCTCCGGGTCCTGCAGGGCCCAGTCCGCCGGCAGCGGCCGGCCGTCCACGGCGAGCACCGCGTCCATCACGCCGTGGGGGTACTCGTGCACCGCCGTGCCCACCTCGGCGCCGTCGCCGACCCGGACCACCAGCGCCCGGCCGGACAGGGTGCCGAAGTCGACGCCGACGACGTACCGGTCCCGGAGCCCTGCGGCTGCGTCCATACCGTCCCTCCGTTCGTCCACTGAGGGCAAGTGTTAGCGCTCACATGGAATCCGTCAAGACGCGTCCGCGAAACACCTCAGAAACCCGACCGGGCCGGCTTGGCACCCGCCTCCTTCACCACCACGCCGACCAGGCCATCGATGAGCCCCCATGCGCTACCCGGGTGAGCGGTCACATTCGCGGACCGGCCGGCGCGGGCGGCCCGGCGGACCGGGCCGCCCGCGCGCACCGGCCCCCGACCGGTCACCCACCGGCGGGCGCCTCCGGGTCACGCCTTGAGGGCGGCGCGTCGGCCGCGCCGCCACCTGCTGGTGTACGGCAGCACGAACAGGTACAGCCCGGTGAACAGCAGCAGGGCCAGTGGGGGCAGCGGCAGGTAGAACACCCAGGCGGGCAGGCCCACTCCCAGGGCGACGAAACAGATGATCACGGTCACCGTGAAGACGATGGACAGCCAGCGGTGTACCTGGCGAAGCCAGGTGTTCCAGTTCAAATGAGACCTCCTCGAAGACGAGCGACCCCGGCGACCCGCCGGGTGGGACGTTCAGCCGGTGGTGGACGTCGGTATGCCGCTCCGGCATGAACATGACGCAGCGGCATACCGCTCACGCGGATGGTCGCCACCCGCGTGAGCGTGACCCAGCGCGAGGATCCACCGGGAGCACCCGCGACAACCCGGTAGCCGCTGCGGGTCACCGCAGCTAGCGCAGCTCCTGGATGCGGATCATGTTGCCCGCGGGATCGCGGAAGGCGCAGTCGCGCATCCCGTACGGCTGCTCGATCGGCTCCTGGACGACCTCGGCGTCGCTGGCCTGCAACTTCTCGAAGGTGCTGTCGAGGTCGTGGGTGGCCAGCATGATCCAGCCGTAGGTGCCCTTGGCCATCATCTCGGCGATGGTGCGGCGCTCGTCGTCGGTGACGCCGGGGTCGGCGGCCGGCGGGGCCAGGAGGATGGACGTGTCGGGCTGGCCGGCGGGGCCGACCGTGATCCAGCGCATGCGGCCCTTCCCCACGTCGTTGCGGACCTCGAAGCCGAGGGTGTCGCGGTAGAAGGCCAGCGAGGCGTCCGGGTCGGTGTGCGGAAGGAAGCTGGTGTGAATGGTGATGTCCATGGCAGTCACGCTAGGTGCGGCTCGGGGCCGGCGCTTCTTGATTCCTGATCAGCCCGGTCACCTGTTCGCCGACCCGACCGGACAGCCGGCCAGGAAACAGACCCCGGTGACGCCGGGGCCGCTACCGCCCGACGCCGGCCGTCAGTGGATCCGGCGGCCCCGGGCGTCCGGCACCCCGGACTTGCGGAAGAAGTACGTGTTGAGCTGGTCCCGCCACTCGGTGGCGCTGCGCACCTGCTCGTCGAGGCGTTCGCCGACCCGCTCGTACACGGCCGGGTCGATCGTCCCGGCGAGCCGCCGCCACCGCTCCCGCATCGCCACCACCTGCTCCACCCCGGCGAAGTGCGTGTCGTAGATGTGCTGCACGACGGTCGACCCGCTGTGCAGGACGTGGGAGTACGGGACGTGGTGGAAGAAGAGGAGCAGCTCGTCGGGGCAGTGCTCGCGCGACTCGTACACCTGTGACCAGGGCGGCGGGTACTGGCCGGTGAAGCCGGTGCCGGTCGCCCGGCTCCGGTCCACGCCGACACCGTCCCGGTCGGCGAAGTGGTACGTGCCCCACGGGGTGTACTCGTAGCCGTCCACGTCCGGGCCGTAGTGGTGCCCGGGACGGACCATGAAGCCGACGCCCAGCGGCGTGGTGTACCGCTCGTAGGTGCGCCAGGAACCGTCCATGACCGCGTGCAGCGTCGCCCGCACCAGTGCCGGGTCACCGCTGGTGGACGGCGGGAAGGTCAGGTCGATCCACTCGTCGAGGACCGCCCCCGGGTCCAGCCGAGGATCCCAGGCCAGCCGGCCGAAGGCGTACAGGTTGGCCTGGGCCAGCGGATGCCCACACCAGTACGGGTCGTCGCCCACGTTGGCGACCGCGACCAGGTCCCCGCCCCGGGCCGGTCCCGGGCCCGGCACGTCCGCCAGCACGTCGGCGACGGTCCGCTCGCCCGGCCCCCACGGCCGGAAGCCCAACACCTCGCTCCACCAGGGGCCGAGGTAGCAGACGTGCCGCTGCTGGCCGGTGTACTCCTGGGTCACCTGGAGCTCCACGGCCAGCCGGGTGGCCGGCATGGCCGCGATGACCGGCGAGACCGGCTCACGGACCTGGAAGTCCAGCGGACCGAACTTCACCTGGAGGACCACGTTGTCGTGGAACCTCCCGTCCAGCGGGGCGAAATGGTCGTACGCGGCCCGGGCCCGGTCGGTGAACCGGTCCCGCCAGTCCTGACGGTGGTCGTAGACGAACGCCCGCCAGTGCACCACTCCCCCGTACGGGGCGAGCGCCTCGGCGAGCAGGTTCGCCCCGTCGGCGTGGTCCCGCCCGTAGCTGAACGGGCCGGGCTGCCCCTCCGAGTCGGCCTTGACCAGGTAACCGCCGAAGTCCGGGATCCGCGCGTACACCTGGGCGCTGGTGGTGGCCCACCAGTCCCGCACCTTCTCGTCCAGCGGGTCGGCGGTGGGCAGGTCGCCGAGCACCACGGGGGCGGCGAAGGTGACCGACAGGTGCACCCGGACGCCGTACAGGCGCAGGGCGTCCGCGATCCAGGCCACCTCGTCGAGCCGGTCAGTCAGCAGCCGCGCCTCGGTGGCGTGCACGTTGACGTTGTTCACCGAGATCGCGTTGACCCCGCAGCCGGCCAGCAGCCGACCGTACGCCCGGATCCGCGGCGCGTCACGGCGGGCCGCGCCGTCCCGCCAGAAGATCGAGCCGCCCGCGTAGCCCCGCTCCACCTGCCCCATCACCGGGTGCACGGCCACGTTGTCCCAGTGGTCGAGCATCCGCCGGCGCAACGCGGGCCGGTGCCGCCGCACCGGCAACTCGGCGTCGAAGGCCGCCTCGCCGAGCCGGACCAGGTGGAACAGCCCGTACAGCAGGCCGGCCGGCGCGTCGGCCAGCACCACCGTCACGTCGTCGGCGCGGGCCAGCAGGAACCCCTCGTCGCCGAGCGGTCCGTCGTCCCCGGTCGTCGTCCCGGCCCGCGCCACCACCGCCGGCAGCGGTCCCGGGCCGCGCAGGGCGAGCACCAGGTCGACGGCGCCGACCGCCGACCCGCCCGCCACCGGCCGGACGGCACCGGCCGTCGGTGCGTCGCCGGACTCCGCACCGACGCCGGTCCGCCACACCTGCCCGCCGTGCCCGGCGCAGGCCCCCGCCACCTCGTCGAAGACCGTGTCGACGAGCAGGCCCTCGCCGTGCACCAGGACCCGGCGCGCACCGAGCGCCCCGAACGCCTCCGCCGGCAGCCAGGCCGCGTGCGCCATCGGTTCCTCGCCGTTCATCGGTCCTCCCGCAACACCACGACTCCCCGTTCCGGCAACCGCAGCGGCCCGCCGGGCGGCACCCGGTCACCGGTCAGCAGGTCCACCCCGCCGGTACGGGCGGTCACCTCGACCGGCTCGGCGCGGTGGTTGAGCAGGAACAGCAGCCGCGTCCCGTCCGGGGCGACCCGGACGGCGGACTCCAGATCGGGCACGTCCGGATACGGCCCGAGCAGATCGTGCCGGGCCAGCACCCGGCGGACCACCCAGCGGACCCCGGCCTGGTCCAGCCCGGCCGCGACGTACCAGCCGTGCCCGGCGCCGAAGGCGTTGCGGGTCACCGCCGGGGTGCCGGCGTAGAAGTCGGCCCGGTAGGTGCCGACCACCTCCGCGCCCTGCGCGACGACCAGCTCGAACAGCAGCCGCGACCCGACCTCCACCTGGTCGGGGCCGGCGCCGAGGCGGACCGGGTTGACCACCGCCGGCTCCCGGGCGTCCCACTCGTCGACCCGCACCCCCATGAGCTGCCCGAGCGGGCCGGGCACGTCCATCAGGAACGCGTTGTCGTTCTCGTCCACCCGCCCCGACAGGTACGTGGTCAGCACCGAGCCGCCCCGGGCGGCCACCGCCTCCAGGCGCTGCGGCAGGTCCCCCTTGAGCATGTGCAGGGCCGGCGCGACCACCACGTCGTACCGGGACAGGTCGGCGGTCACCGCGACCACGTCCAGGTCGACCCCGGCGTCCCACAGCGCCCGGTGGTACGCCAGCACGACCTGCTGGTAGCGGACCAGCCGGGACGGGCCGTCGGAGATCTCCAGCGCCCACCAGCTGTCCCAGTCGAACAGCAGCGCCACCCGGGCCGGGGTACGCGCGCCCAGCGACGCGTCGCCGAGCCGGTCCAGCTCCGCGCCCAGCTCCGCGACCTCGCGGAACACCCGGGTGTCGGAGCGGCCGGCGTGCCCGATCACCGCGCCGTGGTACTTCTCGCAGGCTCCCCGGGACGCCCGGAGCTGGAAGAAGAGCACCGCGTCCGCGCCGTGCGCCACCGCCTGCCAGCTCCACAGCCGCATCAGCCCGGGGCGCTTCACCGGGTTCACGTCCCGGCAGGCGGTGACGCTGGGGGTCTGCTCCATCAGCCAGAACGGCTGGCCGTCCTTCAGCCCGCGCATCAGGTCGTGGGTCAACGCCATCCGGGCCGCCGAGGAGTCGTCCGGCGGATAGTTGTCCCAGGAGGCGAAGTCCAGGTGTTCGGCCCAGCGGTGGTAGTCGACCGGCCGGTACATGCCCATGAAGTTCGTGGTCACCGGCAGGTCCGGGCTGGCCTCCCGGATGGCGGCCTTCTCGTCGCGAAAGTTGGTCAGCATGGCGTCCGAGGTGAACCGCAGGTAGTCCAGGGTGATGCCCGGGAAGGCGGTGTGGTCCGGGCCGCGCCAGTGCTCGGTCAGCGCCGACGGCGGCTCGATCTGGTCCCAGTCGGTGAAGGTGTGCGACCAGAAGGTGGTGTACCAGGCGGCGTTGAGCTGGTCGAGGGTGCCGTAGCGGCGGCGCAGCCAGGCGCGGAAGCCGGCCGCGCAGAGGTCGCAGTAGCAGGCGCCGCCGTACTCGTTGCCGACGTGCCAGGCGACGACCGCCGGGTGGCCGGCGTACCGGCGGGCGACCCGGCGGGCCAGCTCGGTGGAGAGCCGGCGGAACACCGGGGAGCTGGGGCAGGAGTTGTGCCGCTGCCCGTACCGGTGCCGACGGCCCTCGAAGTCGGTCCGGGTCACCTCCGGATGCGCCTTGGCCAGCCACGGCGGGTGCGCGCCCGTCCCGGTCGCCAGGCAGATGCCACGCCGCTGCGCGCCGGCCAGCTCGACGATCCGGTCCAGCAGCGCGAAGTCGTAGACGTCCTCGGCGGGCTGGGTGAGCGCCCAGTCGAACACCCCGAGGGTCACCGTGTCGATCCGGGCCAGGTCGAAGAGCCGGTGGTCCTCCTTCCACACGTCCTCGGGCCACTGCTCCGGGTTGTAGTCGCCGCCGAAGGGCACCTTCGAGGTGGCGGGCAGGCTCATGCGGTGAACTCCGTCCGAATCGTGTCGATCATCGGTGCGCCGATCCGCAGGAACGCCAGGACGAACAACGCGGCCAGCAGCGCGAGCACCGCCTCGGAGAAGACCGCGGTCACCCCCGCCGCGGCGGCCAGCAGGGCGGCGTTGCCGACCGTGACGCCGGGAGCGCGTACCAGGAAGTGCAGGGCCAGCCGCAGCGCGTCGCGGGTCCGGAAGGTGAACAGCGAGGCGATCAGCAGGGCGTTCGCGCCGACCAGGGACACCCCCAGCCCGACCAGCACCAGCGGCACCGCCCACCAGATCGGGACGGCCGCGGCGGGCAGGTGGGCGAGGTTCACCGCGATGACGGTCAGCCACAGCAGCATCGGCGCCCAGACCCGCAGCACGGCGGGCAGGTTGGCCCGGTAGCCGCGCCGGAACGCGGCGGCGGGCCGCAGGTCCGTCAGGTCGGGGCGCTGGTGGCGCAGCGCGTACAGGGCGGCGGAGACCGCCGGGCCGACCGGGAGCAGGCAGGCCGCGACCAGCGGCAGGTTGCGGGGATCGGGGCCG
Source organism: Micromonospora sp. NPDC092111 (assembly GCF_044755745.1). Classification (NCBI taxonomy): domain Bacteria; kingdom Bacillati; phylum Actinomycetota; class Actinomycetes; order Micromonosporales; family Micromonosporaceae; genus Micromonospora; species Micromonospora sp. NPDC092111. The sequence continues at coordinate 326,581 of NZ_JBIVRQ010000001.1, forward strand.
AGCAGGACGAGTGGGACGAGGCCCGGCAGGGTGGTGAGCACGAGCAGCAGTTCGACGACGAGCAGGATGTGGACGGACGCGGCGGCCCGCGACAACGGGCCGTCACCGAACTGCCGCCAGGGCTGCGCGCTCACGCCGGCTCCGGCGGCGCGGACCCGGAACCGTCCGGCTCCGGCGGCGCGGACCCGGCATCGGGACCAGCCGGCTCCGGCGGGTCGACCCCCGGTCGGGGCGCGCCGGGCGGCTGCTCCTGCGGTGCGCTCCCGGGGCGGGACGCGACGGATGCGGTCGGCACGGCCGGCGCGGGCCGGCCGGCCGCGCCGAGCAGCCGGTCGTCGTCCCACCACGGTGGGGTCTCGTCCCGCACCGGGGTCAGCTCGACGAGGGTGACCTCGTGCCGGGCGAGGGTGAGATCGAGGGCGACCCGGCCGGCGGTGACCGGCAGGGCCCGGTGGGAGCGGGCCGGTTCGGCGGCCTCCCGCAGGGCGTCGAGCTGACCGGGGCGGGGGGACCGGGGGCGGCCCATCTCGCCCCAGGCCGCCCAGGCGTTACCGGCCTCCTCGCTGACCGAGGAGCGCAGCAGGAACGCCGCCGTCGCGCCCGGCGGGCCGAGCGGGACCGACAGGGCCAGCGAATGCCGGTCGGCCACCGGCGTCCGGCCGGTGACGTCCACCGGGGCCCAGGCGAGCACGGCGATCCGGCCGTCGGCGTGCCGGGTGACCAGGTGGTCGGTCCCGCGCGCCAGCACCTCGTCACCGAGGCGGGCCATGAACGCGTACAGGTGGTAGGTGGGCTTCTTGATCTGACGGTGGGTGAGCAGGCCGAACCCGCCGTGGAACAGCGCGGTCGGCACCCCCTCCTCCTCGAACATGTCGCTGAACGTCCAGTACGAGAAGGAGTCGACCAGGTCACCCCCGGCGGCCAGCACCGGGGCGAGGTACGCGGCGTGCAGCGCGGTGTCGTGGATCGGGTTGTCCGGCCGGTAGGACGAGTTGAACTCGGTGATGTGCACCGGCAGGTCGGCCAGGGCGGTGCCGTACAGGTGCCGGCGTGGGGCGGCGAACTGTTCCAGCAGCTCCGACGCCGGGGCCAGGGTCTGGTACGTGCCGAACGGCACGTGCTGGGCCGGGCCGGAGGTGTAGGCGTGCCGGCTGACGAAGTCGACCGGCACCTCGTGGTCGGTGACGAAGTCGGCGAAGGGGGCCAGCCAGTCGTCCGACCCGGGCGACAGGGCCGGGCCACCGACCTGGAGGTCGGCGTCGACCTCCTTGACCGCGCACGCGGACACCTCGTACAGGCGGTGGTAGGCGTCCTGGTCGGCGGCCTGCCAGAAGTTGGTCAGGTTGGGTTCGTTCCACACCTCGATCGGCCAGCCGCGCACCTCGTCGAGCCCGTACCGGTCGACCAGGTGGGCCACCGTGTCCCGGACCAGGTCCGCCCACTCCGACCAGGAGCGGGGCGGGGTGACGTTGCCCCGCCACCAGAAGACCGTCTGGTCGCCGGAGGCGAGGGCCGAGGGCATGAAGCCCAGCTCCACGAAGGGCCGGATGCCCAGGTCGAGGTAGGCGTCGACCACCTGGTCGACGTACGTGAAGGCGTGGTGTATCCGGCGTTCGCCCTGGTGGTCGTAGGGGCGGTGGACGCCCACGCCGTCGCTGAGCAGGCCGTGTCCACGGATGTGCCGGAAGCCGATGTCCCGCTGGATCAGGGCCAGCGAGTCCTGGTAGTCGCGTCGCAGAGCCAGCTCGAACCGCCCGGTGCCGACGCAGGTACGCCAGGCGTCGGTGAGCCGCCCCACGGGTTGGGCGGGAACGGTGATCCGCATCGTCGTCCGTCCTCTGGTCGTCGCGGTGCCGGCCGCCGGCCGCCGGTCCGGCCGGGCCCGCAGGACGGGGCCGGCCGGACCGGGCGGGTCAGCCGTTGTCCTTCTGGAAGCGCTCGTACGCCTTGTTGACCAGCTCGACGTACTGCTCCGAGTTCTTGGCCTTCAGCTCACCCAGGTAGGCGTCCCACTCGGTGAAGGGCCGCTGGCCGAGGATGAACTTCAACGAGTTCTGGGTGACGTGGTCCTTCAACGGCGTCTCCCACAGCGACGCCTGCTCGCGTTCGGCGTCGGTGAGCGGGTACGGCGGCGACACCTCGATCGGCTTGCGCGCGTTCATCACCTTCTGGAACTCCAGCTCCTCCGGGGAGAAGAAGGACTGCACCAGGTCGAGCTTGCCGCCGTAGGCGAACACCCCGTTGTAGAAGCCGAAGTCTTTCTGGAGGTGCTTGGTCGCGGTGGGGTTGAGCCCGATCACGTTGACGTCGGAGGCGAGGGTGCGCTTGCCGGAGGCGTCCTTGGTGTACGTGGTCCCCTCGACGCCCCACTTGGCGAACTCCTGGCCGGCGTCGGAGTACCAGAGCCAGTCGACGAACTGCATCATCGCGACGAAGTTCTTGCTGTCCCGGGCCTTCTTGGAGATCACGATGCCGTTCTCCAGCCGGCTGGCGGGGTTGATCTCCCCGGCCGGTCCGACCGGCAGCGGGATCTTCACCAGGGTGGCGTTCGGCTGGGTCTTGGCCAGGTCCGGCCGGTAGTCGTTGACCAGGGTCTGGGCGTTGCTGCTGATGACGAAGGACCTGCCGTTGGCAAGCTTCTGCCGCGCCGCGTCGTCGGTCTGGGTGAAGCTCTCCGGGTCCATCAGACCCTCGGCGACGAGCTTGTTGAGGTACTGGAGCATCTGCTTGTACTGCTCGGTCGCGCCGGTGTAGCCGAACTTCTTCGCCGCCGGGTCCCAGGTGGCGTGCTGGTAGTTCCAGCCGGCCTGGGTGCCGTAGGAGGCGCCGAGGATGTTCAGCAGGGCGCCGCCCGGGGTGGGCTTGCCCCACCGGTCGGAGAACGGGTACGTGTCCGGGTACTTCGCCTTCATCGCCTTGAGCACCGTGTACAGCTCGTCCCAGGTCTTCGGGACCGCCAGGTTGAGCTGCTGGAGGATGTCGGTGCGCACCGCCAGCGAGTAGTCGTGCCAGGGCTTCTCGTGTACCCCGGGCAGCAGGTAGAACTTGCCGTCGGACTGCCGCAACGTGTCCAGCTCCGGCTGGAGCCGCCACTTGTCGATCTTGTCCTTGAGGTTGGGCATCAGGTCGAGGTAGTCGCTGACCGGGAGGATCGCGCCGGAGGAGACGAAGGCGTTCTCCGCCGGGTGGTAGGTCTTCGGGATGATCAACGGCGCGTCGCCCGCGCCGAGCAGCAGGCTGCGCTTCTGCTCGTAGTCGCTCAGCGGCACCGCGACCGGTTCGAGCTTGACGTTGGTCCGCTTGGTGATCTCCGACCAGAACGGCCAGTCGTCCTTCAGCGGATAGTTCGGGTGGTTGTTGTAGAGGATCGGGAAGGACAGCGACTCGGTGGCCTTGAACTGGTCGCCGACGCCGAAGTCGGCCATCGCGCCGGCCCGGTTCCCGGAGAGGTCCTTGGCCTCCGGGGAGTCCTCGGAGCAGGCGCCGACCAGGGCGACGGTGAGCAGCCCGGCCGTGGCTGTCGCCACGCGGCGCCACGTTCTGTGGAACACGGCTCGTCCTTTCAATGGGTGGTGGGGTGGTGGGGTGCGGAGCCGGCCGCCGGGCTACCCCTTGACCGCGCCGAGCATCACGCCGGACACGAAGTACCGCTGGACGAAGGGGTAGACCGCGAGGATCGGCAGGGTGGTGAGCACGATGGTCACGGACTGGATGGTGGCCGCGGCCTGGACCGCGTCGGCGTCCGCGACACCGCCGGCCGACTGCGCCCCGGTCGCACCGGCGATGAGATTGCGCAGGTAGACGGTGACCGGGAACATCTCCTGCTGGTCCAGGTAGAGGAAGGCGGTGAACCACGAGTTCCAGAAGGACACCGCGTAGAACAGCACCATGGTGGCGATGATGGCCTTCGACAGCGGCAGCACGATCCGCAGCAGGATGCCGTACGTGCTCAGGCCGTCGACGGCGGCGGCCTCCTCCAGCTCCACCGGCAGGCTCTCGAAGAACGCCTTCATCACCAGCAGGTTGAACACGTTGATGGCGTTGGGCACGACGACCGCCCAGATGCTGTTCTTCATGCCCAGGCTGGTGATGAGCACGTAGTTGGGGATCAGCCCGCCGGAGAAGAACATGGTGAACACCGCGATGCCGACCAGCAGGCCCCGCCCCCTGAGCTGGTGCTTCGACAGGACGTACGCGTAGCAGGTGGTCAGCACGATCGAGATGGCCGTGGCGACGACGGTGTACACCACGGTGTTGCGGTAGTTCGTCCAGAACATCGGGTCGGCCATCACCAGCCGGTAGGCGGTGAGGTTGAAGCCCTGCGGGACGAGGTTGACCTTCCCGGCGATGATCGGCGCCTCGTCGCTGAGCGACCGGGCCACGATGTTGACGAAGGGGTAGAGCGTCACGATCACGACGAGCGTCAGGACGACCCCGTTGACCGCCTGGAACACCCGGTAGCCCCGGGTCGGCCGGATCCCCCGCCGGCGGCGGGGCCCCGGGGCGGCCCCGCCGGCCACCTCGGTCACCACAGGCTCGTCCCCACCGTACGACGGGAGATCGTGTTGGCCGTCAGGACCAGGACCAGCCCGATCACCGCCTCGAACAGGCCGATGGCGGCGGCGTAGCTGAAGTTGCTGGACTCGAAGCCCATCCGGTAGAGGTACGTGGAGATCACGTCCGCGGTCGGGTAGGTCAGCGGGTTGTACAGCAGCAGGATCTTCTCGAACCCGACCGCCATGAACGTGCCGATGTTGAGGATCAGCAGCGTCACCATCGTCGGCCGGATGCCGGGCAGGGTCACGTGCCAGGTCTGCCGCCAGCGGTTGGCCCCGTCGATCCGGGCCGCCTCGTACAGGTTCTCGTCGATGGTGGTGAGCGCGGCCAGGTAGAGGATCGTCCCCCAGCCGACGGTCTGCCAGACCTCGGAGGAGACGTAGACGGCGCGGAACCAGCCCGGCTGTTGCAGGAACGGCACGCCGTCCCCGCCGAGGACCCGGACGACCTGGTTGACCGAGCCGTCCATGGACAGCAACTGCATCACCATCGCCGCCACGATCACGATGGACAGGAAGTGCGGCAGGTAGGACACCGACTGGACGAACCGCTTGAGCTTGCCGGTGCGGACCTCGTTGAGCAGCAGCGCCAGCACGACCGGCAGCGGGAAGCAGAACAGCAGGGTCAGCGTCCCCAGCAGCAGGGTGTTGGTGAACACCTGCCAGAAGGTCGGATCGGCGAGGAACATCCGGAAGTACCGCAGGCCGACCCAGTATTCGCCGAGGATGCTGCCGCCGGGTGCGAAGCGGCGGAACGCGATCACGTTGCCGATCATCGGCAGGTACCGGAAGACCAGGAAGAACAGCAGTGGCAGCACCGCCAGCGAGTAGAGCTGCCAGTCCCGGCGCAGGGCCCGCCGCCAGCCATGACGACCACGCCGTCGGGGTGCGGGGACGGACTCCGCCGGGGCCCGCTGCGGCGGCCGTAGGGTCTCAGATGTCATCCTCGGCCTCCTATCCGGGGTGCGGGACGGCCACGGCGGGGTCGACCCGCACCGAGGTGAGCAGCTCCCGCCGGTTGCCGACCGGGCGCTCGGCGCCGGTCAGCCGCAGCGACAGGGTCGCCGCCGGCTCGCCGCTCGACCGGCCGAACCGCAGTTCGACCTCGCCGGGTTCGACGATGCGCCGGCCGCCCAGCCCGGTGAACGACGCGACGTCGGCCGGGACCCCGAACGTCACCCGCGCCGCCGCGCCGGGTTCCAGCGGCACCCGGGCGTAGCCGACCAGCCGGACCACCGGCCTGGTGGTCTGCGCGACCGGGTCGTGCAGGTAGAGCTGGACCACCTCGGTGCCGGCGCGGGACCCGGTGTTGCGGACGGTGATCCCCACCGTCACCGCCCCGTCGACCGGCCAGCGGGCCGCCGGGGCGGGGTCGACGGCCGGCTCGCCCGCCGGCCCGCACACCCCGGCGTCGGACCAGTCGAAGGTGGTGTAGCTCAACCCGTGACCGAACGGGTACGCCGGGGTGGGGTCGACCGACGACACCTCCGAGCGGCGGCCCAGCTTCGGCGTCAGGTACGTGCCGGGCAGGCCGGCCGCGTCCCGGGGCACGCTGACCGGCAGCCGGCCGGACGGGTTCACCGCGCCGGTGAGCACCTCGGCCAGCGCCTGCCCGCCGCGCTGGCCGAGGAAGAACGCCTGCACGACGGCGGCCGCGGCGTCGAACTCCGGGCCGAGCGCGTAGGGCCGCCCGGTCAGCAGCACCAGGACGACCGGGGTGCCGGTGGCGAGGACGGCGCGTACCAGCTCGGCCTGGACGCCGGGCAGGCGCAGGTCACCGGCGTCGCAGCCCTCACCGGAGGTGCCCCGGCCGAACATCCCCGCGCGGTCGCCGACGGCGAGCACGCAGACGTCGGCGTCGGTGGCCGCCGCGACCGCCGCCGGGATGCCGGAGGTGTCGCCGCCGGTGACGGCGCAGCCCGGCTCGTAGCGGAGCCGCGGGACCCGCCGGGCGAGTTCGTCGCGCAGCGAGGCGATGTCCAGGCCGAGCCCGTGCTCGGGATGCCGGACGCCGACGTGGTTGGGGAACGAGTAGCAGCCGAGCATCGCCATCGGGTCGTCGGCGACCGGGCCCACCAGGGCGACCCGGCGGCCGGCGGGCAGCGGCAGCACATCGCTGTTGCGCAGCAGGACCACCGCCTCCCGGGCCAGGCGGACGGCGACGTCCCGGCCGGCCCCGTCGTCCAGCCGCAGGTCGGCCACGTCGTCGGGCAGTTCCTGCCAGTCCTCGTCGAGCAGGCCGAGTTCGATCTTCTGGGTCAGGACCCGGCGCAGCGCGCGGTCGACCAGCGCCTCGTCGACCGCGCCGGAGCGGACCGCGGCGACCAGCGGGGCGCCGTAGGCGTCCACGGTGGGCAGTTCGACGTCGATCCCGGCCCGCAGGGCGAGCCGGGCGGCGTCGGCGGCGTCGGCGGCGACCCCGTGCAGGGTCTGCAGGAAACGCACCGCGAAGTAGTCCGCGACCACCGTGCCGGTGAAGCCCCACTCGTCACGGAGCAGCCCGGTCAGCAGCCCCTCGTCGGCGGCGACGGGCAGGCCGTCGATCTCGGCGTACGAGTGCATCACCGAGCGCGCCCCGCCGAGGCGCAGGGCCATCTCGAAGGGCGGCAGGATGACGTCGGCCAACTCCCGGCGGCCCATCGACACCGGGCCGAGGTTGCGACCGCCCCGGGAGGCGGAGTAGCCGACGAAGTGCTTGAGGGTGGCGACCACACCGGCCCGTTCGAGGCCCCGCACGTACGCCGCGCCGGTCGTCCCGACCAGGTACGGGTCCTCGCCGATCGTCTCCTCGGTACGCCCCCAGCGGTAGTCGCGGGTCACGTCGAGCACCGGCGCCAGGCCCTGGTGCACGCCGGCGGCGCGCATCGACCGGCCGATCCGGCCGGCCATCTCCTCGACCAGCTCGGGGTCGAAGGAGGCGCCCCAGCCCAGCGGGGCCGGGTAGACGGTGGCCCGCCAGGCGGCGAAGCCGGTGAGGCACTCCTCGTGCACCTGCGCGGGGATCCCGAACCGGCTCGCCGCCACGATCTGCGCCTGGGAGGCGGCCAGCGAGCGGGCGCCCCGCACCGGGTCGACCGGCGCGGTGCCGAACGGCCTGGTGAGCTGGCCCAGCCCGTGCTGGATGATCGTGCTCCAGGTCGGCGCGCCGTCGATCATGTCGGCCTGGTGCGGGGCGACCCCGTCCCCGGACGCCTCGGCTCCGACCCAGACCCCGACGAGCTGGGCGACCTTCTCCTCCAGCGACATCAGCGGGACCAGCGCCTCGGCCCGCTGGGTGGGTGACAGCCGAGGATCCCGCCAGGGCACGCTGTCGCGGGGTGCCGGGTCGTGGTCGACGGGCACCTGACTTCTCATGCCACACCCCTCAGATCCGACCGGGTCCCCGCCCGGTCGGGCGGGACCACGGAAGCGCGACGCGGCCCGAAAATTTCGTAAACACCGCGAACCTTTTTCGGCAACTTAGGGGCCACAAGGGTGCGTGTCAAGGGTCTCAAAAGGAGCATTTGAGCGCGCCACCGCACTCATTGCATCCACACCCGTCGAACGGTTACCCTCAGCAGCCACCCCGAATCCCGATCGGACGGGCTAGAGCCCGTCGAAACTTTCGGAAGTCCATGGTGAGGCTTCGATGACAGAGTCACGCGCGCTCAGCCCGCCCGCCTCGGCCACCATCGCCATCATCGCCGAGGAGGTGGGCGTCTCCGTGGCGACCGTCTCGAAGGTCCTCAACGGCCGCTCGGACGTCGCCGCCGAGACCCGGGCCCGGGTGGAGGAGAGCCTCGAACGCCACCGCTACCGTCGCCGGAGCCGACGGCAGTCGGCCGGCCCCGGGCAGATCGACCTGGTCTTCCACGAGTTCGACCCGGAGTGGGCGATGGAGATCATGCGCGGGGTCGAGACCGTGACCTCCGCCGCCGGCCTCGGGATCGCCGTCTCCCAGCTCAACGGGGCGCACAGCCCCGCGCCGCGGCTGCTGAACGCCCTGGTCGCCCGGCGTCCGCTCGGCCTGCTCTTCGTGCTCTGCCACCCGACCGAACCGCAGCAGCGCCTGCTGGCGGGCAACGGCGTCCCGTTCGTGGTCGTCGACACCGACAGCGCGACCTCGGCCTCGGTGCCGACCGTCGGCTCGAACAACTGGAACGGCGGCCTCCTGGCCACCCGTCACCTGCTGGAGCTGGGGCACCGACGGATCGCCGTCATCTCCGGGCCGCAGGACGTGCTGTGCAGTCAGGCCCGGGCCGCCGGCTTCCGCTCCGCCCACGACGAGGTCGGGCTCAGCGTCGAGCCCGACCTGGTGCGCTACGGCAGCTTCTACGTCGACAGCGGACACGCGCACGGCCTGGAGCTGCTGGGCCGGCCCGACCGGCCCACCGCGATCTTCGCCGGGTCGGACCTGCAGGCCGTCGGGGTGCTGCGGGCCGCCCGGCAGCTCGGCCTGCGGGTGCCCGAGGACCTCTCGGTGATCGGGTACGACAACCTGCCGGTGGCCGGCTGGACCGACCCGCCACTCACCACGGTCAACCAGCCGCTGCGCGACATGGCCGGCACCGCCACCGGGATGCTGCTGGAGCTGTCCCGGGACGGCGAGCTGGCCACCAGCCGGATCGACCTGGTGACCGAACTGGTCGTCCGGGAGAGCACCACGTCCCCCGCCGACCCACGCTGACCGGACCTGCGAGGATGCCATGGCCCCGTTCGACCCCCCGACCGACCAGCTACGGCGGTACGCGCCGACCGTCGTCGAGCCCGCCGACTTCGACGAGTTCTGGCGCGGCACGCTCGCCGGGGCCGCCAGCCGTCCGGTGCTGGTCGACGTCCGCCCGGAGCGCACCGACCTGCGGCTGGTCGACACCTGGGACGTCACCTTCGCCGGCTTCGCCGGTGACCCCGTGCGGGCCTGGTACACCCGGCCGGCCGGGGTGGACGCGCCGCTGCCCACCGTGGTCGAGTACGCCGGCTACGGGCGCGGCCGAGGCCGGCCGCACGAGCGGCTGACCTGGCCGGTGGCCGGCTACGCGCACCTGCTGATGGACAACCGGGGCCAGGCCGGGCAGCACGGCCCCGGCGACACCCCGGACCCGCACGGCGCACCCGGTGGACCGTGGCCCGCCACCTGGGGGATCCTCGCCCCGCACGACTACCACTACCGCCGCCTGATCACCGACGCGGTCCGGGCGGTCGACGCCGCCCGCGCCCTGCCGGGGGTCGACCCGGCCCGGGTCGTCGCGGCCGGCAACAGCCAGGGCGGTGGCCTCGCCCTGGCGGTCGCCGGCCTGGTCGGCGACCTCGCCGCCCTGCTGACCACCGCCCCGTTCCTCTGCGACGTCCAGCGGGCGGTCGAGCTGAGCGACGCCGCCCCGTACGGCGAGATCGCCCGGTACCTGGCGGTGCACCGGGAGGCCGAGGAGGCGGTCCGGCGCACCCTGTCCTACGTCGACGGGGTGACCTTCGCGCGACGGGCGACCGCCCCGGCGCACTTCGGGATCGGGCTGCGCGACACCGTGTGCCCGGCCAGCACCGGCTTCGCCGCCCACAACCAGTACGGCGCGGCGAACGGCCGGGCCGAGCCGCCCGTCCGGGAACTGCACGCCTACCCGTTCAACGGCCACGAGGGCGGGGAGGCGCTGCACAGTGGACGACAGCTTCGCTGGCTCGACGCCCTGCTCCGGCCGTCCGCATGACCCGTGCCCCGCACGGCGGACCAGCACCGCGAGTCGCTGGCCCGCCGGCCCGCCCGGCGGCGAGTGCCGAACCATCGCCATGCGTCGATCTATTGCCGATGTTAGCGATAACACGTTATGGTGCATCCGGCGGGAGTGCAGGGCACACTCCGGCCCCGGCGCACCGGTCAGCCACCTGCGGGGCTCGCTGACGATCGGCACCGACCGCGTCGACCACCAGCGATGACGTCCGGGTTCCTGGTCGTTCCGCGCGGCTCACGCCTGGGCACCGCGAGCCGGTGACGACTGTCGGGGCGCCGCCATCGGTTCCGCCGCACCAGGCGACCACGACAGGTCCCCCGTCCCCGCCGGACGTCCCCGAGCCGCCGGGTCCGGTTGCGGGGGCACCGGCTCGACGTCGCCGGCGGGCACCGTTCGGGTGACCGCCTGAGCGGCAAGCGCGTGCTGCGCTGCCCGCGCGTGGTGTCGGGCAACGCCGACCCGTCCTCGGCACCGGGCAGCCGACGGCCGGGGCCGCCACCACCCCTCGAAGACCGGCTACCACCACACCCGACAGGAGTCCGGAATGCCACCCACCCGAAAGCTGCCGGTGCGGCTGTTCATGGCCGCCGCCGGCCTGATCGCCGCAGGGACGGCCGTCGTCCTGCCCGCCCAGGCGGCCGTACCCGGCTGTTCGGTCACCTACCGCGTCTCGTCCCAGTGGACCGGCGGCTTCGGCACCGACGTCGCCGTCACCAACCTCGGCGACCCGGTCAACGGCTGGACGCTGACCTGGTCCTACGGGGCGGGGCAGCAGGTCACCCAGGCGTGGAACGCCACCGTCACCCAGACCGGCAGCCAGGTCACCGCCCGCAACGTCAGCTACAACGCCACGATCGGGAGCAACGCCACCGTGTCCTTCGGCTTCAACGGATCCTGGGCCGGCAGCAACCCGGTGCCGACGAGCTTCACCCTCAACGGCACCGCCTGCACCGGCGACCCGACCACCCCGCCCCCCAGCACGACCCCACCCACCACCCCGCCGCCCACGACCGCGCCGCCCACGACCGCGCCGCCGACCACTCCCCCACCGACCACTCCCCCGCCGGGCGGGACCCTGCCCAGCAGCTTCCGATGGTCCTCCAGCGGGGCGCTGATCGGCCCGAAGAACGACGGTCGGGGCATCGCCGGGATCAAGGACCCCACGGTCGTCTACTACAACGGCCGGTACCACGTCTTCGCCAGCACCGCGAGATCAGCCGGGTACCACATGGTCTACCTGAACTTCACCGACTGGGCGCAGGCCGGCTCGGCGACCTTCCACTACCTCGACCAGACCCCCATCGGCGCCGGCTACCGGGCCGCGCCCCAGGTGTTCTACTTCGCGCCGCAGCGACTGTGGTACCTCGTCTACCAGACGGGCAACGCCTCGTACTCCACCAACCCGGACATCAGCAACCCCAACGGGTGGAGCGCGCCGAAGAACTTCTACAGCGGTATGCCCGAGATCATCCGGCAGAACATCGGCAACGGCTACTGGGTCGACATGTGGGTGATCTGTGACAGCACCACCTGCCACCTGTTCTCCTCCGACGACAACGGCCACCTGTACCGGTCGCAGACCTCGCTGGCGAACTTCCCCAACGGCTTCAACGAACCGGTCATCGCCCTGCAGGACGCCAATCGGAACCGACTCTTCGAGGCCGCCAACGTCTACCGCGTCGGCGACCGCTACCTGCTCCTGGTCGAGGCCATCGGCAGCGACGGCCGCCGCTGGTTCCGCTCCTGGACCGCGACCGGCATCGCCGGCCCGTGGCAGGCCCTCGCCGCCGAGGAGAACAACCCGTTCGCCCGGGCCAACAACGTGACCTTCAGCGGTACGGCCTGGACCCGCGACATCAGCCACGGCGAGATGATCCGCAGCGGCTACGACCAGACCCTCACCGTCAGCCCCTGCCAGTTGCAGTACCTCTACCAGGGCCTGGACCCCAACGCCAGCGGCGACTACAACAGCCTGCCCTGGCGGCTCGGCCTGCTCACCCAGACCAACTCCACCTGCTGACCGCCCCCACCCGACCCGGATGCCCCGGCGGCCGGAACCTCCGGCCGCCGGTCGGCCACTCCGACGGACCGTCCCGCCTCCGGCACCGCGAGCCGGTGCCGGCCGACCCGGGCGCACCACTGCCGCCTCGCGTGTCTCGAACGGAGGACCTGCTGGCCGCCACGCTGATCGGCGCACCGCCGGCCGGGGCGACCCCCGCCGTCCGCCACACCAACCCGGTGGCCGCCCAACGCGCCGACCTGGGCCCCCGAGATCCACTTCATCGACGGCCGCTGGTACGTCTACTTCGCCGCCGGCGCCACCGACAACGTCTGGGCGATCCGGATGTACGTCCTGGAGGGCACCGGGGCGAACCCGCTGACCGCGACCTGGACGGAGCGGGGCCAGATCCGTACCCCCTGGGAGACCTTCGCCCTCGACGCGTCGACGTTCGTCACGAACGGCGTCCGCTACCTGGTCTGGGCCCAGGCCGAACCCGGCATCGCCACGAACTCCAACCTGTACCTCGCCCGGATGTCGAACCCCTGGACCATCACCGGCACGCCCACCCGGATCGCCGTGCCGACCCTCGACTGGGAGATGCGCGGCGGGGTGAAGGTCAACGAGGGACCGGCCGTGCTGCAACGCGGCGGCCGGGTCTTCCTCACCTACTCGGCCAGCGCCACGGACGCCAACTACTGCCTCGGCCTGCTGACCGCCCCGGCCGGCGGCGACCTGCTCAACGCGTCGTCCTGGGTGAAGTCGCCCCAGCCGGTGTTCACCAGCAACGCCGCCACCGGCCAGTGGGGACCCGGGCACAACTCGTTCACCGTGTCCGAGGACGGGCGCAGCGACATCCTGGTCTACCACGACCGCAGCTACCGCGACATCACCGGCGACCCGCTGCGCGACCCCAACCGGCGGACCCGGCTCCAGAAGCTCTACTGGAACGCCGACGGCACCCCGAACTTCGGCATTCCCGTGCCCGACGGCGCGACCCCCGTCCGGCTCCGATCGGACAACCAGCCCGACCGGTTCGTCCGGCACTACGACTACCGGGCCCGTCCCGTCACGGACGCCACGGGCAACGCCGACGCCACCTTCGTCCTCGAATGACCGCCACCACGGACCGCCCCGGAGGCCGGCGCTGTGCGAGCATGGGCACCGGGCCGCGCACGCGCCTCCCGGTCGGACGCCGCCGGGCCCGAAGGGCCGTCGACCCCCGCTGAAAGGAGACGCAGGATGACGATCGAGGTCGCAGGACTGCCACCGCTGAGCTGGTTTCCCCAGCCGGGCGCCGGTGCCGTCGACGACGCCACCGGCGGGTTGACCCTCACCGCGGGGGCGGGCGTCGACTGGACGAACGACCCCCTGGGCAGCGGGCGGCAGCACCGGGCCGGCGCGCTGGGCTTCCCGGCGCCGGCCGAGTTCACGCTCTCCGCCCGGGTCCGGGTGGCGGGACCGCGAACGACGTACGACGCCGGTGCGCTGGCCGTCTGGGTGGACGAGGACCACTGGGCGAAGGTGTGCTTCGAGTGGTCACCGGCCGGCGAGGCGATGGTCGTCAGCGTGGTGACCAACGACTGGTCCGACGACTGCAACTCCACCATCGTCGAGGCCGGCGAGGTGCATCTGCGGGTCAGCCGGGTCGGCGAGGCCTGGGTGTTCCACGCCTCACCGGACGGGACGGTCTGGCATTTCGTCCGGGTCTTCCGGCTGGCCTCGGCGGCCACCGCCCGGGTCGGCTTCCTCGCCCAGGCCCCGTTCGGCGAGGTCTGCGAGGTCCGCTTCGACGACATCCGGTTCGGGCCGAAGGCACCCACCGACCTCCGGGACGGATCCTGACCCGCCGCGACGGGGCCGGTCGGCGCTGACAAGGCCCCGGTGCATGCCGTACGAGCTGGTCGACGCGCAGGCACCGAGCCGCACGTCCCAGGGCACCGGTACGACCGGGATGTCGATCCCGGTGCCGGAAAGGTCGATCCGGGGGGTCGGCGCCCGGTAGTTGGCCTACTGCGCGATGGTGCGCCGGTGCAGGCGAAGCACCGGCTTCACCAGCCCGAGCACGCCGGCGGCCGACTCGGTGTGGTCACTGGAGCACCCGGTGCATCCAGCCGTGGGTGTCGGCGGCCCGGCCGGACTGGATGTCGAGCAGCCGCTCGCGGAACTGCTGGGTGTACGGGCCCGGCTTCCCGTCACCGATGGTGATGGCGAACTCGTCGCTCTTGAGCCCGATGATCGGCGTGATCACCGCGGCCGTACCGGCGGCGAACGCCTCCGTCATCGACCCGGCGGCGAACCCGTCGCGGATCTCGTCCAGGTCGATCGCCCGCTCGACCGGCTCCAGCCCGTGGTCGGCGGCGAGGGTCAGCACGCTGTCCCGGGTCACGCCGTCGAGGATGGTGCCGAGACCGGGGGTGAGGAGCTGGTGGTCACGGGTCACGAAGAAGACGTTCATGGTGCCCGACTCGTCGATGCTGCGCCGCTGCTCGCCACCCAGGTAGAGCACCTGCTCGCAGCCGTGCTCCAGGGCCTCACGCTGGGCGGCCAGGCTGGCGGCGTAGTTGCCGCCGCACTTGGCCGCGCCGGTGCCGCCGATCGACGCCCGGCTGTACCGGGTGCTGATCCACAGCGTCACGCCGGTGACGCCGTTCGGGAAGTACGACCCCGCCGGGCAGGCCAGCACGCAGTAGGTGACCTGCTGGGCCGGGCGGACCCCGAGGAACGCCTCCGAGGCGAACATGAACGGGCGCAGGTAGAGGCTCTGCTCCCCGCCGTGCGGCGGCACCCACGCCTCGTCGGCGCGGACCAGCGCGGCCACGCTCTCGGTGAAGGTCTCCTCGTCCAGCTCGGGCAGGACCATCCGGCGGGCGGACGCGGCGAACCGGCGCGCGTTGAGCTGCGGCCGGAACAGCCAGACGCTGCCGTCGGCGTGCCGGAACGCCTTGAGTCCTTCGAGGATCTCCTGCGCGTAGTGCAGCACCGCCGCGCCGGGGTGCATGGTGAACGGCGTCAGCGCGCCCACCTGGTGGTCGTGCCACCCGGCGTCCGAGTCCCACCGGGCGGTGGCCATGTGATCGGTGAAGTACCGGCCGAACCCGGGGTCGGTGAGGATCCGCTCGCGCTCCTGCGGGGAGGTCGGGTGGTCGGTGGGGCGCAACGGGAACTGTGCGGTCATGCGGGCTCTCCTCGCGACGGCGTACCGGTGAACACAACGACGCAGTTCTGCCCGCCGAAGCCGAAGGCGTTGGTCAGGGCCGTCCGCACGGGGATCTCCCTGGCCTGGTGGGGTACGAAGTCCAGGTCGCAGGCCGGGTCCGGCTGGTGCAGGTTGACCGTCGGCGGCACCGCCCGCTCGCCGGCGCGCCCCGACGCCTGGCGGATGGCGGCGGTGGCGTACGCCCCACCCGGTCGGGGCGCGCTCACGTGGAAGGCGTCGCTGGTCAGCGCGCCACCGGCGACGGCGGCGTAGGCGGTGGGCCCCCGTCGGCGGGCGTGCGCGGCCGACTCCAGCACCAGGATCACCGCGCCCTCGCCGAAGACGAACCCGTCGCGGTCGGCGACCACGGCGAACTGGCTGAACCGCGCCATCCGCCGGAGCTGCTTGCCCGTGAAGTGCTCGGCCGGGTCGAAGCCGCGCACCTCGGCGGCGATCCGGGTGGGCAGGTCGGCCGCGTCGAACGCGGTGACCGCCCGACGCCCGACTTGCCGGCCAGCAGGCCCTGCCAGGTGCGGTCGCGGTCGGGGCCGAGCGGCGTGACGGCGCCGATCCCGGTGATGACGACGTCGCCCCCTACCATCCCGCGATGGCTCCGCTCTTCCGGCACCGACCGACCAATAGAACATTATCAGTCACCACGAGTGCCCGGCAGCGGTCCATGATGGCGGGTCCGGCCCCCGGTCCGCCACCCACGCCCGGTCCCCCGCGCCACGACGGCCACGCTCCGCCATGCCTCCGGCCCCGACTCGCAGATCACTACTCCGCCGGCGCGGCCACCCCGGGCACGGCGGGCAGCGGGCCCCAGCCACCGCTCGGCGTACGTCAGTCGGACGTCACCGTCCACCACCGCGACGGTGTCCGGGTGCCGGCGGGGTGGCCTCGGCCAGCACCATGGCCAGCGACAGGGCGGTCATCCGACCGGCCCGAGGTAGAGCCGGCTGACCGTCTCGGCGACGCAGACGGGCGTCGTCGGTGGCGTCGGCGAACCGGTCGACCCGGGCCTGCTCGATCCGCTGCCAGGGCCCCGGGCCGAGGGTCTGCCCGACGGCGGCGGCCAGTTCGTCGGTGTCGGCGAAGACCCTCATGCCAGGTGCCCGCCGATTGTGGTGTAGCCGCGCAGCAGGTCCCGGGAGATGATCAGACGCTGCATCTCGTCGGTCCCCTCGAAGATCCGGTACAGCCGGACCTGTCGGTACCAGCGTTCGATCGGCAACTCCCGGGTGTAGCCCATGCCACCGTGGATCTGCAGGACCCGGTCCACCACCCGGTTGACCATGCCGGCGCCGTAGAGCTTGCCCATCGAGGAGGCGTGCCGGGCGTCGAGACCCTGGTCGACCGTCCAGGCGGAGCGCAGCACCAGCCAACGGGCCGCCTCCAGCTCGGTCTCCGAGTCGGCGATCATCCACTGGATGGCCTGGTTGGCGCCGATCTTGGTGCCGAAGGTCTCCCGGGTGTTGGCCTGGTCGATCGCCATCTGCAACACCCGCTCGGCGATGCCGATGGCGTGCGAGGGGATGGTGTAGCGCCCCTTGCCGATCCACTGCATGCCCAGCGTGAACCCCTGGCCCACCTCGCCGAGGATGTTGCGGTGCGGCACCCGCACCCCGTCGAAGACCAGCGACGCCGGGCCGCCCTCGCCCATGGTCTGGATGAACTCCGACCGCCAGCCCATCGCCCGGTCCACCAGGAAAGCGGTCGCGCCGCCGTCGCGGGCGCCCCGGTCCCGGTCGGTCACCGCCACCACGATGGCGAAGTCGGCCTCGTTGCCGCCGGTGATGAAGGTCTTCTCGCCGTCGAGGACCCAGTCGTCGCCGTCGCGGCGCGCCGACAGCCGGATGTTCGCCGCGTCCGAGCCGGCGCCCGGTTCGGTGATGGCGAAGCAGGACAGCCGTTCCCCCTCGATGGTGGGGATCAGGAACTCCCGCCGCTGCTCCTCGGTGGCGTGGAAGAGGATGTTGTCGGCCTCGCCGCCGAACCGGAACGGCACGAAGGTGCGGCCCAGCTCGGTCCAGATCAGCGACTGGGTGACCGCCGGCAGGTCCATCCCGCCGTACTCCTGCGGGGTGGCCAGTCCCCAGAAGCCGAACTTACGCGCCTTGAGCTGGAGTTCGCGCAGCTCGGCGCGCTCCAGGCCGGGCCGGTGCGCCCGCTCGCGGCGCAGCACCTCCTGCTCCAGCGGCATCA
Source organism: Micromonospora sp. NPDC092111 (assembly GCF_044755745.1). Classification (NCBI taxonomy): domain Bacteria; kingdom Bacillati; phylum Actinomycetota; class Actinomycetes; order Micromonosporales; family Micromonosporaceae; genus Micromonospora; species Micromonospora sp. NPDC092111. The sequence continues at coordinate 344,242 of NZ_JBIVRQ010000001.1, forward strand.
CCTCCCGGGTGACGAACGACCGGACGGTGTCCCGGACCGCCCGCTGTTCGTCGGTCAGTGCGAAGTCCATGTGTCTCCTCCGGATGCTCTGCGGTGGCGCGGGTCAGCGCGCCCCGCCGTTGACGTACAGGGTCTGGCCGCTGACGTACGAGGCGTCGTCACTGGCCAGGAAGCCGATCACCGAGGCGATCACCGCCGGTTGGGCGACCCGCCGCAGCGGGGTCTGCTCGGCCACCATCCGCTGGTGCTCCGCCGGCCGGCTGCCGACCCGTTCGGCGGAGAGGTGAAGGTCCATGGGAAACAAACTAGCGGTGCAAGTTTTATTCCGTCCAGACCCCGCTGTGGCAGAGTTCTGCACGGATCACCGAGCAGAAGGAGGAGAGCGATGCCCCGGCCGCGACAGGCGCTGCTCAGCCGGCAGCGGATCGTCGAGGCCGCCGCCGCGCTGATCGACTCCGACGGGCTGGAGGGGTTCTCCACCCGCCGGCTCGCCGCCGCGCTCGGCGTACGCGGCCCGTCGCTGTACAACCACTTCGCCACCAAGGACGAGATCCTCGACGCGGTCGCCGACAGCATCACCGCACAGGTGGACGTCTCCTTCTTCGGCACCGTCGACTGGCGGGAGGCGCTCCGCCGGTGGGGGCACTCGTACCGGGCGGCGCTGGCCGCCCACCCGCACATCGTGCCGTACCTGGCCCGGGGCCCCGGCCGTCGACCGGCCGCGCTGGCCATGGCCGACGCGGTCTACGGCGGGCTGGTCGACGCGGGCTGGCCACCGGCACGGGCGACCCACATCGGCGCGCTGATGCGGTACTTCGTCGCCGGCTCGGCGCTCGGCTCGTTCGCCCGGGGCTTCGTCGAGGACCCGGGGCTCTACGCCGAGCAGTATCCGCACCTCACCCAGGCCCACCGGCTCGCCGAACACCAGCAGCGCGTCGACGAGGGCGCCTTCACCCTCGGCCTGGACGCGCTCGTCGACGGGCTGTCCCGCACCTACGAGCGGACCGTCGGGCCGCTGCCGCCCCTCCCGCCGGCCGCCGCCGGATACTAGAGTCGAAACTTGCACTGCTAGTTTCGGACGACGTGAGGGGCTACTGGTGGTACGGGAACCGGTCGGCGTGGTCGGGGCGATCACCCCGTGGAACTACCCGCTGCACCAGATGATGGCGAAGCTCGCGCCGGCCCTGGCCGCCGGCTGCCCGGTGGTGCTCAAGCCGAGCGAGCTGACCCCGCTGGTGGCGTACCTGCTCTTCGACGCGGTCGACGCGGCCGGCTTCCCGCCCGGGGTGGTCAACCTGGTCACCGGCACCGGCCCGGAGGCCGGCGAGGCGGTCGCCGCCCACCCGGCGGTCGACCTGGTCTCGTTCACCGGGTCCACCGCCACCGGCCGCGACCACATCGTCAGGGGCCCGGCCGACGGCGGCCGGCTGGTCGCCGGCGGGCCGGACGCCCCGGTGCCGAACCGGGGCTTCTTCGTCGCCCCGACGGTGATCGCCGACGTCGACCCGGACAGCGCGCTGGCCCAGGAGGAGGTCTTCGGGCCGGTGCTCGCGGTAATCCCGGTCGACGACGACGCGCACGCCGTCGCGGTGGCCAACAACTCCCGGTACGGGTTGGCCGGTGCGGTCTGGTCCGCCGACGAGCAGCGGGCGCTGCGGGTCGCGCGGGCGCTGCGGACCGGCGCGGTCGACATCAACGGCGCCGCGTTCAACCCGCTCGCCCCGTTCGGCGGCTACAAGCAGTCCGGTCTCGGCCGTGAGCTGGGCAGCCACGGCCTGGACGAGTTCCTCCAGACCAAGGCGATCCAGCGATGAGGGCGCTGGTCGCCCGGGCCGTCGGCGAGCCGCCCCGGGTGGAGGAGGTGGAGCTGCCCGCCCCCGGCCCCGGCGAGGTACGGGTAACGATCCGGGCCGCCGGGGTGTGCCACTCCGACCTGTCGATGCTCAACGGCACGCTGGCGCCGCCGTACCCGCTGGTGCTCGGGCACGAGGCCGCCGGGGTGGTGGCCGAGGTCGGCGACGGCGTCTCCCGGGTGGTGCCCGGCGAGCAGGTGGTGCTCAACTGGGCGCCGCCGTGCCGGCGGTGCTGGTACTGCGGGCACGGCGAACCGTGGCTCTGCGAACGCGCCGGCGCGCCCGCCGTCCCCCGGGGCCGCACCCCGGCCGGCGAGCCGCTGCACGTCACCCTCGGCCTCGGCGCCCTCGCCGAGCAGGTGGTGGTGCCGCAGCACGCGGTGATCCCGGTCCCCGCGGAGCTGCCCGCCGAGGCCGCCGCGCTGCTCGGCTGCGCCGTCCTCACCGGCGTCGGCGCGGTCCGCCGCACCGCCGGGGTACGCCCCGGCGACTCGGTCGCCGTCATCGGCCTCGGCGGGGTGGGGCTGTCGGTGGTCTCCGCCGCCCGGGCCGCCGGCGCCGGCCCGGTGATCGCCGTGGACGTGTCGCCGGCCAAGGCGGAACTGGCCGCCGCCGTGGGCGCGACCGACTTCCTGCTCGCCGACGAGTCGGTCAACCGGGCGGTCCGGGCGCTCACCGGGGGGCGGGGCGTCGACCATGCCCTGGAGTGCGTGGGGCGCAGCAGCAGCATCCGCGCCGCCTGGCGGGCCACCCGTCGGGGCGGGCAGGTGATCGTGGTGGGCATGGGAGCCAAGGACGACGTCGTCGGCCTGAGCGCCCTGGACATCTTCCACTCGGCCCGTACGCTGCGCTCCTCGGTCTACGGGTCCTCCGACCCGGACCGGGACGTACCGGAGCTGGCCCGGGCCGTACTCGACGGCACCCTCGACCTCGCCCCGCTGATCACCGACCGGACCACCCTGGACGGCGCCCCGGCGGCGTTCGCCCGGATGGCCCGGGGCGAGGGCGCCCGCACCGTGGTGGTGCCCTAGGAGAGCGCGCGGGCGAGCTGGGTGCGCGAGCGGATGCGTGACGCGGCGGTCCCGCGTCGGCGAGATCACCAGTCGGGTTCGACGGGTTACGCGGATGGCGACAACCTCGTGGTCACAGCCGAGGGATGCATCGACTCTTGACTATATTTCCAGGTTATGAGGAGACCTGATTCCAGGAGGCGACATGGGTAGCGGCCGACACGTCATCGCGCTCGCCGGCGTCAGCGGGGCGCTGCTGATCGGCGTCGCGGCTCCCGCCCAGGCGGCGACACCGGTGGCACGCCCGGCTTCGGCCGCCATCACCGCCGCCTCCTCCTACCTGTTCGGCTACTACTACACCCTGGAAGCCTGCCGGTACTTCGGGGACAGCCTCGTCCGGGGTGGAGCCTGGGCCTCCTACACCTGCGTCTACCAGTGGCACCCGTACGACCAGCAGTCGTACTGGTACCTGTACATGTCGTAGCGGACGGACGCCCCCACGGAGGGAACCCCGCGGGGGCGTCGGGCCGGCGGCGACCGGCGGTCAGGCCTTGTGCTGCATGCTCGACCGGGCCGGGTTGGCCTGCTCGGCGGCCTTCGGGTCCTTCTCCCCCTGCTTGGCCCGCACCCCGGCCTCGACCCGGTCGCCGAGGTCCTTGTCGACGTTGTGCCAGTACTCGAAGGCCCGCAGCAGGACCGGTTCGCTCACCCCGTTGAGCAGGTGACCGACGATGTTGTCGACCAGCCGCCCCCGGGCCGCGTCGTCGAGCACCGCACGCACCATCGTCCCGGCCTGGCCCCAGTCGTCGTCCTCGGCGTGCGCGGTGTACGCCGCGCGGACCATCTCGCCGTCGGCGTACCACCGGCCGCCGTCGTCGGTCCGCTCGGGCCGCGCCTGCGGGCCGCCGTACGAGTTCGGCGCGTACACCGGGTCGGAGACGTTCTGGACCCGCATCGCGCCGTCCTTGGAGTAGCTGTGCACCGGCACCTTCGGCGCGTTCACCGGGATCTGCCGGTAGTTGACCCCGAGCCGGGCCCGGTGCGCGTCGGAGTAGCTGAAGCCCCGGGCGAGCAGCATCTTGTCCGGCGACAGGCCGGTGCCGGGCACCACGTTGTTCGGCTCGAACGCCACCTGCTCCATCTCGGTGTGGTAGTCGGTGACGTTGCGGTCCAGCGTCATCCGGCCGACCTCACGCAGCGGGTAGTCGCCGTGCGGCCACACCTTGGTCAGGTCGAACGGGTTGAACCGGTACGTCCGGGCGTCCTCGAAGGGCATCACCTGCACGTGCAGCGTCCAGGACGGGAACTGCCCGGCCTCGATGTGCGCGAACAGGTCGCGCTGGTGGTAGTCGGTGTCGGCCGACGCCATCTGGTCGCCCTCGTCCTGGGTGAAGAACTCGACGCCCTGGTCGGTCTTGAAGTGGTACTTGACCCAGGACCGCTCCCCCTGCGCGTTGATCCACAGGTACGTGTGGCTGCCGTACCCGTTCATGTGCCGCCAGGTACGCGGGATGCCCCGGTCCCCCATCAGCCAGGTGACCTGGTGCGCCGACTCCGGCGACAGCGTCCAGAAGTCCCACTGCATGTCGTGGTCGCGCAGGTTGTTGTCCGCACGGCGCTTCTGCGACCGGATGAAGTGCTGGAACTTCATCGGGTCCTTGATGAAGAAGACCGGCGTGTTGTTCCCGACCAGATCCAGGTTTCCGTCGGCGGTGTAGAACTTCACCGCGAACCCGCGCGGGTCACGCCAGGTGTCGGGGCTGCCCCGCTCACCGGCGACGGTGGAGAACCGGACGACCACGTCGGTCTCGGCGCCGGGCTGGAACACGGCCGCCCGGGTGAGGGCGCTGACGTCCTGGGTCACCTGGAAGGTGCCGAACGCCCCGCCACCCTTCGCGTGCGGCTGCCGCTCCGCGATGCGCTCCCGGTTGAAGTTCGCCATCTGCTCGATCAGGTAGTGGTCCTGCAACAGCAGCGGACCGTCCGGCCCGACGGACAGCGAGTGCTCGTCACTGGCGACCGGAACCCCGGCGTCCGTGGTGGTCGGCGGACGTTCTTGTGTGGTCACGCGGAACTCCTTACCTCGGATCAGGCACTGCCTGGCGACCGGCGGCTCGGGCACCGCCCGCAGGACGATCCCGGGTGCCGGCCGTCAGGTGGCCGACGCCGTCACCCGGGATGCGGACGGAGCGGGCCCGGCCACCCCTCGACCTCGGTAACCAGCCCACCGGCCCGCCACACCAGATGTGACGGTTGTCACCAATTCGCCCGCACCAACCAGGCCAACGTCCCACCACCGCCGGAACGGGTCAAGCTTCGCCGCGCCGGAGGAATCGGCCATCTGAGCACGGACAAGGGTGACCGGGACCGACCCCGCTGCGATGGTGGACAGACCACGCCTGGCCAGGCCCGTCACCCGTTGAGGCCGGAGGGATCGATGGACCACCCGCGCGCACTGCTCGACGCCGCGAAACGACTCCGGGCAGAGATGGTCGATCGGCTGGGCACGCTCGTCGCGGCCGAGTCGGCACCGGGCTCGCTGCCCCATCTCGACGCCTGCGCCGACCTGCTCGCCGGGTGGGGGGAGGAAGCGCTCGGCCGGCCCGCCCGGCGGGTCGTCGTGGACGGCCTGCCGCACCTGCTGTGGCCGGCCACCCACCAGCGCGTCCTGCTCCTCGGCCACTTCGACACCGTCTTCCCGGTCGGCACGATCCGGTCCCGGCCCTTCACCGTGCGAAAGGACATCGCGACCGGCCCCGGCGTGTGCGACATGAAGGCCGGCATCGTGCAGATGTTCACGGCGCTGCGCCTGCTCGACGACACCTCGACGGTCGGCGTGCTGCTCACCTGCGACGAGGAGACCGGGTCCGTCACCTCACGGCCGCTGATCGAACGGGAGGCGCGGCGCTCGGGCGCGGTCCTGGTCTGTGAGGCGGCCACCCCGGACGGGCAGGTGAAGGTGGCCCGCAAGGGCGGTTCGGTGTACCACCTCACCGTGCGGGGCCGCGCCGCCCACGCCGGCGTCGAACCACAGCGCGGGATCAACGCCACGGTCGAGGTCGCCCACCAGATCCTCACGCTGCGCGCGCTCGGCGCGGCGGACAGCGCCGGCACCTCCGTCACACCGACCCTGCTGTCCGCCGGCACCACCACCAACACGGTGCCCGAGCGGGCCAGCCTGGCCGTCGACGTCCGGGCCTGGACCACCGCCGAACTCGAACGCGTCGACCGGGCCATCCACGCGTTGGCGCCGTTCCTGCCCGAGGCGACCCTGGTCGTCGAGGGCAGGATCAACCGCCACCCCATGTCCCCGGAGCTCGCCCGGCCCCTCCTGGAGCTCGTCCAGCGGATCGCCGGCCAGCTCGGCATCCCGGCACCCGCCGGCGCACACGCCGCCGGCGCGTCCGACGGCAACTTCACCGCCGCCGTGGGCGTGCCGACCCTCGACGGCCTGGGCGCGGTCGGTGGCGGCGCGCACGCCCAGGACGAGTACGTCGACCTCGACCGGATGCCGGAACGCACCGCGCTGCTGGCCGGGCTGGTCGACCGGCTGTCCACCATGGAGCGCGTCGAACGTCGATCCGTCGTAGAAACCCCGTAGGGTGCTCACTGCCGGCAACCGACCGGCAGCGAGGGGCCCGGTCGTGCGCATGGCTACGGAACAGCGATCCGAATCGCCCATCCCCCGGCTCGGCGTCGAGGAGGAGTTCCTCGTCGTCGACGCCGACCGTGGCGAGGTCGTACCGGAGGCGGCCACCGTCGTCGACCGGGCGCGCCCGGCGCTCGGCGTCCGGGTGGGCGGCGAGATCACGAAGCTCCAGGTCGAGACCCGCACCGACCCCTGCCACGCCGTGGCGGACCTCGCCGCGCAGCTCACCGCCGGCCGGGCGGCGATCCAGGCCGCCGCCCGCTCGGCGGGCCTGCGGGTGATGGCCAGCGGCACGCCGGTGCTCGGTCGGGCCGTGCCGCCGCCGATCACCGAAGGGCCGCGCCAGGACCGTGGTACCGCCACCTACCGTGGGCTGCACGACGAACTCGCCATCTGCGCCGTCCACGTCCACGTCGAGCAGCCCGACCGGGACCGGGCCGTGCTGATCTGCAACCATCTGCGCCAGCACCTGCCGGTGCTCCTGGCGCTGACGGCCAACTCGCCCTACTGGTCCGAGCGCGACACCGGGTACGCGAGCTGGCGCACCGTCACCTGGCAGCGCTGGCCGGTGGCCGGCCCGCCGCCGTACCTGACGTCCGCCCGGCAGTACGACGCCCACGTGGACACCCTGCTGGAGGCGGGCGCGCTGGTCGACCCCGGGACGATCTTCTGGGATCTCCGGCTGTCGACACACCAGCCCACGCTCGAGGTGCGGGTGGCCGACGTGCCCGTCGGCGCGGCCGAGTCCGCCGCCCTCGCCGCCCTGGTACGCGCCCTGGTGGTCACGGCCGGAGCCGCCGTCGACCGGGGCGACGAGGGACCGAGGCTCGTCCCGGAGATCATGCGGCTGGCGTACTGGCGGGCCGCCCGCGACGGGATGGGTGGCCACGGCGTCGACGTCGTCACCGGCCGGCTGTCGCCCGCCCCGGACCTCGCCGGGCGGCTGGTCGGGCTCGCCCGCCCGGCGCTGGAGGAGGCGGGCGACCACCGCCGGGTGGAGGAGTGGCTGGCCGGGCTGGCCGGGCACGGCGACGGGGCGACCCGGCAGCGGGCGGCGGCGGCACCGCGTGGACGCCTCACCGACGTGGTCGACGAACTCGTCGCCCGGACCGCGCCCGACGTGCCCACTTTCGAAGAAAGCACGCTGGCGTAACGACGAACCGCCCGTCCTCGGAAATGCTGGGAAAAACCGGCACCGGGAGGCAGGCGGGGTTCCTCCCCCGTGACGGCCGGACCGCCCGATTCTCCCAGGGGAGGCGCGAGGTGACCGACACAGTCCTGCTACCCACGGTCCCGGTCCAACACGACCGCCGGCCGCCGGCCGACATGGTGCGCGAGGCGGAGGCGTTCGCGGACCGGATGGCCCGACGCCGCTCCGTCCGTGACTTCGTCGCCGACCCGCTGCCGGACGGGGTGATCGAGGCCGCGATCAGGGCCGCGTCGACCGCACCCAGTGGCGCCAACGTGCAGCCGTGGCGGTTCGTCGTGCTGACCGACCCGGCCCGCAAGCGCCGGCTGCGCGAGGCGGCGGAGGCCGAGGAGCGCACCTTCTACCAGCGCCGCGCCTCGCCGGAGTGGCTGGGCGCGATCGCCCCGCTCGGCACCGACTGGCAGAAGCCGTTCCTGGAGACCGCGCCGGCCGTCATCGTCGTCTTCGAGGTCCACCAGGGGCCGCAGAGCCCGAAGCCGTACTACGTCAAGGAGTCCGTCGGCATCGCGGTCGGCCTGCTGATCACCGCGCTGCACCACGCCGGCCTGGCCACGCTGACCCACACGCCCAGCCCGATGCGGTTCCTCAACGAGGTGTGCGAGCGTCCGCCGCAGGAGCGCCCGTACGTGGTGATGCCGGTCGGGTACCCGGCGCCGGACGCCCGGGTCCCCGACCTGGCCCGCAAGCCGCTCGACGAGGTCATGATCCGTTGGTGAGGTTCCCGGTCAGGAACTCGACCAGCGGCTCGACGTGCCGGTCCGGCCGCCGCCACTCGGCCAGCAGATCCTCCAGCAGGTGTTGCTCGGCGAGCAGTTCGGTACCCCGGTACCGGCGGATCACCGGGTGGATGAAGGCGCTCTCACGGGCCCGGTCGGGGCTCGGGTGCCGTTCGATGGCGAAGACGTCCCCGTAGTCGTCGCGGCCCCACCGGAGCGCGAGCGTGTACCAGTGCGTGGCGTCCGCGAAGCGCTCGACGGCGTAGTCCTCCGGCAGGTCCTCGTAGTGCTGGAAGTCGCCGGTGGAGTCGTCGCGCACGAAGACGTCGCAGAGGTACTCGAACTGGGTCCACAGCGCCGAGCTCCAGTTGACCCGGTCGAGCATCAGCTTGGCCAGGGACGCCGCGTCGGCCGGCGTCGTCGCGAAGGACAACGGCACGTCGTCGTACCGCTCCCGCAGGATCCGGGTCAGGGTGCGCAGGTTGTACCGAAAGCCGTCGATGAATGGCGACGACGCGTGCTTCACGTCCCGGGCCTGGGCGATGGTGCCGGCGAAGTACAGGTCGTCGATGTTGCTCGACTGCCAGTCGGGGCGCAGCCCGGGCATCCGGTCGTCACGCACCATGGCGGGACGGCAGGCCGGGTCGAACAGGGCGGTGTCCATCCGGAAGCCGGTGCAGCGCAGCACCGCGTGGTAGTCGAGCACGGCGGTCTCGCCCTGGGCGTGGGTGTAGGTGATCGACACCTGGAACCGCCCGTCGACCGGCCGGATCTCGTCGATGGTGCAGTCGAGCACCGAGTGCAACGTCTTGAACTGGTAGCTGTCGAGGATCGCGCCGTACTGGCCACGGACGTCCCCGGGGTGCTTGGTGTTCCACGCGAGCCGCAGCGGCTGCCGGCTGGCGAGGTGCACCATCGACGCCTTGCCCAGGACGGCCGACGCGGTCTCGAACGCCGAGTTGCCCTTGCCGATGATGAGGACCCGCTTGCCGGCGTACGCCGCCGGGTCGACGTCCATGTCCTCGTAGCCGAGGGCGTGTTCGATGCCCTTGACCGCCGGCACGAACGGCAGGCCCCAGCCGGTCGCCACGACGAGGCAGCGGGCCCGCACCTCTCCTCGGTCGGTGCCGACCGTGAACCCGTCGCCCGTCCGGGTGATCCGGTCGACCGTGGTGCCGTACCGGACGTTGAGCCGGTAGGTCCGCTGGAACTCGGCGAGGTAGCGCACCAGGTCGTCGGCCGCGGGCAGGTACTCGTCGCTGAACTTCGGAAACAGCAGGTCCGGGGACTCGTTGAGCAGCGAGTTCCAGTCCCACCGCAGCCGGATCTCCGGATCCGTGCTGTCGGTGTGCACCTTGTTGAGCGAGATGAGCCGGCGGTGCCGCGGGAAACGCCGGAAGAACCCGCCCGGCTCGTCGCCGCGCTCGAGCGTCACGTAGTCGGCGCCCTGCTGCTGGAGGTAGTAGCTGAGCTGGAGCCCCGCGGGCCCAGCCCCGACGATGACGTACGTGTGCGCGTTGTCGACCATCGTGCAGCCCTTCGACGGGGAGACAGTTCCTCAGACCTTGGAATGGATAGCGGTAGGTGTCAATGCCGCCGGGGCGCCGTCGCGGATCCGTCGCGGCGACGCCGATCAGCGCGGCGGCAACGGGTCCGTCGCCATCCGGTGCCGCCGACGTGCAGCCGTGGCGGTCCGTCGTGCTGCCAACTGGCGACTCTTCTGGTCTGACCTGGGCAAGCCGGCCGGCGCGGGCGGCTCTCACGAACCGTCTTCATATTTCTGTTGATCGGGACTACGCTCTGGCCAGTCCTGAGTGGAGTACAACGGAGGTGCCCATGAAGAAGATGACCGTCCGCCGTAGGAACACGCTGCGTCTGGTGTCCGGCGCCCGCCGGCTCTGGATCGAGTGGTGCTGGTAACTGCCGGCCCGGCGGGCGCTCCCGGGCGCCCGCCCCTGCGGCGCTCGGGCCGGCCGTGACCGGCGGGCCCGAGCGCTACGACTGCCACCGCGACCACGGCCCGTACGCCGGGGTCGCGGCCTTTCTCCGCCGGATCGCCGCCGAGCGCCCCCGCCTGGCGTCCCGCCACGAGGTCGAGTTGCAGGCCATCGCGCCCCGGCTCGACCCGGCGGCCCGCACCGCCGCCGAGGAGGAGCCGATCCGGTTCCATCCCGCCCGGCGCACCGCCTGCCTGGCGTACGGCGCGGCGGAGCTCGTCGCGGCCTGGGCGGGCACCCTCCGACACCCGGTGACGGTGCGGTTCGACCACGTCGACCACGCCGACGAGACCACCCGCGAGCTGCTGGACACGCTGACCCGGCGGCTCGGACCGGACCCGGTGCGCCTGGACCTGCGCGACGGCGACGCCCATCGGCCGGTGGCGGCCGAGCCGACCCCGGACGCGATCCGCACCGCCCTCGGCGACAGCCTGGCCCGCGGCTTCTACCACCACGCCGCCCGCACCGCCCGGCGCGGGCGCGCCCTGGTGACCCCGGCCGGCGACCTGCGGAACTGGTGGGCGTTCACCACCGGCCTGGCCACCGCCCTGGCGGCCCTGGACGATGCCGCCGAAGCGCTCGACCTCTACCACGAGGTCCGCGCCGCCACCGACGATCCGAAGATCACCATGTCGGCCGCGTACGCCACCGCCATGCTGTACGCGCGACACCTGCCGGCCGCCGACCAGGACCCGGCGCAGGCGCGGCAGTGGCTGGAGCGGGCGCTCCACCTGGCCGCCGGGCTGACCGACCCGCGACAGCGGGTGCTGTCCACCGTCTTCTACGAGCAGGGCCTCGCGTTGCTGGACAGCAGGGCGGGCGAGCCCGCCCGCGCGCTACGGATGATCGACAGCGGGCTGGCCCGGCTGACGGCGGTGCTCGCCCCGGGCGAACGCCCCCAGGACCTGGCCCGGCTACGGCACAACCGGGCGCAGGTGCACCTGGCCCTCGGCGATCCGGCCCGGGCCCTGGCCGAACTCGACACCGTGATCGCCCACGATCCCGACAACTGCGAGTACTACGTGGACCGGGCGGCCCTGCACCGGGCGGCCGGGCGACACCCGGCCGCGATCAGGGATTACGACACCGCGATCCGCCTGGGACCGCACCTGCCGGAGGCGTACTACAACCGGGCGGTGCTCCAGCAGGAGCGGGGCCGCGCCGAACGGGCCCGCGACGACCTGGACCGCGTCCTGGCCATCGACCCCGGGCACCTCGACGCCCGGATCGCCCTGGTCAACCTGCACGTCGAGGGCGGCGCGTTCGAGGCGGCCGAGCGGGGCGCGCGGGCCGGGCTGGCGTTGGCCCCACAGGAGCCCGCGCTGCTGTGCACCCTCGGGCTGATCCGCGCGGAGCGCGGCGACCTCGCCGAAGCCGACGACCTGCTCACCCGGGCCCTGGCCGGGGATCCGGAGCTGGTCGAGGCATGGACGAACCGGGCCGCCGTCCGGTTCGACCGTGGCGACGTGGTCGCCGCGGTGGCCGACCTGGACCGGGCGGTGGCGCTGTCGGCGGCCCCCGTGCCCCACTACAACCGGGGTACCGCGCTGATGCGGCTCGGCCGGTGGGACGACGCCGCCCGCGACTTCACCGCCGCGCTCGCCCAGCCCGACCTGGACCGGGCGCTCCGCCGTGACCTGCGCGCGGAGCTCGACCGCTGCCGTCGCGCCATGGCCGGCTGAGCGGCAGCCCACCCCGTCCCGGGCGGCGGTCCGGTCAGGCCCGGGCGGCCGGTTCCGTGGGTGCGGTGACCGGGGCGTCGTCGGTCGGCCCGGCGGGCGCCGTGCCGGTGGCGCGGGCGGGGGCCACCGCCGCCAGCCGGCGGACGTCCCGACTGGTCAGCATGCCGAGGACGGAGAGCACCACCAGGGCCGCGAGAATCAGCAGCGTGTCGCGGCTGCCGATCACCGCGGCGACCGGCCCGACCGCCACCTGGCCGAGGGGGATGGCGACGAAGGACCCCAACATGTCGTACGAGTAGACCCGGGCCAGCCGGTCGGCCGGAATGTGCTGCGCGATCGAGGTCTCCCAGGCCACCGCGAACTGTTCGACGGCGATCCCGACCGCCACCCCGGCGGTCACCAACACGACGACGGTCGGCGCCAGGGCCAGCCCCAGCAACAGGAACGACTCGGCGAACATGCAGGTCACCCCGAGCAGCAGCAGCCGGCGTACCCGGATCCGCAGCGCGATGACCCCGCCGACGACCATGCCGGCGGTCTCCGCCGCCAGCACCACACCCCAGGCGGTACGGCCGATCGTCTCGTCCGCCACGACCGGACCGAGCACGTTCACGCCGCCGGCCAACGCCGCGTTGAGGATCATGAAGCCGAGCACCACCGCCCAGACCCAGGTCCGCGCGGTGAACTCGGTCCAGCCCTCCCGCAGGTCGGCGACGATGCTGGCGCCGGCGCCCCGCACCCGGGCGGTGGGGATCCGGACTCCGGTGAAGGCGACCGCCGCGACGGCGAAGGTGAGCGCGTCGACGGCGAGGCCCCAGCCGGGCCCGACCGCCGCCACCAGGAGGCCACCGAGCGCCGCACCGCCGATCATGCCGGCGTTCATGCCGAGCCGGATGATCGCGTTCGCCGGCTGGATCAGCTCCGCCGGCACCGTCTGCGGGGTCGCGGCGGCCGAGGCCGGTTGGGCCAGCGCGCTCACCACGCCGTTGGCCGCGCCGAGCGCCAGCAGCAGCGGGATCGTCGCCGTACCGGTGAGCACCAGGGCGGCCACCGCCCCCTGGGTCAGCGCACCGAGCAGGTTGGAGCCGACCAGCACCACCCGGCGCGGAACCCGGTCGGCCAGCACCCCGCCGAAGAGCACGAACAGCACGTTCATCAGCGACCTCGCGCCGACCACCAGGCCCAGGTCACGCACCGAGCCGGTCAGGTCGAGCACGGCGAAGGCCAGCGCGATGGGCGCGACCGCGTTGCCGAGCATGTTCACCAGCCGGCCGGCGGCCAGGTAGCGGAACGCGGCGTACCGCAGCGGAGCGAACATCGGTCCTCCATCGGGAACGGGGCGACGGGTGACAGCGTCGCCCATGCCGGGGACGGGACCGGCCCCGGGGGGCGTCCGACGTCGACCCCCGCACTCCACCGGTGCCGGGTGGCGGTCACGGGACGATGCGGCGGGGGCGGGGGCGGGGGCGCGGCGGGGCGGGGGCGCGGCGGGGGCGGGGCGGGGGCGCGGCGGGGGCGGGGCGGTCGACACGACCGGCGGTGACCGCACGGCCGGCCGCACACCGCTCGTCTCAGCCGCCCGCAGGGGCATTGACCTGCGTTGCTTCACCGCGCCGAGATCGACTCTTCACGCCGGTGACACGATCCGGCCCGACAGTGGGTCATCGTCTCCCACCCCTCAAGGAGCGTCATGGCCCCCACTCCACCGACCGACACCGAACTGGACGTCCTCATCCGCGCCCGGCTCGCGTCCCTCGGGATCGACCTTGACCAACTTCCGGCCGGCAGCGCCGCCGACCCGGAGACCGGCTCCCCCGGCCGGGACGCCGTGCTGGCGTCCCTGCGCTCGTTCGTCCGCGGCACGGTGGGCGCGCTCGCCGCGTACCAGCTTCCCGCGCCGGCCGGCACCGACCCGGCCGTCGCCAGCGCCCTGTCCCAGCAGCCGGCGCCGATGCTCTACCCCTCGATCAGCACAGAATGGCGGAAGTGATGAGCACCGCACCGGCTGACCACGGCGTCGACCGACGTGCCTTCCTCGCCCGCACCGCGACGCTGGCCGCCGCGTCGGCGGTGGGCGCGGCCGTCGGGCTGCCCGCCGTGGCGTCGGCGGCCGACGTCGGCCGAACATCCCCACCGGCCGGCCGGTACAACCCGGCGCTGAACGTGCCGAGCGCCTACGTCACGCCACGCCCGGAGGCGGTGGCCGACCCGACCGAGCTGACCGTCGCCGAGGCGGCCTGGCTGATCCGCGCCGGCAAGCTCACCCCGGAGAAGCTGGTCGAGGCGTACCTGGCCCGCATCGCTACCTACGACCTCACGTACCAGGCGTTCAACCTGGTGCTCGCCGACACGGCGGTCAAGGCGGCCCGCGCCCTGGCGAAGAAGCCCCACCGGGGCGCACTGCACGGCATCCCGCTCGCCATCAAGGACAACTACTACACCGCAGGTGTGCCCACCACCGCCAACTCGTACCTGTTCGCCGACTTCCGGCCGCCGTTCGACGCGACCGCAGTGGCGCGACTGGTCGACGGTGGCGGGGCGATCGTGCTGGGCAAGACCCAGATGGGCCCGCTGGCCACCACCCGGGCCACCACCCCCAGCGGGGTGGTCACCACGGTCAACGCGTGGACCCCCACCAACGTCCGCACCGACCCCGGCGGCTCGTCCACCGGTACGGCCACCGCCGTCGCCGGACGACTCGCCGCCTCCGGCACCGGCACCCAGACCGGCGGCTCGATCACCGCGCCGTCCAACGCGCAGAACCTCACCGGCCTCAAGCCGACGATGGGCCGGGTCTCGCTGCACGGGATCATCCCGCTCAGCTACACCCGCGACCACCCCGGTCCGCTGGCCCGCGACGCCAAGGACGCGGCCATCATGCTCACCGCGATGGCCGGCGCGGACCCGGCCGACCCGCGTACGCAGGGCCTGCCCGAGGTGCCGAAGCTGATCGACGCGGCCTCCCCGACGTACCAGGGTGGCCGGCTGAAGCTGCGCTGGAAGACCCGCATCGGCGTGCTGCCCGGGTTCACCGCCGGCACCTCGGAGACCGCGCTGGCCCGGCAGGCGTACCTGGCGAAGCTCGCCGCGATCCCCGGCGCCACCGTGGTCGACGTGCCGCTGCCCGACGAGTGGGACCTGCTCACCGGCACCGCGTTCAACAACGTACGGCTGCCGGAGCGCAGTGAGCCGTTCCTGCCGTACCTGCGTACCGACCTGCGCGGCTTCGGGGTGTCGGTAACGGGCTGGTTGCAGGGCGCGCTGCTGGGCGGCAACGAGTTCATCACCGGCCAGCGGGCCAAGCTGCTGCTGATGGAGCGGGTCCTGGACCAGCTCTTCGACTCGTGCGACGTGGTGGTGCAGACCAGCCCGGTGCCGTTCGACATCCTCGGCCTGCCGGAGATCGCCTTCCCGATCGGATTCACCGCCGACGGCGTACCGATCGGCACCATCCTCGGCGGTCTGCCCTACGGCGAGGACCGGCTGCTCTCGGTGACCGCCGCCTATCAGGCGGTCACCGACTGGCACCGGCGGCGGCCCGCCAACCCGCCGGCCACCCCGGCGGCGCGTGGCACGGCGCCCGCCAGCCTGCGGCTCACCGCCGAGGAGGTCGCCCACCTGTCCCAGTGACCGGCTCGCCGTCCGCTCGCCGCCTGCCGGCGGGCGGACGGCAGGCGGGTCAGCCGATGCCGGCCAGTCTCGGCAGCACCTCGTCGGCGATCCGGCGGGTGAACTCCACCGGGTGCCGGTCCGGCATCACCTGCACCTCGGTCACCCCGAGCGCGGCGTATTCGGCCACCTCGGCGACGAACGCGTCGACGTCGGCCAGCGCCGGCCGGGACACGACGACCGTCTTGTCGACGGTGTCGTAGTCGCGGCCCTCGGCGGCGCAGTGACCGCGCAGCACGTCCAGCTTGCGCGCCACCTCCGCCGGGCTGGTGCCGAACAGGTTGCAGGCGTCGGCGTACCGGGCCACCAGCAGCAGGGTCTTCTTCTCGCCACCCCCGCCGATCATGATCGGCGGGTGCGGGCGACTCAGCGGCTGCGGCGAGTTGAGCGTCTCGGTGAGCCGGTAGTGCCGACCGTCGAACGGCCCGTTGTCGTCGCTCCACATCTGCCGGCAGATCCGGAGCGTCTCCTCCAGCCGTTCGAACCGCTCGCCCACCGGGACGACGGGCACGCCGAGGCCACGCTGCTCTCGCTCGTACCAGGACGCGCCGATGCCGAGCCTGGCCCGGCCGCCGGAGAGCACGTCCAGCGTGGTCACGATCTTGGCGAGCAGCCCCGGATACCGGTACATCACCCCGGTGACCAGCACCCCCAGCGTCATCTGCCGGGTCACCGCCGCGACGAAGCCCAGGGTCGTGTACGCCTCCAGCATCGGCTCCCCGGCCGGGGCCTGCGCCTCCATCTGGAAGTAGTGGTCCATCACCGTGAAGGACGCGACGCCGGCCTGCTCGGCGATGGTGGCCGCCTCGACCAGGGTCGGCGCGATCGCCGCCGGGTCGGCCGGGGTCGAGTAGGTCCAGTAGTGCAGCCCGAGCTTCATTCCCGTCACCTCCGTACCGAGCCTAGTGGGCCACGGCCCGACCCGTCCCCTGGTCGAGTCGACCGCCCGGTGGGCGGGCCGTCGAGGGACCACCCGCGTCACCGCTCAACCGAAACCCGCGACCAGGAAGCCCGCGAACCCCACCAGCGCGAGGGGCAGGGCCGCGGCCAACGCCAGCGCCCGCCGCCGGGCCGTCCTGGCCACCAGCACGATGAGCAGCACGCCGAGCGTGGCGGCGATGACGACGGACCACACCCTGCCGCCGCCGTAGTCGGGATCGCCGATCCGTCGGGCCAGCAGGGCCGCCTCGGCGAACAGCACCGCGCCGGGCAGCGCGACACCGACGGTCTGCCGCCAGCCGGCGGCGCGGGCCCAGACGCCGGCGACGCCGAAGACCACACCGGCGAGCACCCCGAAGAACATCCACAGCAACGACGACGCCGCCCACACGACGGAGATGTCGTCCTGCTGGATCAACGCGGCGACGAGGTAGTAGCTGGGCACCGCGACAACGAGCAACGCCACCGCGCCGAGCGCCGCGCGCACCCACCCGGACCTCACCTGGTACCCGAACACGAAGGCGGCGACCGCCCACACCGCGCTGGAGTTTCCCAGCTCCGCGAACGGATACGGGACGAACCTGATCCACACGAAGTCGAGGAAGCCGAGCAGAAAGCCGCCCAGGACCGCGCCGATGGCCACCGCTCGACGGTCGACTGTCATGGGGGTAAGGGTATGAGTCACGGCCACGAACTGGTCAGCGGCGCCGGGGTGGCGCGGCGCTGTCGCGGATGACCAGATCGGTGGCGAGTTCGACACGCGGGCTCTCGATCTTCTCGCCCCGGGCGAGTCGCAGCACGGTGCGTGCGGCCAGCATGCCCATCTCGGCCAGCGGCTGCCGGATCGTGGTCAGCGGCGGGGAGCACCACCGGACCTCCGGCAGGTCGTCGAATCCGACCACGCTGATGTCGTCGGGCACCCGTAGTCCGCGTTTGCGGACCGCCTCGTAGACGCCGAGCGCCATCTGGTCGCTGGAGGCGAAGATGGCGGTGGGCGGGTCGGGCAGGGCCAGCAGTTGGGTGCCGGCGGTGTAGCCGGCCTCGTGGTAGAAGTTGCCGGGGCGGACGAGGGTGTCGTCGAGCGCGACACCGGCGGCGTCGAGCGCGGCCCGGTAGCCGTCCATCCGGGCCCGGCTGCACATGAGCTGCGGTGGACCGGCGATGAAGCCGATGCGGCGGTGGCCGAGGCCGAGCAGGTACTGGGTGGCCCGCAGGCTGCCCGCCCAGTTGGTGGCGCCGATGGTGGGCGCCTCCTGCGGGGCGACCCCGGCGGGGTCGACGATGACCACCGGGAGGTGCAGCCGGCGCAGCTCGGCCTGCAGCGGTGGTTCCACCATCGAGGTCACGAAGATGACGCCCTCGCTGGACCGGATGCGCATGTTGTCGAGCCACTGCTTCGCCGAGGAGGTGCGCCGGTGGATGGCCGAGACGACGGTGCCCGCGCCGCTGCTCTGCGCCACGTCCTCCACCCCCCGGATGATCTCCACCGCCCACGGGCTGTCCAGGTCGTTGAAGACCAGGTCGATCAGGGCGGCACTGGTGCGCCTGGCCGCCGAGCGACGGCGGTAGCCGTGCCGGTTGAGCAGCTCCTCGACCCGTTCCCGGGTCTGCGGGGCGACGTCGGAACGGCCGTTGATGACCCGGGAGACCGTGGGCACGGAGACGCCGGCCAGACGCGCGATCATCGCGATGGTGACGTTTCGGCCGTTGTCGGAGCCCACGGTCCGCCCTTTCGTCTGGCTGGAACCTACGGTCGCAGAAGGCTATCGCAGCGGAGGGGACTCACCCCTTGACGCTGCCGGCCAGGCCGCCGATGAGCTGGCGTTCGGCCACGGCGTAGAAGCCCAGGGCCGGGAGCATGGACAGCACGACGTAGGCGAGCACCCGGGCGGTGTCGTCGGCGTACTGGCCCTGGAACGCCTGGACCCCGACCGGGAGCGTCCACCAGCTCTGGTCGGTGAAGACGACCAGCGGCAGCATGAAGTTGTTCCAGCTACTCACGACCGCCAGCACGGAGACGGTGGCCAGGGCGGGGCGGGCCATCGGCAGCAGGATCCGCCAGAAGAAGCCGAAGGGGCCGCATCCGTCGAGGATCGCGGCCTCCTCGACCTCGCCGGGGATGGTGCGGAAGAACTGGCTCAGGATGACGATGGTGATCGGCAGCCCGAAGGCGGCCTGGGGCAGGATCACCCCGAGCGGGTTGTCCAGCAGGCCCATGCCGCGCAGCAGGACGAACAGCGGCAGGATCGCCACCGCGAACGGGAACATCAGGCCGATCGCGAACAGGGTGAACAGCAGTTCCCGGCCCCGGAAGGCGAAGCGTGCGAAGACGAACGCGGCCATCGCCGCCGCGACGACGACGACGAGCGTGCTGGTCACGGCGATGAGCAGGCTGTTGCCCAGTTGCCGCCAGAAGACCTCGGAGGCGAGGATGCCGGTGTAGTTCCCGGGCACCCACGGGTCGGGCCAGCCGAGGGGGTTGGTGGAGAGTTGCCCGTTGTCCTTGAACCCGCCGAGCACCCCGAACCAGACCGGTACGACGATGAGCGCGCCGACGGCGACACAGCCGAGGTGCAGCACGAGGCGGCGGGTCCGCAGGGCAGGATTCGCCGTGCCGGTCATCGCTGGTCTCCTTGGTTGGTGATCGCGCCCTCGGTGTCCCGGCGCAGGACGACGCGCTGGTAGAAGAGGGCGAAGACGAGGCTCAGGACGAACATGACGATGCTGATCGCACTGGCGTAGCCGACCTCGAAGCGGCGGAAGCCGTACTGGTACATCGTCACCGCCATGGTTTCCGACGCGTGGATCGGGCCGCCGCCGGTGAGCACCCAGACCATGTCGAAGAGCTGGATGGTGCCGATGACCGACAGGAACACGCTGATCCGGATCGTCGGCCCGAGCAGCGGCAGGGTCACGTGCCGGAAGCTCTGCCAGGCGCTGGCGCCGTCGGTGACGGCCGCCTCGGACAACTCCTTGGGGATGCCCTGCCGGGCGGCCAGGAAGAGGATCATGTAGAGACCGAAGTACTTCCAGGAGACCACCAGGAAGACGGCGATCAGCACGGTGTCCGGGTCCCCGAAGATGGTGCCCGCGTCGGCGCCCAGCCACCGGGCGATCGTGTCACCCAGCCCCCGGTTGGGTGAGAACACCAGGGTGAACAGCACGGCCGTGGTGACCTCGGAGAGCACGTACGGGGCGAAGAAGATCAGCCGGTAGACGGCCCGGCCCCGCAGCGGCTGGTTGAGCAGCATGGCCAGGGCCAGCGCGACGGGTAGCTGGACCGCCACGGCCAGCACGATCAGCACCAGGCCGCGCCACAGGTCGCCACGGAAGGTCGGGTCGGCGAAGGCGCGGGTGTAGTTGTCCAGCCCGACGTAGTTCTCCGGCAGGCCGAAGCCGTTCCACTTGTAGAGGCTGGCGTAGCTGGCCACCACGATGGGCGCGACGACCAGCAGCAGGAACAGCACCAGGGACGGGGTGAGGAAGGCGGCGAGGGTGCCCCGGCGGCCCGACCGGGGCTGGCGGCCGCGCTGTCGCGCGGTGCCCGGCCCCGGTGCCGGCGGGTCGGTCGCCGGGTCGCCGCGCCATCCCTGCGGCACGGTCGATGGCCTGGTCATGCCTGCTCCACTCGGTTCTCGCCGCCGGCTACGGATCGGTGGGGATTGGTCATGGCTACTGGCTCTTCGCCACCTGGGTGATGTCCTTGACGATCTGCGCGGGCGACTTGTTGCCGGCGACCAGTTCGGCGACGCTGTCGTTGACCTGCTGGCCGACGGCCGGCGGGTACGCCTGGTCGAGGTAGAGCTGGAAGCCGGTGGCGCTGGCCAGGTTCTCCGCGACGATCTTGTTGTTCGGGTCGGCGATGGCCGAGGCGGCGTCCTTGACCGTCGGCAGCACCGCACCGGTCTGGGCGGCCTTGCGCTGGTTGTCGGCGCTGAGCAGGAACTTGAGGAAGTCGACGGTGGACGCGGGGGCGTCCTTGCCGACGGCGAAGCCGTTGCCGCCGCCGAACGCCTCCGAGGCGGCGCCCTTGCCGCCGTCGACGACCGGGAACGGGAAGAAGCCGAGCTTGTCGCCGAGCCCCTTCTTGCTGGTGGAGCTGGACGCCTGTACCGACGGGGCCCACTGGCCCATCAGCTCCATGGCCGCACCGCCGTTGCCCATCGTGGCGGCCTGCCCGTCCGGGGAGCCGTACTCCGCGCCGAGGAAGCCCTTCTGGAACGGTTGCAGGTCGACCAGTTCCTTGAGCCGTTCACCGGCGGCGACGAAGTCGGGGGTGTCGAAGTTCTTGTCCTTGGCGGCCTGTTGCAGGGCGCCGAGCCCGCCGATGCGCATCGCCAGGTAGGCCCAGTAGTAGTGGCCCGGCCACTTGTCCTTGCCGGCCAGCGCGACCGGGACGGTGCCGGCCGCCTTGAGCTTGCGGACCGCGTCGAGCACCCCGGCCCAGTTCGTGGGCGCGGCGGTGATGCCGGCCTTGGCGAAGAGGTCCTTGTTGTACCAGAAGCCGACCATGCCGACGTCGAACGGGATGCCGTAGATCTTGCCGTCGATGGTGAACGGCTGGACGGCGGCGGGCAGCAGCCCGCCGATCCACGGCTGCACGTCGGCGGTGAGGTCCTTGACCAGACCCGCGTCCACCTGCTGCTGGAGCACGCCGCCGCCCCAGGACTGGAAGAGGTCGGGTGGCGAACCGGCCTGGGTGGCGGTGGTCAGCTTGGTCTTGAACGCCTCGTTCTCCAACGGCTGGATCTTGACGGTGACGTTGGAGTGCGCGCCGTGGTACTCCTGGGCCATCGCCGCCCACACCGGCAGCATCGGGTCGGTGTTCTGGATGTGCCACCAGTTGATGGTCTGCGGGCCGTCCGGGTCGCCGGACTCCCCGTCGCTACAGGCGCTGAGCAGGTAGGCGCCGGTACCGGCGCCGACGAGGCCGAGCAGCGTTCGGCGGGAGAGGTGCGCTGTCATGATCCATCCCTTCGGGACTCACGAGGTGCTCGGACGCCGGTCGAGCCGGCGGGATTCGAACGTGGAACTCCGGAACTTTCAATGCTTCGCCGGTATTACCGATCGATGGCCGGCACGCTACGAGTACTTTCCGCGCCGGTCAAGACGTCTGTCCTATCTCGATGAAAGCGGCTAGCGTGGGCAGGACTTCCACAGAACCTGGAACACAAGTCCGGAAGTTTCAGAGAGCGCACAGAGGAGACCCCTTGTCGACCGAGACCGCTGACGTGGCGACCGCTGCCCGGTCGATCCGCAATCCCGTCCTCGCCGGATTCCACCCGGATCCGTCGATCCTGCGGGTCGGCGCCGACTACTACCTGGCCACCTCGACCTTCGAGTGGTACCCGGGAGTGCGCCTGCACCACTCGCGCGACCTCGTGCACTGGCGCCCCCTGGGCGGGATCATCACCGAGCGCCGACTGCTGGACCTGCGCGGCTGCGGCGACTCCAACGGCGTGTGGGCGCCCGACCTGACCTGGCACGACGGCGAGTTCATGCTCGTCTACAGCGACGTGGCCAGCTTCGCCAGCGGCTACTGGGACCCGCAGAACTACCTGGTCACCGCGACCGACATCGGCGGCCCCTGGTCCGATCCGGTGAAGCTGCACGGGCGGGGTTTCGACGCCGCGCTGTTCCACGACGACGACGGCACGAGCTGGCTGCTGAGCATGAGCGCGGACTGGCGACCCGGCCGGGACCGCTTCGGCGGCATCGAGATCCAGCAGTACGACCGGGCCGCGCGCCGGCTCGTCGGCCGGCCCCGGCTGCTGTTCACCGGCACCCCGGTCGGGGTCACCGAGGGTCCGCACCTGTACCGCCACGACGGCTGGTACTGGCTGATCACCGCCGAGGGCGGCACGAGCTGGGAGCACCAGGTCACGGTGGCCCGCTCCCGCGAGCTGTTCGGGCCGTACGAGGTGGACCCGGACGGGCCGCTGCTGACCTCCGTGGGCCGGCCCGACCTGCGGTTGCAGAAGGCCGGCCACGGCAGCCTGGTCCGCACCCCCGACGACGGGTGGTACCTGTCCCACCTGGTCGGCCGCCCCTACTCACCACTGGGTAGCTGCGTGCTGGGGCGGGAGACGGCGATCCAGCGGGTCGAGTGGCCGTCGGGTGGCTGGCCCCGGATCCCCGGGGGTGTGCCGGCGGAGGAGGTCCCCGCGCCCGACCTGCCCGCGCACCCGTGGCCGGCGGAGCCCGCCACCGACCACTTCGACGCCGGCGAGCTGGGCCCGTGCTGGTCGACGTTGCGCCGACCGGCCACCGAGGACTGGGTCGACCTGCGGTCCCGCCCGTCGCACCTGCGGGTCCACGGCGGGCAGTCCCCGGTCGGCCGCCAGACGCCCAGTCTGGTCGCCCGGCGGGTCGGCGCCCCGCACTGCGCACTGGAGACCGTGGTCGAGTTCGACCCGGTCGACCACCGTCAGCTCGCCGGGATCACCGCCTACTACAACACCCTCAACTGGCACCACCTCTACCTGACCCGGGCCGACGACGGGCGCACGGTGCTGGAGCTGCTCAGCTCCGACAACGGGCGGCGCACGGCGTACCCCGAGTTGGCCGTCGACGCCACCGGCGTCGCCCGGGTCGGCCTGCGGGCGGTGTTCGACGGACCGGTCGTGCGCTTCGCCCACGACCTCGGTTCCGGTTGGCGGCAGCTTCCGGTGGACCTGGACGCGACCATCCTGTCCGACGAGCACGCCGCACTGATCATCGACGGGGAGCCGGCGGCGTGGGGCTTCACCGGGGCGTTCCTCGGCCTGTGGGTGCAGGACCTCGGTGGCGACGGCGGGTACGCCGACTTCGACCTGGCCACCTACCGGGAGCACTGACCGGGGGCACCGGACCGTGACCCGCCCCGACCTGGTCGGGGCGGGTCGCGGTCGGGCGCGACGGCCGGCCGGGGGCCACGCACGACCCCGCCACCACCGGGGTACGGCCCGAAAACTCTCGACCGTGATCCGGCGGGCCGGCGACCAGGTGAGCAGGGTCTCCGGAAGTTTCGGTGGTTGACCGGGGAGCGGATCCGCTCGTAACGTTCCAGTCAACTTCCGGAAATCGATCGGTGACTATCGGTAGGTTCCGGCCGGCCGGCCACGCCCACGGCCGTGGGCACTGCCCGCCACTCCCCCGCCCCGCGCCCGTCGACCCGTCGACGTGCCTCGCGAAAGGAACGCGGATGATGCTCAGACGGTGGATAGCCGCCGGCATGGTCGCCGCCGCGACCGTCGGCGTGTTGAGCGCCGTACCGGCCGTAGCGGAACGTCCGTACGACCCCGCCGCCCAGAGTCTGCGGGCGCTCGGCCTGCGCCACGGCCTGTACATCGGCACCGCGGTCGACATGGCCGCCCTCAACGACCCCGCCGATCCCCGGTACCGGGAGCTCGTGCGCGAGGAGTTCTCCACGGTCACCGCCGAGAACGTGATGAAGTGGGAGTCGCTCGAACCCACCCGGGGCGGCTACGACTGGGCCGCGGCCGACGAGTTCGTCGCCACCGCCCGCCGCGACGGCCAACGGATCCGCGGACACGTGCTGGTCTGGCAGAACCAGCTACCGGCCTGGCTGACCGCGGGGGTCGCCGACGGCTCCATCAGCACCGCGCAGTTGCGCGGGATCCTGCGTGACCACATCACCGCCGTGGTCACCCGCTACCGGGGCCGGATCTGGCAGTGGGACGTGGTCAACGAGGCCGTCAGCGACCCCTGGGACAACCCGCCCGCCCTGCACTACAAGGGCTTCTGGGCGGAACACCTCGGGCCGGGCTACCTCGCCGACGCGTTCCGCTGGGCGCGGGCCGCCGACCCGACGGCCCTGCTGTTCTACAACGACTACAACATCGAGGCGTTCGGCTCGGGCAACCCGGCCGACGACAAGACCCAGTTCGTCCACGACATGGTCCGGGGCCTGCTGGCCAGGGGCGTGCCCATCGACGGCGTCGGCAGCCAGGGCCACCTGGGCACCCAGTACGGCAACTACGACCCGATCCAGGTCGCCGAGGCGCTGCACAGGTTCGCCGGGCTGGGCCTGGCCACCGCGTTCACCGAGGTCGACGTGCGCAGCCGGCTGACCGACCGGGTGCAGGCCGGCGACTCCGAGGAGATCAATCCGCGCCTACAGGCATCGGCGGCGAACTTCCACGTCCTGCTACAGGCGTGCCTGGCCGAACCGCGCTGTCTGTCGTTCACCGTCTGGGGCTTCACCGACCGGCACTCCTGGGTGCCCGGCTGGTTCGACGACCCGCCGCAGGGCCTGGCCACCATCTACGACGAGAACTACCAGCCCAAGCGCGCGTACCAGTTGATGAAGGCCGACCTCATCTACGCCGGGCCGCCGTACGTGCGGCCACGGGTCACCCCGAGGCCGCGCCGGTAGCCGCGCCGGAGGCCGACGCCGGCCTCGACCCGTGCGGGGGGGGGCCCGGGCGGGGGCCCCCCCCCCCCCCCCCCCCGCCCCCCCCCCCCCGGTTTTTGCCCCCCCCCACCCGCGGACCCCCCCGGGGCGGGCCCCCCCCCCCCCGCCGCCCCCCCAC
>NZ_JBIVRQ010000001.1:369510-447538 GCF_044755745.1 Micromonospora sp. NPDC092111
CGCGCGGGGGGGGGGGGGGGGGGGGGGGGGGGGGGGGGGGGCGGCGCCGCGGGGCGCGGGGGGGGGGGGGGGGCGGCGGGCCCCCCCCCCCCCCCCCACGGCCCCGGGTGCCGGGCCACGTCGGTATTCGGCCCACCAGACCGTTCGTCCCGCCTGGTCGCGGCCGGCCCGCCCGGTCCGTCCCGCACAGACAAGGACCTCCGATGGCACCTCCCCGCGTCACCCGCCGGATGCCGCAGCTGGCGGTCGCACTCGGCCTGGCGCTGACGGCCACGAGCCCGGCGGCGGCCCACCCCGGGGTGAGCGCCGACATCGTCGACACGGCCCGGGGCGGTGGCCGCGCGGCCAGCCTCACCTTCGACGACGGGCCGAACCCCACCGACACGCTGCGGCTGCTCGCCGTCCTGCGCCGGCACCGGATCGCCGCCGTCTTCTGCCTGTGGGGCGAGCACGTGGCGGCGCACCCCGAGGTGGTACGCCGGATCGTGGCCGACGGTCACAGCCTGGGCAACCACGGCATGCGGCACGACGACATGAGTTCCTGGCCGCCCGAGCGGATCGCGGCGGACCTGCGGGAGACCAACGAGACCATCCGTCGCGCCGTACCGCAGGCCCGGATCCGGTACTTCCGCGCGCCGTACGGCGCGTGGGGAGCCACCCCCGCCGTGGCCGCCTCGCTGGGCATGCAGCCGCTCGGTTGGCGGCTGGCGGTCGGCGACTGGGAACCACCGGGCACCGACGAACTCGTCCGCCGCCTGCTCGACGGCGTCACGCCCGGTGCGGTGGTGCTGATGCACGACGGCGGCGGGGACCGCAGCCAGACCGTCGACGCGGTCGATCGGGTCGCGCCCATCCTGAAGGCGGAGCGCTGGCGGTTCACCCTGCCCCGCAAGTACGCCCGACAGTGAGGCCGCCCGGCGGATCCCGCGCCTGGCCAGCTCCAGCCGACGGCGAGCCACCCAGAGCATCGAAAGTTTCGGATCCGTCGACAAGCCGAGAACCGCACATAGCTGCTGGTGGCACACGCCGGGAGGCGGCTGTCCCGTAGTTGACCATGGGGTTCGTCCGGTCGCCGAGCGGGTTTGACTTCCCCGACAAGATGTAGGAGGTTATGGAGGTTAGGTAAGGCTACGCATGCCGAGGGGTCCCATGAGTTCTGTCTTCTTCGCCAGCTACCTGATCGGGCTGCGCGACGGCCTTGAGGCGGCGCTGGTGGTCACCATCCTGCTGACCGTGCTGGCCCGCTCACAGCGCCGCGACGGACTCGCCCCACTCTGGGCCGGCGTCGGGCTGGCCGTCGTGGTCGCCGCCACCCTCGGGGCAGTCCTGACGTACGTGGCCACCGCCCTGCTCAGCGGCGTACGCCTTGAGTTCTTCGAAGCCGTCACGTCGCTGCTCGCCGTCGCCATGGTCACCTGGATGATCTTCTGGATGCGGCACAGCGCCCGCACCCTCAGGGCGGAGCTGACCGGCAGGCTCACCAACGCGCTCGGGATGGGCCCGGTCGCCATCGGCGCGTTGGCCTTCGTCGCCGTGATCCGCGAGGGCGTCGAGATGGTGCTGCTGGTCTTCTCCGCCGCCCAGGCAGCCGCCCAGACGATCGCGCCGCTGGCCGGAATGCTCGCCGGGATCGGCTCGGCCGTGCTGCTGGGCTGGCTGATGTACGCGGCGGTCGCCCGGGTCAACCTCGGTCGCCTGTTCACCTGGACCGCGGTGCTGCTCATCCTCGTGGCGGCCGGGATCGCCAAGTACGCCGTCCACGGGTTCCAGACCGCAGGTGCGCTACCGGTCGGGGCGGGCGTCGCCTACGACCTGTCCGACGTCGTCGCACCGACCTCGTGGTACGCCACGCTGCTGACCGCGACGGTCAACCTCACACCGAGCGCCACGGTGCTGGAGATCAGCGTCTGGATCGCGTACGCCGCCGGGATCCTGCTGCTCTTCTTCCGGCCTCATCGCCCCGCGCCGGCCACCGCCGGCCCGGCTGGCGCGTCCGCCGTGGCCGACCGGTCCGCCGCCTGAGGTGTCGCCCGTCGCACCCGTCCACCGCCGCCTGGTCGAAGGCGGGGACGGGCTCGGGCCGGCCGCACGGTGACCCGAGGCGGTCGCGGAGCGTTTCGCCGGACCCCGGTCGGCGCATCGGCGTCCGGCCCGGTCAGCGCCCGCTGACCGGGACGGACGGCAGTGCCTCCGCCGGCCCGAGTACGGCCCGCAGCAGCACCCCGACCGTCGGCACCACCACCACGGTCAGCAGCCAGGCGCCGACGACGTCGCTGGGCCAGTGCACGACCAGCGCCACTCGGGAGACCCCCACCGCGACCGCCCAGGCGCCGGCGAGGCCCGCCAGCACGGCACGCCCCCGACCAGGCGCCAGCAGCTGCCAGCAGACGAGCACCGCGACCAGCGCGGCGCTCGCCGAGGCGGTGGTGTGCCCGGACGGGAACGACCAACCCGCCGAGGGTGCGAGCTGGTCGACCGGACGCGGCCGGTCGACGCCGGT
Organism: Micromonospora sp. NPDC092111; assembly: GCF_044755745.1. NCBI lineage: Bacteria > Bacillati > Actinomycetota > Actinomycetes > Micromonosporales > Micromonosporaceae > Micromonospora > Micromonospora sp. NPDC092111. The sequence continues at coordinate 372,011 of NZ_JBIVRQ010000001.1, forward strand.
GAGGATCACCAGGCGGACGCCGGTGGTGGCCGCCATCGCGGCGACGACGAAACATGCCTGCCGCCACCGGCCGCGCCACACCAGCAGCAGCGCCGCCGCCGCGACGATCGGCGTGAGGGTGCTGGCGTTCGCGGTCCGGGTCACCGCGTACATGACCGTCCGCCAGGCCGGATAATCGATCGCCGCCCGGTAGGCGGCGGCGCTGACCCAGGCGTCGGCCCGCGCCAGCGGGTGGAAGCCCAGGACCACCGCCAGGGTGAGCAACCCGAAGCCGAGGGCCGCCGCCAGCACCCAACCGGACGCCTGGCGCGGGCGACGGGCGGACAGGTCGGCCCCCCGCGCGGCGGACGACCGGACGGACTGCTGTCGGTGCACGGCGGTCTCTTCCTGTAGGTGGCGCCCACCCTACCCCTACAAGCTGTAGGACCGAATGTCGCCGGACGTCGACGAGCGCCGCGCCACCGCGCCGGAACCGGGCCGGCGCGGTGATGCGGGTACCCTGGCCCGGGAGGTCGGGCCGATGACGGAGAAGGACAAACGCCGGGCGCCGGGAACCCTGGAATCAGAGGTGATGGGCGTGCTCTGGGCGCGCGGCGAGCCGCTGACCACCAGTGAGGTGCAGAGCGCGGTCGGCGGCGATCTCGCCTACAACACCGTCCAGACCATCCTGACCCGGCTGCACGACAAGGGCCTGGTGCTGCGGGACAAGCCCGGACGCGGGCACGTCTACTGGCCGGCGCAGGACGCCGCCAGCGCGGCGGCCGCCCGGATGCGCGCGGCCCTGGTCGATCGACCCGACCGGCACCTGGTGCTACGCCAGTTCGCCGCGTCGCTCGACGACGCCGACGCGACGACCCTGCGGCAACTGCTCGCCGCCGCCGAGAAGCGCCGACGGGCATGACCGTCGCGGTGTACCTGCCGCTGCTGCTCGCGCCGCTGCTCGCGCTCACGGCACGGCGGCTGTCCACCCGTGGCGCCCCGTCGCCGGCCGCCCGGGGGCTGGCCGTCGCCGCGGTTGTCGCGGCGGCGTGCTCCACCTGGTCGCTGTGCCTGCTCGCGCTGACCCTGCTCGACGACCTGCCGCCGCTGGCCGCGCTGGACAACCACCCCGGCATCGAGCTGCCCGAACCGGTGCCGGGCCCGGTGGCCCTGCTCGCCGCCCTCGCCCTGGCGTGGGGCCTGGTCCGCCTGCTGGGCGACCTGCGGCGACGATTCGACACGCACCGGCAGTTACGGGCGGTGGCCACCCCGCACGCCGGCTTCGTCGTCGCGGACTGGGCGGCGCCGCTGGCCGTCGCGGTGCCCGGCCGACCCGGGCATCTGCTCGTCACCACCGGCATGCTGCGGCTGCTCGACGACAGCGAACGACGGGCGGTCTTCGCGCACGAACACGCGCACCTGGCCCACCGCCACCACCGCATCGTCGCCTGGACCGCCGCCGCGGCGGCCCTCAACCCGTTGCTCGCCGGAGTCCGGGAGGCAGTCGAGTTCCTGGTCGAGCGCTGGGCCGACGAGGACGCCGCGGCGACCGTCGACGACCGGACCCTGGTGGCGCGGGCGGTGGCCCGCGCCGCCCTGGCAACCACGGGATCAGGGTCGGCACGGGTGCTGGGCATCCACGGCGGGGTGGCCGTGCACCGGGTACGGGCACTGACCGAGCCGGCACCGCCGGCACAGCGCCGTCGCCTGCTCGGGCCGCTCCTGCTCAGCGGGGCCTTCCTGGCGACCAGCGCCGTGGCGACCGTCGAGTTCGTGGCCCTCGCCCGCGCCTGGCTCTGAGTGACGGGCCGCGGCGGCGGCACCGCGGTCGCCGCGTGAACGGCGTCGGCCCGCCCGCACCGCGGAACGCCACCCGGCACCGAACGTCACCGGCCATCACCGACAAAATGTTTCGTCTTGACAAGACTGACTTTCGGCGACATGCTCTTCGGCATGTGGGAAGTGACGGTGATCGAGGACCCGGCCACGGCGGGCGCCGCGCTGGATCCGATCCGGTCGCGGCTGCTCGCCGAGCTGGTCCGGCCGGGCTCGGCGAGCAGCCTGGCGGCCCGGCTCGGGCAGCCCCGGCAGAAGGTGAACTACCACCTCCGGGAGTTGGAGCGGCACGGCCTGCTCGAACTGGTCGAGGAGCGCCGCAAGGGCAACATGACCGAGCGGGTGCTCCAGGCGACGGCGTCGTCGTACGTCATCTCACCGGCGGCACTGGCCGCGGTGGAGCCGGACCCGATGCGGTCGCCGGACCGGCTCTCGGCGCGCTGGCTGCTGGCGGTGGGCGCCCGGCTGGTGCGCGACGTCGGCGCGCTCATCACCGGAGCGACCAGGGCCGGCAAGCGGGTCGCGACCTACGCGCTCGACGGGGAGGTGCGGTTCGCCACGGCGCAGGACCGGGCCGCCTTCGCGGCGGAGCTCACCGACGCGGTGACCGCGTTGGTCGCCAGGTACCACGACGAGAAGGCGCCCGGCGGGCGGACGTACCGGGTCATCCTGGCCGTCCACCCGTCGATCCCGCAGACCACCGGCGACGATCTGACGACCACCGGGACAGCGGCCGGCGAGGCACCGGCCGACGAGCCGAGAGAGGGGTCCTGACGTGGGCCGCCACTGGGAGCAGCGCGACGAGGCAACGGTCGGAGCCAGCGTCGAGGAGGTGTGGGACGCCATCGCCACCGGCCCGGGGATCGACTCGTGGTTCATGGGTCGCAACGAGGTGGAGTCCGGCCCGGACGGCGCGGTCCGCACGTCGATGGGGTCGTTCACCATGAACTCGGCCATCACCGAGTGGGACCCGCCGCACCGCTTCGCGCACCGCGGCGGCGACGGCCCGGACGGCCGGTTCATCGCGTACGAGTACCTCGTCGAGGGGCGCGACCAGGGCAGCACCGTGCTGCGCCTGGTGACCAACGGCTTCCTGCCCGGCGACGACTGGGAGGGCGAGTTCGAGGCCATGAAGCTCGGCGGCGCGATGTACTTCGCGACGCTCGTCGCGTACCTCGACCACTTCGCCGGCCGGACCGGGCAGCCGGTCACCGTGTCGGGGCCGCCCGTCACCGACTGGCCGACCGCCTGGGCCGAGCTGCACCGGGCCCTGGGGCTCTCCGCCTCGCCCAGGGTGGGCGACCCGGTCCGGGCCACCGTACCCGGGCTGCCGGCCGTCGAGGGCGTCGTCGACTTCGTCAACTCCCACGCCGTCGGCATCCGGACCCCGGATGCGCTCTACCGCTTCATCCGGGGCTACTTCGGCTCGATCGTCCTGGGGCACCACCTGTTCGACAGGGACCACACCGACACCACCCAGGCGTGGCGGAGCTGGCTCGACGGCCTGCCCGCCTGACACTGTTAAGGAGAACTGACGTGGGAAGCATCAAATCCGGCCTGTTCATCTCGCTCGACGGGGTGACCGAGGCCCCGGACACCTGGCACTTCGGCTACTTCAACGAGGAGATGGGCAACGCGGTCGGCTCGCTGATGGCGGGCAACGACGCCATGCTGCTCGGCCGCCGCACGTACGACGAGTTCGCGGGCTACTGGCCGAACGCGGACACGAACGACCCGATGACCAAGCAGATGAACGGCACCCCGAAGTACGTGGTGTCGAACACGCTGACCCAGGCCGACTGGGAGAACACCACCGTGGTCGGTGGCGACGACGCGTACGACCGGTTGCGCGCGCTGAGGGCCGAGCAGAACCTGGGCGTGACCGGCAGCGCGACGCTGGTGCGATCGCTGCTGGCGGAGGGGCTGCTCGACGAGCTGCACCTGTTGGTGCACCCCGTCGTGCTCGGTACCGGCAAGCGGCTGTTCGAGGGCTCGGCCAAGGTCCCGTTGAAGCTGCTGAGCGCGACGACGTTCAGCACGGGCGTGCTGCACCTGGTCTACGCCAACGAGTAACGGCACCGGGTCGCCCGGCACCTCGCCGCAGGCGGGGTGCCGGGCGAACCCCGGCGCACGGGACGAGCGGGGGCCGGCTGCTGCCGGCCCCCGCTCGCGAGCGGGAGTCCTCGGTGCAGCGGCGCACCATGCTCTCAAGGGGTGACGCCAGATGGGGCTGGACAATGCAGACGTCATGGCTCGGCACCGGCGTCTACCCGCCGGACGGGGTGGTGCGCGACCACGGGGGCGCTGACCGGGTAGGCGCGGGTTTCGGCGGGGCTGACCGTGGCCCACACGGTCTGCCCGGGAGTGAGGTGCAGGTGCGCGGCGGCGGCCGGGGTGAGGTCGGCGGCGGCGCTGACGGGTCCGTCGAGTTGGACCCGGAGGTTGTCGCCGTGGCGTTGCACGCCGGTGATGACGGCGGGCCAGGTGTTGCCGGCACTGCCGTCGGGTCGGGTCGGGCGCACCGCGACGGCCGACGGCCGGAAGGCGACGAAGGCGTCGCCGTCGACCCGGTCGGCGGTGCCGAGGGCGAGGTCACCGACCCGGACGGTGTGCCCGTCGCCGTGGCCCCGGTGCAGGTTGAGCCCGACCAGCCGGGCGACGTAGTCGGTGCGGGGCTGGGCGGTGATGGTGGCGGCGTCCCCCTGTTGGACCACGCGGCCGTGTTCGACGATGACGAGCCGGTCGGCCAGGACCAGGGCGTCGAGCGGGTCGTGGGTGACCAGCAACGTCGCGCCACGGTGGTCCCGCAGGTGGCGGTGCAGCTCGGCGCGGGTGTCGAGCCGGGTACCGGCGTCCAACGCGGCGAGGGGTTCGTCGAGCAGCAACAGCGTCGGGTCGACGGCGAGGGCGCGGGCCAGGGCGACCCGTTGGGCCTGCCCACCGGAGAGTTGCCGGGGCTTGCGGCGGGTGTGCTCGGCGAGGCCGACGCGGGCGAGCCAGGTCTGGGCCTCCGCGCGGGCGGTACGCCGGTCGGCGCCGCGCCGCCGGAGTCCGAAGGCGACGTTGTCGAGGGTGCTGAGGTGCGGGAAGAGCAGATAGTCCTGGAACACGACGCCGATCGGGCGTCGTTCCGGCGGGGTGCGGCGGCGCCGGTCGGGTCGGTCGAGGTCGACGCCGGCGAGGGTGAGGTGCCCGGCCGTGAGTGGTTGCAGGCCGGACAGGGCGCGCAGGGCGGTGGTCTTGCCGGCGCCGTTGGGCCCGAGCAGCGCGACCACCTCCCCCGCCGCGATGTGCACGTCGATGTCGAGGCGGAAGGCCCCTCGGTCGACCACCAGGTGCGCGTCCAGCAGCGGGCCGTCGGCCACGTCGGTGGTGGTCATGGGCTGGTGATCCAGCGGTCGCGCAGCCCGGCGAGGATGGCGACGGAGACGGTGAGCAGGATGAGGCTGAGCACGATCGCGGCGTCCAGGTCGGTCTCCAGGGCGAGGTAGACCGCGAGCGGCATGGTCTGGGTGGTGCCCGGGTAGTTGCCGGCGAAGGTGATGGTGGCGCCGAACTCGCCCAGCGCGCGGGCCCAGCACAGCACCGCGCCGGCGGCGACGCCGGGGGCGACGAGCGGCAGGGTGACGTGGGTGAAGGTGGTCCACCGGCCGGCGCCGAGGGTGGCGGCGGCCTCCTCGTAGCGGGTGTCCGCCCCCCGTAGTGCGCCCTCGACGGCGATGATGAGGAACGGCATCGCCACGAACGCCTCGGCGAGCACGACTCCGGTGGTGGTGAACGGCAGGGTGAGGCCGAAGGTCTGGTCCAGCCAGCCGCCGAGCAGTCCCCGCCGGCCGAAGACGAGCAGCAGCGCGACGCCGCCGACGACCGGTGGCAGGACGAGCGGGACGGTGACGAGGGCGCGGACCAGTCGCCGGCCGGGGAAGTCCACCCGGGCGAGCAGCCAGGCCAGCGGGATGCCGAGGGTCAGGCACAGCAGGGTCGCCAGGGTCGCGCACTGCAGCGACAGTCGCAGCGCGGTGAGGACGCCCGGCGCGGCGAGCCGCTGCGGGAGCGTCGCCCACGGCGCCCGGACCAGCAGGCCGGCGAGCGGCAGGATCAGGAACAGCAGCCCGAGGCCGGCCGGTACGAGCAGCGGAGCGGGCACCCGTCGGTGGGCGGGACGGCGGGGCGGCGCCACCGGCTTCGGTGGCGCCGCCGTCGGGTCGTCCAGCACGGGCATGCTCCGGGCGGGCCGCTACGGGGCCTGGAAGCCGGCGTTGGTCAGGGCGGTCCTGCCCAGGTCGGACAGCACGTAGGCGACGAACGCCTGCGCGCCGGCCTTGTTGGCGGCGTTCTTCAGCACGATGATCGGGTAGTCGTTGATCGCGCCGGCGGACTCGGGAAATTCGATGCCGTCGACGTCGGCGGCGGCGGCCCTGGCGTCGGTGCGGTACACCAGCGCGGCGTCGACCTCACCGAGCTTCACCTTCGACAGGGCGCCCTTGACGTCCTGTTCCAGGGTGACCGGCGTGAGCGTCACCTTCGCCGTGGCGAGGGCCTTCGCCGCCGCCGCCCCGCAGGGCACCTGCTCGGCGCAGAGCGCCACCTTCACCCCCGGCCCGGTCAGGTCGGCCAGTCCGGCGATCTTCTTCGGGTTTCCCTTCGGCACCGCGATGACGAGCTGGTTCCGCACGAAGGTGGTCGGGGAGCCGTCGCCGTTGCCGGCGTCGGTCACCGTGGCCATGTTCTTCGGCGCGGCGGAGGCGAACACGTCGGCCGGCGCCCCCTGGTTGATCTGGGTGGCCAGGGCCGAGCTGCCGGCGAAGTTGAAGGTGACCTTCGTCCCCGGGTGCGCGGCCTCGAACTCCCTGCCCAGCGTGGTGAACGACTCGGTCAGCGACGCCGCCGCGAACACCGTGACCGGCCCGGTCACCCCCGTGGCACTGCCGGCGGGCTGCGGGTCGGTGTCGTTGCCGCAGGCCGCGACGCCCACGACGGTCAGGGCCGCGAGCGCGGCCACGGTGGTACGGATCCAACGGGCTCTCACGAGCTGGTCCTCCCCCGGACACCGGCCGGGGTGGAGCGTTCCACCACGACCGTGGTCGACTTGATCACTGCGACGGCCACCGACCCGACCTGCAGGTCGAGTTCGTCGACCGCCTCCCGGCTCATCAACGACACCAGCCGGAACGGCCCGGCCTGGATGTCGACCTGCGCCATCACCGTGTCCCGTACCACCGCGGTCACGATCCCGCGCAGCCGGTTACGCGCCGAGGACGTCTCCGACCGGTCGTCCGGCTCGGTGCCCTGGGCGCGGACGAACGCGGCGAGGTCGGCCCCGTCGATCAGCCGATGGCCGTGCTCGTCCCGCCCGGCGAGCAGGCGGCCGGCGTCCACCCACCGCCGCACCGTGTCAGCGCTGACACCCAGCAGCTCGGCCGCCTCACCGATCCGGAACACCGTCACGCCGGTCAGCCTAGTGTCCGCACCTGCCCGAGGAAACATCGGATCAGGCCCGCACATTCGGGCTGTGAACGGCTTTGAGGTCGCATCTGCGCAGCCCCGGCCGGCGGCGGGCACCGAGCCCGGATCGGCTGGTGGCGTGGGCGCGGCCCGCTCCCTGTGCGCCTCGGCGGCCGTAGGCGCGAAGCGCCCGGCACCCAGGTCCCGGGCTAGCCGGCCAGCTCGACGAGCGGGAAGGCCCGGTGCCGCCGGGGCGGGACCAGGAAGTTCTGCCGACGGGTGCAGGTCAGGAAGCGTTCCAGGCCGTTGTCCTGCTCGGCCACCCGATGCTTACGCGCCAGGTCCACCGACGCCTGGCTGCGCCGCATCCGGGTGAAGAAGTCCGCGGTCGGCACGAAGACGCTGAAGTGCAACTTCGGCTGGCTGCTGCCGTCCGGCACGTCCATCGGGTCGAACCCGGGGCCGTCCACCCGCAGGTGCATCGGGGTGCCGTCCGGTGCCCGGGAACTGCGCTGGAGGGTGGACAGGTGACCCATCCGGCGCTCGCCCCGGGGCAGGCCGACCCCCCGGGCGGTCCGCTCGGCGTACGCCGGGCCCCGGTTCTCGGCGGGCAGGAAGGACGGCCCGCCGCCGTCGGTGAGCTGGTCGGGGTTGCCGGGGTGCACCGCCGGGGCGTGGAACATGTACTGCACCCGCTTGGTGAAGTTGCCGTTCTCGCTCGGCGGGGTGTCCGGCCCGGCCATGTCGTAGAACTGGAGCATGTCGAGGATGACGTGCGACAGGTGCTGGATGCCGCCGTTGTCCAGGTAGTCACCGGGGCGGGCGGTGCTCAGCCGGGCCGAGGGATGGCCGGCGAAGGTGCAGATCGCCGGCGGCCCGGAGGCGTTGACCTGCTGGTCGGAGAAGCCCATCCACATCGGCGAGTCGGGCTGGATGAACCGGGCGTACGGCAGCCGGTTCTGCTCGGCCACCGAGCGGGGCAGACCGACCTGGGTGAACATGTGCCGGCTGGAGGTGACGGTGAGCAGCCCGGCGAAGGCCGGCGGGGGCGTCGGCCGGCCGGCCAGCGTGCCGCTGCCGTCGAACCAGGCCAGCACGTCCTGGATCACCGCCGCCCGGTCGCTGCGGAAGGTGAACAGCAGGTCGTTCTGCTCGATCCGGACCGGCACGGTGAACCGTCTCTTGGTCACCCCCGGGTTGTCCGGGTGGACGTCGGTCGGCGCGGGCGCCGCCTCCTCCAGCACGGACCGGGCCGGGTCGGCGAGCAGCCGGGGCAGGTGCGCGCCGACCAGGTCGCCGGTGAGACCGCCGGGTAGCCGCCGGAAGTAGGGCAGGCCGTAGGAGACGAAGGTCATCAGGTCGGCCGCGCCGAACGGGTAGCGCGACTCCAGGGCGGCGAGCACCCGGGTCAGCTCCCGCTGGTCGTCGCCGCCGGGTGTGCGGGACAGCGCGGCGGTCAGGTAGACGGTGTGCACCGGCGGCATGACGAACGGGCCGCCGGTGGGCGAGGACTGCTCGGGCGCGCTGAACCGGGCCACGTCGAACTGGATGTCGGGCAGCCCCGCCGCCGGGTCGGGGGCGGCCGGGCGGGCCGGGGTACGCACGCCGGCCGAGCAGGCGGCGAGGGCCGACGCGGCCATGGCCAGCGCGCCGCCGGCCAGCATCGTCCGGCGGCTGAGCCGCGACTCGTCGCCCACCCCGTCAGCTCGACCGGTCGAGCGCGGCGCGCAGCGCCCCGCCCAACTCCTCGTCGCCGGGGGCGGTCAGCCGCACCGTGTGCCCGGTGAGCCCGACAAAGCCCTCCCGGGCCCCGCCGTTGCGGGTCGGACTGACCAGCACCACGTCGGCGTCCCCCTCGACGTCGACGTGCCGGGTGCCCTTGGCGTAGCTGGCGAAGGAGCGCAGGCCGAGGGCGTCGAGGACCGGCGCGAACGTCGACGGCCCGCCCCGCAGGTCGGGGGTGGGCACCCCGGTGCGCGAGGCGTCGAGCATCCGGCGCACCGCCGCGCCCAACTCCCGGTCGTCGGCCGGCTCGTCGAGGAGCACGAAGGCCCCGTTGGCGATCCACATGCCGCCGCCGGTCAGCGAGGAGGAGTGCGCGACGTACCGACCTCTGCGCAGGTCGAGTGCGGCGAGTCTGGTCATGGGTGTCCTCGGTGGAGAGGGGGACGCCCCAGGCTACCCGTGGGACGTCCCCGGTGGGCTATCTCATCGGGATGATCCGGACGGTCACCCCCTTCTGGGCACCGTACTGGACGATCTGGTTGAGCGCGTTCTGCTGGGCGCTGGTGGCCGCGCCGCGCTGCACGGCGATCTCCAGCTCCCGGGCGGCGACCTGGCCCGGCCTGATGGTGACACCGTCCCATTTGACCGGGTTGCTCTTGGCGAAGCCGGCCGCCTTGTCCACGTAGCCCTGCAACCGGCTGGTGAGCTGGCCGGCGCTCTGGTAGCTCTTCGCGGTCAGGTCGACGCTCTTGATGCTGGTGGCGGTGCCGTTGGCAAACCGGTCGATGGTCGGGAAGCTGCGCGGCAGGTTGCCGCCGAGTTTGGCCTCGATGGCCAGGCCGCGCTCGAACTGGTTGAGCTTCCAGACCGAGCTGCCGGCCTTCAGGTACGCCCCGAGTCCGCCGGTGAGCGCCCCCAGCGCGCCGCCGATGGCGAAGTCCTTCAGGGCGTCGCCCATGCTGTACTTGCGCCCGGTCAGCGCGGCCAGGCCCGCCCCGATGCCGACCGAGGAGGCGCCGCCGATCAGCGCCCCGATCAGGATCGGCACGCAGATCGGGCAGTCGCCGTTGGGGTCGGAGAGGTTGACCGGGTCGTTGAGGGCGTACGTGTAGAGGTTGGCGCTGCCGCCGCCGAAGCCGGCCGGGTCCTGGCTGAGGAACCGGCCCGTCTCCGGGCTGTACCAGCGGGCCCGGTTATAGGACAGCCCGGTGTCGGCGTCGCGTTCCCGGCCGGTGAACCCCTGGGTGTTGCCGCTGGTCGCGCCGCTGGCGGTGACCGCGCCGAACGGGTCGTAGGCGTACTGGGTGGTCAGCGTGCCGGCGGAGTCGGCCAGGCCGAGCACGCTGCCGAGCGCGTCGGTGACCGGCACCCGGGCGCCGGCGGCGTCGGTGCGGACCAGCGTCTGGTCCAACCCGGCGGTGAGCCGGTCGGCCACCGCCGTGCCGGTCTGCTCCCGGACCAGGTTCGGACCGTCGTAGCCGAAGGTGGTGGTGGCCCCGCCGGCGGTACGGCTGGCCAGCCGCCCGGCGGCGTCGTAGCCGTACGAGGTGGCCAGGCCCGGCCCGGTCACCCCGGTCAGCTCACCCCGGGCGTTCCAGGTGTAGCCGCGCACGCCGTCGCCGGTCAGGTTGCCCTCGTCGTCGTAGCCGAACGTCTGCGCACCTCGGCTGTTCAGCCGGTTCGCCGCGTCGTAGCTGGCCGCCGGCCCGGTGGCGGGGACGGTGACCTGGGCGAGGCTGCCGGTCAGGCTCGCCACCCGGCCCGTGCCGTCGTAGCCGTAGCCGAGATCGCCGATCGGCACCCCGCCGGTGGTCTCGTAGGACAGCCGGGTGAGCTGGGAGGCGGCGTCGTAGGCGTACCGGGTGGTGACGCCGGCCTGCTCGACGCGGGCGGTGCGGCCGGCGGCGTCCCGGTGCCAGGTGGCGGTGGTGCCGCCCTGGGTGATCCGCTCGATCAGCCCGGTCTGGTCGTAGCCGTAGGTGATCGCCGGCTGACCGGGCACGGTCATCCCGGAGCGCCGGCCGGCCGCGTCGTAGCTGTAGCCGACGGTGCCGGTCGGGCTGGTGACGCTGACCACCTGGTCGAGGTCGTTCCAGCCGAGGGTGAGCGGCCCGCCGGCCGAGTCGTCGATGGTGGCGAGCCGGTCCAGGCTGTCGTAGCCGAACCGCTTGGTGCTCTCGTAGGTCGGGCCGGCGGTGGCGCCGTACCCGATGAAGGTGGTCCGGCCGAGGCCGTCGTACTCGGTGACGGTGGTCTTGCCGCGCCGGTCGGTGGCGGAGACCACCCGGCCGAGCACGTCGTACGTCTGGCGGGCCTGCTTGCCGAGCGGGTCGGTGACGGTGACGGGGCGGTCGGAGCTGTCGTAGTCGACGCTGGTGCTGTTGCCCCGGGCGTCGGTGACCCTGGTCAGGTTGCCGTTGCCGTCGTACTCGAAGGTGGTCGCCCGGCCGAGGCCGTCGGTGCTGGTGACGACCTGGTTGTCCGGGTCGTAGCGGACCCGCTCCAGCACCCCGTTCGGGTCGGTGACCGCCACCGGGCGGCCGACGGCGTCGACGAAGCTGCGAGTGGTCCGGCCCAGCGGATCGGTGACCGCGACCAGGTCGCCCTGCTCGTAGCGGTAGCGGGTGGTGTTGCCGAGCGGGTCGGTGAACGAGGTGACCTGGCCGTCGGCGTTGTAGGCGTAGCGCCGGGTCCGGCCGGCGGCGTCGGTCGCCGTGGTCAGGTTGCCCCGGTCGTCGTACCCCATCCGGGTGGTCCGGCCCTGGTCGTCGGTGACCGAGGTGAGCTGCCGGTACGGGCCGCCGGAGGTGACCGTGGCGGACTGGGCGGCGGCGGTGCCGGCGAGCGCGGTGAGCGAGGTGAGCTGCCCGTTCGGGCCGTACCCGAGGGTGGTCCGCCGCCCGTACGGGTCGACCAGCGCGGTCGGCAGGTGGGTGGCCGGGTCCCGGGCGGTGGTCGAGGTGCGCGCCTGGGCGGTACCGGCGGCGGTGGTCTCGGCGGTCACCCGGTGGTCGCCGTCGAAGCTGGTCTCCCGGACGCTGCCGTCCGGTTCGGTGACCGCCGTCTTCACCACCTGGCCGGCGGCGTCGGTGGTGTAGGCGAACCCGTAGCTGACGCCGCCGGGCATGGTCTGGGCGGCCACCCGGCCGGCGGCGTCGTAGCTGTTGGTCAGGTAGGTGACGCCCCGGGCGTCGGTGACCGTGGTCATCCGGTGCGCGGTGTCGTAGGTGTAGGTGGTGGTCCGGCCACCCGGCGAGGTGACCGTGGTCAGCCGGCCGGCGGAGTCGTAGCCGTACTGCACGGCCCGACCCAGGTTGTCCTGCGCCCGGGTGACCCGGCCGCCGGTGTAGCTGAGCTTGATCCAGCGCCCGTTGGGCGAGGTGACCTGGGTGATGTCACCGGACTGCCCGCCGGTGGACCGGGTCAGGGTGATCTGGTTGCCGTGCCGGTCCCGGATGGACTGCAACGGGGCGTTCTCGCCGAAGACGTAGACCAGGCCGTCGGTGCGGACCAGGTCCCAGCCGTTGCCGTTCCAGCTCATCACCGCGTCCCGGAACGGGCCGGTGGTGTCGACGGCCTTGAACACCGCGTCGGTCCAGCCGGTGCCGGGGCTGGTCCGGACGAGGTGGACCTTCCCGCTGTCCGGGAAGATCAGGTCGGCCTCGACGTACTCCTGCTTGGAGTTGATGAAGATGCCGTAGGTGAAGTTCGCGCCGATACCGAACTCGCGGTCCTGGGTGTCGTTCTGCCGGTAGGTGCGGGTGATCGAGATCGGCAGCACGTCGTTGACGGTCAGGTCGGTGTGCTCGTCGACGAAGAGGCCGCTGGCCAGGTCGACCGGGTCGCCGCCGGAGTCGCCGTCCTCACCCGGGCCGGTGCCGGCGGGGCGCTTGCCGCTGCCGTTGAACATCGCCCCGGTGAACTCCCAGACCCGCACGTCCGGGTCGGGCACGATCTGCCGGCCGTCCGGGGTGACGGTGCCGTGGCCGTAGATGTACCAGCCGGCCTCCGCGCCAGTCACCGCGCAGACGGCGGGGGCCTTCACCGCCTTGCCGGGCTTCTTCGGGTACGACTTCACCGGCGCCTTGACGCACGGCGTCCGCCCCGGGTCGTAGTCCCAGAAGTCGAGCCGGCTGCCCGGGGCCAGGCCCTGGGTGTTCGGGTAGATGATCTGCGCGCCCTTCGGCAGGATCACCGACCCGCCGGGCTGCACGGTGAAGTAGACCGGGGTGCGCACCCCGGCCGGGAGCGGGAACGGCGGCTGGTCCACCGGCAGCGCGGTGATGGACAGTTCGGTGACCCGCTTGCCGGCCCGGTCGCGGATCACCGAGTCCTTGGGCAGCCGCACCTCGAAGCCGGGGATGGCCGGGGTGGTGATGACGGTCTGCTTGCGGGTGGGCGAGGGGAAGCGGACGCTGTTCGCGGTGTCGAGCCGGGTCATCCAGATCGGGTAGCCCAGCTCGACGGTCTCCCCGGCCCGCAGGTCCACCCCGGTCTCGAAGCGGCCGAACGCCCGGCCGGGGCGGCTCGCCGTCGCCCCGTCGATGACCAGGACGTGGTGACCGGCGGTGAGCCCGGTGAGCAGGAACCGGCCGGTGGCGTCGGTGCGGGTGCTGCGCCGGCCCACCGCCAGGGTGACGTCGGCGAGCGGCTTGCCGTTGAGCAGCAGGGCCTGCCCGGCCAGCGCGGTGGCTCCCCGGTCGGCCCGCAGCGCCGGCTGGAGGTTGCCGTACGCGCCGGTGCGGTGGCTCGCCCAGTCCTCGCCGGCGAGGTTGAACCGGTCCGGGGCCCAGGTCTCGGTCACGTCGCCGGCCGGCCGGACCGGGCTCCTCGACGCGTCCGTGGTCTTCGGCGGCGTCCTCTTCGCGGCGGGCAGCCGTACCTCGCCGGTGATGCCGCCGACGGTGCTGGACGACGGGTCGACGAAGACGGTGTACGTGCCGGCCACCGGCAGGGTGACCGAGCTGAGGGTGCAGGTGTCACCGCAGTAGACGCTGCTGCCGAGGTTCGTCCCGTCCGGCTTGCGGATGACCACGGTGGCGTTGTAGCGGCTGTAGGTGCCGGCGGTCATCGCCACGGTGACCACCTGGCCGGCGCTGCCGGGGAAGGTGAGGGTGGCGTTCTGACCGGGCACGGTGGTGGTCAGGGTGGCCCCCGCGCCGCCCGGGGTGACGGCCGCGGTGGCGTCGGCCGGGACGTCGTGCACCTGGAGGGCGACCGCGCCGGTGTACATCCCGTCCGGGTTCAGCAGGATGGTGTACGTGCCGGCCACCGGCAACGTGGTGACGTCGAAGAAACACGTCGTCCCGCAGTAGGCGCTGCTGCCGAGGTTCGTCCCGTCCGGCTTGCGGATGATCGCCGTCGCGTTGTACGTGCCGTAGCTGCCGGCGCTGCCCTGCACCGAGACGCGCTGCCCGGCGGTGCCGGGGAACGACAGCACCGCGTTCTGGCCGGGGGCGGCGGTGGTCAGGGTGACCGCGCTGCCGCCCGGCGTCGTGCCGGCGGTCGCGTCGGCCGGGACGTCGTACACCCGCAGCGAGACCGAGCCGGTGGACATCCCGTCCGGGTTCAGCAGGATGGTGTACGTGCCGGCCACCGGCAACGTGGTGACGTCGAAGAAACACGTCGCCCCGCAGTACGCGCTGCTGGTCAGGTTCGACCCGTCCGGCTTGCGCACGATCGCCGTCGCGTTGTACGTCCCGTACGTGCCCCCGGTGCCCTGCACCACGATCCGCTGACCCGCCGCACCCGTGAACGACAGCACCGCGTTCTGCCCGGGGACGGTGGTGGTCACCGGCACGGCCGGGCCGCCGACGGTGGCACCGACCGCCGCGTCCGCCGGCACGTCGTAGATCCGCAGGGTCACCGCGCCGGTGTAGGCCAGGTCGGGGTTGAGCAGGATGGTGTACGTGCCGGCCACCGGCAACGTGGTGACGTCGAAGAAACACGTCGCCCCGCAGTACGCGCTGCTGGTCAGGTTCGACCCGTCCGGCTTGCGCACGATCGCCGTCGCGTTGTACGTCCCGTACGTGCCGCCGGTGCCCTGCACCACGATCCGCTGACCCGCCGCGCCCGTGAACGACAGCACCGCGTTCTGCCCGGGGACGGTGGTGGTGAGGGTGACGCCTTCCCCGCCCGGGGCCGTGCCGGCGGTGGCGTCGGCCGGCACGTCGTACACCCGCAGGGTGACCGCGCCGGTGTAGGTGGACGCCGGGTCGACCAGGATGCTGTACGTGCCGGCGACCGGCAGCACCACCGTGTCGAACAGGCACGACGTCCCGCAGTACGCGCTGCTGGTCAGGTTCGACCCGTCCGGCTTGCGCACGATCGCCGTCGCGTTGTACGTCCCGTACGTGCCGCCGGTGCCCTGGACCAGGATCCGCTGCCCGGCCGTGCCGGGGAACGTCACCACGCCGTTCTGCCCGGGGACGCCGGTGGTGACGGTGACCGGGTCGCCGCCGGGGGTGGTGCTGACGGTGGCGTCGACCGGCACGTCGAACACCTGCCCGGTGAGGCTGCCGACGGCCGCCGCGGCCGGGTCGACCAGCACCGTGTAGGTGCCGGCCGTGGCGAGCGACACCGAACTGAACGAGCAGCTCGTCGCGCAGGACGAGGAGCTGACCGTGCTGCCGTTCGGGGCGCGCAGCGTCGCGGTCACGCTGCCGCCGCCGAACGCGCCGGCGGAGAGGCTGACGGTGACGACCTGCCCGGCCGTGCCGGGGAACGACACCACCGCGTTCTGCCCCGGCACGGTGGTGGTCACCGAGACCGCCGCGCCGCCCGGGGTGGTGCTCGCGGTGGCGTCGGCGGGCACCGCGTACACCCGGGCGGTGAGCGCCCCGACGGCGGTCGTCCTCGGGTCGACCACCAGCGTGTACGTGCCGTCGACCGACAGCGTGGCGGTGTCCAGGAAGCAGGACGTCCCGCAGGACGTGTTCGACCCGACCGCGCTGCCGTCCGGACGCCGCAACGTCACCGTCGCCTCGGACGAGCCGTACGTCCCGGCCGAGAGCTGCACCGCCACCCGCTGACCCGACGTCGCCGGGAACGACACCACCGCGTTCTGCCCCGGCACCGTCGTGGTCACCGACACCGCCGCGCCGCCCGGGGTGGTGTTGGTGACCGCGTCGGCGGGCACGTCGTGCACCTTGACCGTGATGCCGCCGACGACCGTGCCCTTCGGGTCGACCAGCACGGTGTACGTGCCGGCCACCGGAAGGGTCGTGGTGTCCAGGAAGCAGGACGTCCCGCAGGACGTGTTCGACCCGACCGCGCTGCCGTCCGGACGCCGCAACGTCACCGTCGCCTCGGACGAGCCGTACGTCCCGGCCGAGAGCTGCACCGCCACCCGCTGACCCGACGTCGCCGGGAACGACACCACCGCGTTCTGCCCCGGCACCGTCGTGGTCACCGACACCGCCGCGCCGCCCGGGGTGGTGTTGGTGACCGCGTCGTTGGGCAGGTCGTAGACCCGGGCGGTGATGGCGCCGAGGGTGGTGCCGGTCGGGTTGACCAGCACGGTGTACGTGCCGGTGGCCGGGAGGGTGATCGCGTTGAACGAACAGCTCGTGCCGCAGTAGCTCTCGCTGACCAGGGTGGAGCCGTCCGGGGCGCGCAGCGTCACGCCGGCGTTGTAGGTGCCGAAGGTGCCGCCGCTCAGGGTCACCGAGACGGCCTGACCGGCGGTGCCGGGGAAGGAGACGACCGCGTTCTGCCCGGGCACGGTGGTGGTCACCGACACCGCCGTGCCGCCGGGGGTGGTGCTCGCCGAGGCGTCCGCCGGCACGTCGTGGACCTGGACGGTGGCCTGGCCGAGGTAGGTGGTGTCCGGGTTGAGCAGGATGGTGTACGTGCCGTCGACCGGCAGCACCACCGCGTCGAAGAAGCACGACGCCCCGCAGTACGCGCTGCCGGTCAGGTTCGAACCGTCCGGCTTACGCACCACCGCCGACGCGTTGTACGTCCCGTACGTCCCACCACTGAACTGCACCGAGACCCGCTGCCCCGCCGTACCGGCGAACGAGACCACGGCGTTCTGCCCCGGCACGGTGGTGCCCACGGTCACCGGCGCGCCGCCCGGGCTGGCGGTCGCCGTGGCGTCCGCCGGCACCAGGTGGACCTGCACCGCGACCTGGCCCACGGTGGCGCCGTCGGGGTTGAGCAGGATGGTGTACGTGCCGTCGACCGGCAGCACCACCGTGTCGAAGAAACACGACGCCCCGCAGTACGCGCTGCCGGTCAGGTTCGACCCGTCCGGCTTACGCACCACCGCCGACGCGTTGTACGTCCCGTACGTCCCACCACTGAACTGCACCGAGACCCGCTGCCCCGCCGTACCGGCGAAGGAGACCACGCCGTTCTGCCCGACGGCGGTGGTCACCGTGACCGCGCCGGCCCCGGGCGTGGCGGTCGCCGTCGCGTCCGCCGGCACGTCGTGGACCTGCGCGGTGACCGCGCCGACGTAGCTGGTGTCGGGGTTGACCAGGATGGTGTACGTGCCGTCGACCGGCAGGACCATGGTGTCGAAGAGGCACGAGCTGCCGCAGTACGCGCTGCCGGTCAGGTTCGACCCGTCCGGCTTACGCACCACCGCGGAGGCGTTGTAGGTGCCGTACGTCCCGCCGGTGAGCTGGACGAGGACCCGCTGGCCGGCCGTGCCGGGGAACGAGACGACGCTGTTCTGGCCGGGCACCGTCGTGGTCGCCGTGACCTGCGGGCCGCCGGGCGTCGCCGCCACCGTGGCGTCGGCCGGCACGTCGTACACCTGGACGGTGATCGCCCCGGTGGAGGTGGACTGCGGGTCGACGAAGAGGGTGTACGTCCCCTCGGTCGGCAGCACCGTGGTGTCGAGGAAGCAGGCGGTGCCGCAGGAGCCGTTGGAGACGACCGTGCCGCCGCCCGGCTTGCGCAGCGTCACGGCGGCGTTGTAGGTGCCGTAGGTGCCGCCGCTGAGCTTGACCGAGACCCGCTGGCCGGTGCTGCCGGGAAAGGTGACCGCGCCGTTCTGCCCCGGCACGGTGGTGGTGACGGTGACCGGGTCCCCGCCCGCCGTGGTGCTCGCCGCGGCGTCGGCCGGCACCTCCCGCACGGTCGCGGAGACCGAGCCGGTGGCCGTGCTCGACGCCGCCAGCAGCAGCGTGTACGTGCCCGCCGTGCGGGCCGTCACCGTGTCGATGAAGCCGGTGGCGCCCACGCACCCGGCCGACGCCGCGGTACGCCCGAACGGGTCGAGGAGCTTCGCGGTGGAGATGCCACACGAGCCGAAGGTGCCGTCGGCCAGCCCCACGCTCGCCCGCTGCCCCTCGGCCAGGTCGAAGACGACCAGCGCGATGTCGCCCGCGCTCGGGATCGACACCGGCGTGCTGGTGCCGAGCGCGACCCGGGCGGTGTGCGCCACGTCGGCGACGGTGTACGGGGCGGGCGCGACGAACACGTCGGCCGCGCCGTCGGCGCTGCCGTGGGCGGTGCGGACGCCGATCCGGCCGGAGGCGGCACCGGCGGGCACCTCGACGGTCAGGCTGCCGGCGGTGACCGTCGAGGCGAGGGCCCGGGTGCGGTTGAGGGTGACGGCGTTGTCGGCGGCCTGGGTGGCGAAGCCGGTGCCGGTGACGGTGACCGTGCCGCCGGGCGCGACGACGGTCGGGGCGACGGCGGTGACGGTGGGCGCGGACTCGTCCGGCCCGGTGACCACGAAGGACTGCGGGCTGGTCGCGGTGGCCCCGCCGACGGTGACGGTGACCAGGCCGGTGGTCGCCCCGGCGGGGACCCGGGCGACCAGGCGCCGGCCGCCGGCGGCGGTGACGGGGGCCGGGACGCCGTTGAACGCGACGGTGTTCTCGGCCGCCACGTCGGAGAAGCAGCCGCCCTCCAGGGTCACCTCGGCGCCGACGGCGGCGCGGGCCGGCACCACCGACAGCAGGGCCAGGGCGGGGGCGGGGCTGCCGTCGTTGCTGACCGAGGTGATGTTGCCGGTGGGGTCGTACCGGTAGCGGGCGGTCCGTCCGGCCTGGTCCTGCACCCCGGCCAGTTGCCCGGCGGCGTCGTAGGCGTAGCCGACGGAGTCGCAGGAGACCGAGGCCGGGACGATGTCCGGCAGGTCCGCCCGGACGGCGAAGGCCAGCAGCAGGACGAGGGTGGCGAGGGTCGCGGTCAACCGCAGCCGGGCACCTGCCCAGACCCTCGATCGGATGGTGCGGCGGCCGAGCGATCCCGACATGCTGCCTCCCCAGACGCAACTTCTGGGTGGCAAGATAGGCGAGATCCATCAACGGGAATAGATGGTCGGGTGAACAGCGGATTCCCCGCACCGGTCACCCACGGTGACCGCGTCTTCTACCGGCTGAAACGGCAGTCGGTGCCGGCAGCGGTGTCAACTATTGGACAGTTGATTGTGTAGTCCGATCACGGGCAAAAGTGGGCAGGTCAGCGCACCGTACGCGACCGGGACGTAATCCCGGGTCGGCAGGGAGCCCGACGGCTCACCCCAGCCCGGTCGTCGCCCGGTCGAGGTGGGTGAGGAACCGTCGCACCGTCGGCGGTCGGCGGCGACCGGCGAGGGTGGCGGCGAAGACCCGCCGGACGGCGGCGTCGTCGGGGTGCAGGCGGAGCAGGGCGAGGTCGGACGGGGCGGCCCGGACGGCCAGGGCGGGCACCAGCGCCACGCCCAGCCCGGCGGCGACGCAGCCCAGCTTGCCGGTCCACTCGGCGGCGACGATGTCGATCCGGGGTCGGAAACCCGCCGGCAGGGTGGCCCGCAGCAGGCTCTCCTCGGCGGTGGCCGACCCGGCGATGAACGCGTCGTCGGCCAGTTCACGCAGCCGGACGGTGCGTCGGCGGGCGAGCCGGTGGGTCCGGGGCACCGCCACCAGCAGGACCTCGTCCACCAGGTGGTGCAGGTCGAATCGCTCGCCGTCGAGGGACCGGTCGGCCGCCGCGCTCACCACGACGACGTCCGCGTCCCCGGCGAGGAGCCGGTCCAGCAGGCCGGGCGTCAGCCCCTCGACCAGGGACAGCGCCACCTCGGGGTGGGCGGACCGGAACGCGGACAGGGCCCGTGGAACCAGCGCGGCGACCGCCGTCGGGAACGCGCCGACCCGCAGCCGGCCGGCGGTCAGGTCGCGCAGCGCGGCCAGGTCCCGGCGGGCCACGTCGAGCCGGTCGAGCACCGCCTCGGCGTGGCCGAGCAGGCAGCGGCCCGGTTCGGTCAGGACCACGCCGCGCGGCAGCCGGTCGAACAGCGCCGACCCGGCCTCGGCCTCCAGCGCGGCGATCTGCCGCGACACCGCGGACTGGGTGTAGCGCAGGGTCCGGGCCGCCGCCGTGATGGAGCCGTGTTCGGCGACGGTGCGGAAGACGTGCAGGGTGTCCGGTTGCATGCGGCAAGCCTGCCATGCCACTGGTGCATGGCAGCGATGCGAAACATTCGCTGGTGGCATGGGAGGACACCACCTAGCGTTCCGGATCATGGACGTCATCGCACTGCTGGGCACCGGCACGATGGGCACCGCGATCGGCCGCCGGTTGCTGGCCACGGGGCAGCGACTCACGGTCTGGAACCGCACCCCCGCCCGGGCCGGGCCGCTCGTCGCGGCGGGCGCGCGGGCCGCCGCCACCCCGGCCGAGGCGGTCCGGGACGCCGACGTGGTGATCACCATGCTCAGCGACGCGCACGCCGTCCGGCGGGTGCTGTTCGGCACCGACCCGGCCGCGACCCCGCTGCGGCCCGGCACCCACCTGGTCGAGATGTCCACGATCGGCCCGCCGGCCGTACGCGAGCTGGCCGAGCTGCTGCCGGCGGGCGTACGGCTGGTGGACGCGCCGGTCGCCGGCGGTGCCGGCGCGGCCGAGCAGGGTCGACTCCTGGTGCTGGCCGGCGGCCCGGAGGCGGCCGTCGACCGGGTCGCCCCGTTGCTGGAACTGCTCGGCACGGTCCGCCGCTGCGGGCCTGCCGGCAGCGGCGCGGCCCTGAAGCTGGTGCTCAACGTCGCCCTGGTCACCGCCGTCACGGCCGTCGCCGACACGCTGGCGGTCGCGGAGGCGGTCGGCGTGGACCGGCGGACGACGGTCGAGGCGCTCGCCACCGGCCCGCTGGGCGGCGCGGTCGCCCGGGCGACCGCCACGGACGCCACGTTCGCCGCCGCGCTGGCCGCCAAGGACGCCCGGCTCGCCCTCGACGCGCTCGGCGACACGGCCGCGCCCGTGCTGCGCGCCGCCGCGTCGGTGCTGGCGGCCGTACCCCGTCCGGACGACGACATCGCCACGGTGACCGGCGTTCGCCGCCCGGCCGCCACCACCCACGACAAGGAGCGACCATGACCGTGACCCTGGACAACCCCACCACCGTCGCCGCGCCGTTCGGTGACCGGTTCGCCCACGTCGCCCGCCTCGACCTGCCGGGCGGTGCCCTGCTCGTGCTCTCCGGCCAGGTCGGCGTCGACGACGACGGCGCGGTGGTGGCGCCCGGTGACGTCCGGGCGCAGTCCGAACGGATCTTCGAGCTGATCGGCGGCCTGCTCGCCGCCCACGGCGCCACGTTCGCCGACGTCATGCACGTCCGGACGTTCATGACCGACCTCGGGGACCTGGCCGGCTACGCGGCGGTCCGCGACCAGTACTTCCGGCACCCCAGGCCGGCCAGCACCACGGTGGAGGTGAGCCGGCTCTTCCTGGCGGGGGCGGTGCTGGAGGTGGAGGTGACCGCCGCCACGACCACCTCCTAGTCGCCGGCGGGCACGGGTTGCCCCGGGTGCCCGGCCGACGGACGCCGGTGCCGGCCCGCCCGGATCCGGGCGGGCCGGCGACCGCCGGAGCGTCAGTGCCGGCGGCGGCCGTAGGCGCCCGCGGCGAGGGACACGCCGATCGCGGCGAAGACGACCTGGATGAACAGCTCGATCCAGTCGATCCCGGCGGTGTCGGCCACCCCGAACGCGGCGGCCACGACAGTGCCGAGGACCGCCGCGACGACACCGATCACCAGGGTGAGCCAGATCGGGATGTCCTGCTTTCCCGGTACGACCAGCCGACCCAACGCGCCGATGATCAGGCCGATGACGATGGCGGTGAAGAACCCGGTTACTTCCACGATGGCCGTTCCCTTCCAGGGGTTGTCGCCTGCGTCCTCCACGGTGCCCCCTCCCGGCGGGTGGCGAAACCGGCGACGCCCGCCCGGCGGTTTTCTTCACCGGACTGTCATGGCTCCGCGCGGCAACCGTCATTCCGCCGGCCGGACGCCGTCCCGAGAGGTCGGGGCCGGGGTGGCGGGGCGCGCCGGAGGTCGGGTCAGGTCGTCGAGCCGGGCCCACGCACGAGCCCCGGCCGGGACCGGCGTGGTCGCCGGCCCCGGCCGGGGCGGTGGTCGGTCGGTGGACGTCAGCGCTGGGCGCCGACCGTCGCGGGTGCCGGCCAGCTACCGGTGAAGACGCCGGGGCCGGTCGCGCTGCGGGCGGCAAAGCCGAAGTAGGCGTCGACCTGGGCGGCCTCGCTGGTGCTCGGGTACGGGTTGGTGCAGCCGGTGCCGGCGCTGCCGCCGGACATCAGGATCGCGCAGTTGCCGTTGTAGTTGTCCGGCAGGCCGAGGATGTGCCCGATCTCGTGGGTCATGATCCGCAGCGGGCTGTACTGCTGGGCCTGGTAGTAGTCGATGACCACGCGACCGTTGCCGAGGCTGGTGCGCTGGGCGTACGAGCCACCGCCGTAGGTGTAGTAGATCATCAGGTTCGAGCCGCACTGTGCCATGTTGATGTTGTTGGTGTAGTTGTTCCAGATCGTGGCGGCCTGATTGGCGTAGCTGGCGAACGGGCCGGCCTGGCTGGTGTTGTAGCAGACGTTACGGACGGCGGCCGAGGCCGGCGCGGCCTGCACGGCGGTGAGGCCGAGCGCCGCCATCGCCAGGGCGGCGAGGGTGGCGAAGGTACGGGACACCTTGGACAGACGCATTGCTCACGCTCCACTTGGGGGATGGGTCGAGCGGGGACCCCGACAGCCTATTAATCGACTGAGATCGATGCAACCTCTCGCCCGCCGTGGTCGCCGCAAGCGGATCGCAACCACACCCTGGTCCACTTCGCGCGGTACGGGCGACGAAGCGCCCGAACGGACCCGTGGGAGGCTGCTGTGTCGGCAAGATTCCGTAAGGCCGCGATCGGTGCGTGCGTGACCCTGGTGGCGACCGTCGCGCTGCCGTACGGCGCCGTCCCGGCGTACGCCTCGGCGGGCGGATCCGCCTACGTCGTCGGCTCGACGCTGTATTTCGTCGCCCTCCCGGGCCAGCTCAACAACGTCATGATCAAGCTGAACGAGGACGACGGCCGGTACCACGTCGTCGACTGGGCCACGCCGATCGAGCCGAGCCCGACCTGCCACCCGGTCACCGGCAACGAGGTGTCCTGCGACTCGGCCGGCCTGACCACCGTCCGGGCCGACACCGGCGACCTCGCCGACACGCTCGGCGTACGCGGGACGTTGGTCTCGGTGCTCTCCGGCGGGTCCGGCGACGACCTGCTCCTGGCGGGCGACCTGGGCGGCACGCTCGACGGCGGCCCCGGCGACGACACGCTCGTCGGCGGAACCGGCGCGGACAAGCTGTACGGCGGCCCCGGCGACGACGAACTCACCGGCAACGACGGCGACGACCTGCTGGCCGGCGGACCGGGCGCCGACGTCACCTCCGGCGGGGCCGGCCTGGACACCAGCAGCTACGCCGACCACTCCCAGCCGGTGGTGGTGGACGCCGACGGCGTGGTCGGTGACGACGGCTCCTCCGGTGAACGGGACACCACCGCGAAGGACGTGGAGCAGATCATCGGCGGCCCGGCTGACGACACGCTGACCGGTGGGCCCGGCGACGACACCCTGGTCGGCGGCGGGGGCAGCGACCGGCTCTCCGGCGAGGCCGGCTACGACTGGCTGTACGGTGACGACCTGCCCGCCCGGACGGCCACCCGCACCGCCGATCGGGCCACCACCGCCGACCGGGCCACCGCCGACCGGGACGTCTGCCTCGTCGGCCCCGGCGGCGGCGCGGCGTCCGACTGCGAGATCGTCCGGTGAGCTGAGCCCGGACGGTAATCCTCCCGACAGTCCGGGCGTCGTACTGGCTCAACCCCGACGCGTCGTGCTCTCCTCCTTCCGAGGAGGAGAGCGATGACGGCGATCGGTACGTCCCCCGCCACCCTGGACATCCGGTTGCTCGGACCGCTGGAGGTCGGCGGCGGCGACGCCCGCGGCGGCGCACCGCCGCCGTTGGGTGGTCCGCGGCAACGGACGCTGCTCGGGCTGCTGGCCCTGCGGGCCCCACGGGTCGTCTCGGTCTCCCACCTCATCGACGGGATCTGGGGCGACGACCCGCCCGGCTCGGCGACCAAGACCCTGCACGCCCACGTCGCGTACCTGCGGAGATCGCTCGCCGCCGCCGGCCTGGACCGGGCGATCGTCACCAGGGCGCCGGGCTACCTGCTGGCCGCCACGGCCGAGCAGGTGGACGCCCGCCGATTCGAGGACCTGGTCCGCCGGGGGCGCGCCGCCCTCGGCTCCGGCGCCACCGTCGCCGGGGTCGGCTGCCTGCGGGAGGCGCTGCGGTTGTGGCGGGGCGAAGTGCTCGCCGACTGCCCGCTCGGCGAGTGGGCCCGCGCCGAGGCCGCCGCGCTGCGCGAGGCCCGGTGGTACGCGCAGGAGGAGTTGACCGCCGCCGAACTGGTGCTCGGCCAGCACACCCGGGTGGCCGCCGAACTGGAGACGCTGGTCGCCGCCGAGCCGCTGCGGGAACGACTCTGGCAGCTACTGGTCACCGCCCTGTACCGCAGCGGACGACGCGGCGACGCGTTGGGCGCCTACCGGCGGGCCCGGGCCGTACTCGTCGAGGAGCTCGGCCTCGAACCCGGGCCGGCGTTGCGCCGGCTGGAGACGGCGATCCTGGCCGGCGAGCCGGTCGACGCCACGGGCGGTGTCGACGGCGCTGCCGCCGTCGTCCTCGCCGACCCGGCCACCGGGCTGCCCGAGTCGCCGGAGTCGGCCCTGCCGGTGCCGCTGACCAGCCTGATCGGTCGGCGGACGGAGACCGAGGAGGTCGCCGGAGTGCTCGCCGGCCGGCGACTGGTCACCCTCACCGGTGTCGGCGGGTGTGGCAAGACCCGACTGGCGATCGCCGTCGCGGCCCGGATCGCCGACCGGCACGAGTCCGACGCCAGGTTCGTCGATCTCTCCGCCACGACCGACCCGGAACTGCTGGCAACCATGGTGGCGACCACGCTCGGCCTGCCACAGCGCCCCGATCTCAGCCCGATCGACCTGCTGACCCGGCAGTTGCGTCCGCACCGGCTGCTGCTGGTCCTCGACAACTGCGAGCACCTCGTCGAACCCACCGCCGCGCTGGTCGGCTCGCTGCTGACCGGCTGCCCCGGGCTGCGGGTGCTCACCACCAGCCGGGAACCGCTCGGGGTGCCGGGCGAGTTGGCCTGGCCCGTGCCACCGCTGACCGTCCCGGCCGTCGCGGGCGACGGCAGCCGCCGGGGCCCCGGCAGCCTCGCCGAGCTACGCGGCTACGGCGCGGTGGAACTCTTCCTCGACCGCGCGGTGCTGCCGGCCGTCCGCGAGATGCACGACGACGACGCTCCCGCGCTGGCCGCGATCTGCGCGGGCCTCGACGGGCTGCCCCTCGCGCTCGAACTCGCCGCCGCCCGGACCACCGTGCTGACGCTGCGGGAGATCGCCGACCGGATCCACGACCCCGGCCTGCTGCGGACCACCCGGCCGGGCGGCCGAGGCCACCATCACGCCCTCGACGCCACCATCGCGTGGAGCTACCGGCTGCTCGATCCGGAGCTGCGGTCGGTGTTCCGGCACCTGGCGGTGTTCCACGGCGGCTTCACCCTGGACGCGGTCGAGGCGGTGGCACCACGGACCCGGGGCCGGGCCGTCGACGTCGTGGCCGACCTGGTCGGCAAGTCGCTGGTGGTGGTGGACCGCCGCCGGGCGGGCGCCCGGTACCGCCTGCTGGAGACGATCCGCCACTACGCCGCCGAGCGGCTGGCCGAGGGACCGCACGAGCTGGCGGAGGCACGTCGCCGGCACGCCGACCACTACCGGTCGCTGGCCGAGGACATCGACCGGAATCTGCACGGCCCGGAGCTGGACCGGCTGCTGGGCCGGCTGACGCTGGAGCACGACAACCTGGTGGCCGTCCTGGCCTGGTCCGCCGGGAACGGCTCCGGCCTCGACGAACTGCGGCTCGCGGCGGCCCTGGCCCGCTACTGCCACCTGCGGGGCCGGTACCGGGAGGGACGCCGGTGGTTGGAGGACGCGCTGACCCGGTCGGACGACGACGCCTCGCCCGAGTTGGCCCGAGCCCTGCTGGGCGTCGCCCACCTCGCCTTCTTCGAGTGCGACTACGCCGGCGCGACCGACCACGGCGAGCGGGCGCTGACCGTCCACCGGGCGCTCGCCAACCTGCCGGGCACCGCCCGGTCGCTGAGCCTGCTCGCCTCGGTGGACCGCGAGCGCGGCCGGTACGCCCGGTCCGGCCTGCGGTACCAGGAGGCGGTCGCCCTCTACCGCGAGGTCGACGACGACCGGGGCGTCGCCGACACCCTCCAGTTGCTCGGTTTCACCACCTGGCTGGCCGGCGACCTCGACCAGGCCGGCCGGCTCATCGACGACGCGCTGGCCCGGTTCCACCTGCTCGATGATCCGGAGGGCATCGCATCGGCCCGGGTACACCTCGCGGCGGTCGCCTGCCACCAGGGCCACCACGCACGGGCCCGCTGGCTGGCCGAGGACGCCCTGGCCCGCTTCCGCAAGCTCGGCTTTCAGGAGGGCGTCGCCTGGGCCCTGAACATCTGTGGCCTGGTCGCGCAGCACGACGGCGAGCCCGAACGCGCCGTCGGCCTGCTGCGCTCCAGTCTGGAGATCCACTGCGCGGTGGGTGACCGCTGGCGCGCGGCGAGCCTGCTGGAGGCGTTGTCCGGGGTACTCGCCGGCGGCGGCGACCCGGAGACCGCGGCCGAACTGCTCGGCGCGGCCTCGGCGATCCGCGACACGATCGGCGCGCCGGTACCGCCACAGGAACACGCCGCCCGGGACGAGGCCGAGGCCGCCGTGCACCGCGCGCTCACCGACCGGGAGTTCTCCGCCGCCCACGCACGCGGCGAGACGCTGCGGCTCGACGACCTGCCGGCCCGGCTCGCCGGGCTGACGCCGGCCGAGATCCGCCGGTTGCTGCCGCACGCCTGACCGCCCGGATCCGTCCGTCCGCGACCCGACGCGGGGCGGCCCAGCCGGGTCGCAAGGGTCACCGCAGCCACGGGTCAGCCGGGACGCAACCCTCCTCGCGTACCCAGGTGTCGGCAGCCGGGCTGGGCCGGAGCCGGACCGCGTGGGGGGACGTACGCGCATGCGCCATCGGGAGGATCTGACCATCGCCATCAACCTGGACCGCCGGGCCGGGCGGCCGTTACCCGAACAGTTGGCCGACCAGCTCCGCGCGGCCATCGACGCGGGAATGCTCGCCCGCCACACCCGGATGCCGTCGACCCGCACCCTCGGCACCCGCCTACAGGTGTCGCGGGGCGTGACCGTCGCCGCCTACGACCTGCTGTGCGGCCGGGGCTACGTCGAAGGGCGCCACGGCTCGGGCACGTACGTCGCCGCGGGGCCGGTCCCCGCCCCGCGACCCGGGCCGGCCCCGATGCCGGACGAACGACCGGATGACCTGGTCGACCTCACCCCGGGGCAGCCCTGTGCGGAGGCGTTCCCGCTGCCGGCCTGGCGGGCGGCCTGGCGCCGGGCGAGCTACCAGCGACCCCCGACGGGCCGCCTGCCGGCACACGGGCTGCCGCAGCTCCGGCACGCCATCGCCGCGCACCTCGCGGGCACCCGCCGCGCCGTGCCGGCGGGTCACCAGGTCGTGGTCACCACCGGGGCCGCGCACTCGCTGCGGATCGTGCTGGCGGCGCTCGGCCACCGGGGCGCGGCGGTGGCGATCGAGGATCCGGTGCCCCCCGAGCTGCGCCGTGCCGCCACCCACGGGACGGCCGGTCCGCTGCCGCTCCCGGTCGAC
Organism: Micromonospora sp. NPDC092111; assembly: GCF_044755745.1. Classification (NCBI taxonomy): domain Bacteria; kingdom Bacillati; phylum Actinomycetota; class Actinomycetes; order Micromonosporales; family Micromonosporaceae; genus Micromonospora; species Micromonospora sp. NPDC092111. The sequence goes on from NZ_JBIVRQ010000001.1 coordinate 400,047, forward strand.
GGGCAGGGCGCCCGGCTCGACGCCGTCCGGCCGGGCTGCGCCGTGGTGGTGCTCTCCGCCGAGGCGCACGTGCCGCTCGGGCATGTGCTGTCCACCCCGCGCCGGCGGGCGGTGGCCGACTGGGCCGGTCGTACCGGCGGCCACGTCGTGGAGATCGCCGCCGAGACGGTGCCCCGGCCGACCGGCCCCGACCCGCTGTCCCGGCTGCTGGACGCCGCCGGCCGGGCCCGGTTCGTGCTCGTCGGCGGCTTCGGCGCGCTGCTCACGCCCAGCCTGCACCTGGGCTACGCGGTCGTCCCCCGGGACCTGGCCGGGCAGCTCGCGGTGGACCTGGCGGACAGCCCGGAGCAGCCCTCCTACCTGACCCAGCTCGCCGTCGCGGACCTGCTCGCCGGCGGTGTCCTGCGCCGGCTGACGCGGCGGCTGGCGGGCATCGACGCCCGCAAACGCCAGCTCGTACGGGCGGTGCTGGAGCCGCTGCGCGGGCGGGTGGAGCTGGTCGCGCTCGACGCCGTGGGCACCGTCGGGTTGCGCCTGCCGCACGGCCCGTCCGCCGGCCGGGCCGCCGGGGAACTGGCCCGGCGCGGGCTCCTCGTGCACACGCTGGGCCGCTACTGCGGCCCGGCCGGCCCGGCGGCCGACGCGCTGCTGCTGGGCTACCCGCAGCTTCCGGATCCGGCGCTGCGCGGCGCGTTGACGAGACTGACCGACGTCCTGACCCACCTGTGACGGCGGTGGCGCAGGGGTGGACCCCGGCGGAGTCCACCCCTGCGCCGTCCGCGCGGAGCGGTCAGCTCGTCACGACCAGCGGCACGACCGTGATGATCGCGTTCGCGGAGACACCGAGGAAGGTCCCGGACTGTTCCCGGCTCATCATGTAGAACGCGTCGACGTAGTCGTCCTCGTCGGGCGGCAGCACGCTGAGCACGAGGTTGACCAGTGGCAGGTAGGCCGCCGCGCCGAGCACACCGAGGATGGCCCCGACCACGGCCTTGGCGACCGACTTGTAGTTCGTGCCGTCGTCCTCCTCCATGAGCAGCAGGTCGACGGCGTTCCACGTGAAGTTCGACCAGTTGATGAGCTGCTGGTGCGGGTAGTACGTCTTCCCGTCGTAGTCCAGGTACGTCATGTCGACGACGTCGGTGCGGCCCTTGCCGTTCTTGCCCTGCCCCATGACCAGCCCGTAGATCTCCGCGCGGCCCTTCACCCACGGCTCCTGGTCGTCGTGCAGGAAGATCCGGTCCAGCCGGGTCGCCGGGTACTGGGCCCCGCCGGCCGTCCGCTGGGAGGCACCGGCCGCCTTCCGCGCACCGCCCTCGGTCTCCCGCACGTCCCCGCTACTCACCACCAGGTCGCTGGCCATGCCGAGGGCGTTCAGCTCCGCGCTGAGCACGCGCATCCCCACCGGGCTGATCGCCTCGTCGTCGAGTTCCACCAGGACCACCGGCACGTCCGCCGGCCTGACGAGGTCCAGGTCGACCTGCCGGCCGCCGAGGTCGTACGCGGGGAAGGTGCCCTCCCTGGCCGAGTCCCCGGGCCCGGCGGCCAGCAGCGGCGGCACGCCGGCCTCGAGCTGCCGGGCCATCGCCGGGTCGCCCAACCGGGCCCGCAGCGCCGAGCCGCGCATTCCGTCCAGCCCCTTCAGGTCGATCACCCGGTCGTTGGCCTCGGTCGCGTACCGGCTGAACTCGACGCCCGCCGGGGACCCGGCGTCGGCCAGCACGGTCAACAGGTCCGCCTGCCCGTCGCGGACCATCCGGCCGAGGAACACCCGGAGCGCGACCTCGTCCTGGAGCGCGCGCAGCAGGTGCTGGTTCAGGTCGTCCTTGATCTGCTGCACCGGGGACACCGTGGGCGCCGCCGCCACCCGGGCCGGAACGGGTGCGGCCGTGGCGGCGGCGCTCAGGCCGGTGGCGGCCAGAGCGCCGACCACGGCCACCACCAGCAGACGTGAACCTCGTGGCTGTTTCATGGGTTGCTGCCCCTCTGTCGTTGGTGCCGGGTTCCGGTGCCAAGTCAACCGGCCGGCGCGCACCACCCCCAGGTCCACTGAGGTCCGCAGTTCGGGGGGACCACTTCTCCCGCCGAACGCAACGGAATCGGGTCCCGAAACCGTTTCCGATACCACCACAACGGGCCGATAAAGGGGCGCAAGCGGCCCAACGGAAGGAAATTGCAGCCACCTTCGGATGTCGCCAGCCCCGCTGGTTCACACTGCCGACACTTTTGTTTCGACCCTGATTCATTCGAGCCGGCCGGCCGCCGGCCACTGAGGATCGACCGGCCGACGCCGGCCGACGACACGCTCCACGCCGCAGCCTCATCCCGCTCCGACGCCCATCGGCACGCTCCCGATCGCGGCGCGACCCGCCGGAGCGGCGGAGAAACCCCCACCATCGACGCAATGCCCGAATATTGGCGGTTATCAAAGTTATTGATGATCATCCTGCCGCACAAACAATCTTTCGGGCATTCCGCCCAGGGAGATCGACCACGCATCCACCAAACGTGAGCCGATCTCCCGTCAAGTCCTTGACTGAGTCACCACGCAGCCGCAATATATAGGCGGCTATCGCTTGATCGACGTCGCGGTGACTATCGATTCGCCGACCTACGAGCGCGCGAAGACAGAGGCAAGGACGCCTCTTGGAATCTCGCCACCGAATGCTTCCGACAACACCGGACGCAATTGTTCACGGGGAAACGAACTGCCCTTCGGCGGCCGACACGTCGGCCGACTGACCGTGAAGGAGAGACGTCGTGGACCCGCTGGTCTCAGTCGTCATACCGTGCTACAACCGGGCGCGCACCGTCGAGTTGTGCGTCCGGTCGGCGCGGCAGCAGACGTACCCGTCCGTCGAGATCATCGTGGTCGACGACGCCAGCGACGACGGCTCCGCCGCGGTGGCCGAGGCGGCCGGCGCCACCGTCCTGCGGTTGGCGACCAACAGCGGCCCCGGAGCCGCCCGGAACGTGGGCGCCGAGCGGGCCCGCGGCGAGATCCTGTTCTTCCTCGACGCCGACGTCGCACTCGAACCCGGCAGTGTCGCCGCGGCCGTCGCGGCGCTGCGCTCCGCGCCCCGGCTGGGCGCGATCTGCGGGGTGCTGCGGCCGGAGTCGCTGCTGTCGCACAACCTCATCGCCGAGTACCGGGCCCTGCAGATGTACCACTGGTGGCTGGCCCAGGAGGGCCCCATGGAGGGGTTGCACACGGCCCTGTGCGCGATGCGCACGGAGGTGTTCCGCGAGATCGGACCGTTCGACCCCGACCTGCGGCACACCGAGGCACCGGAGTACGGGCACCGGATCCGCCAACGGTACGACGTGCGCAGCACCGCCGCGATCGCCGGCGTGCACGACCACGACACCACGCTGCGGGTGCTGCTGCCGAAGGTGTTCCTCCGGGCCCGCGCCAGCGCCGCCGACGTACGACCCGGGGAGGTGCTCGGCGGGGCCACCTCGCGGGTGCTGGCCAGTGCCCTGGTGCTCGCCGCCGTGCTCACGGTGCCGGTGCCGCTGGTCGCCGGCGCCGGCGCCGGGGCGGTGCCGCTGGCGCTGCTGGCCGGCGCCGTCGCGCTGGACGCCGGCACCTACCGCCGGGTGGCGGCCGACCGGGGCATCGCCTTCGGCCTCCGGTTCGCCTCGGTCCACCTGCTCTACCAGCTCACCTCGGCGGCCGGCGCGGTGCTCGGAACGGCACAGCGGGTGCTGCGCCGCGTCACCTGGCGGGCCACCCCCTCGGTCGGGGTCCCCCGGTGACCGTCCTGCCCCGGGACCGGACGCGCGGCGCGGTCGCCGGCACCGTACTCCTGGCCACCGTCGGCACCACGATCGCCGCGATCGCGGCCGTGCACTGGGTCGCGGCGCGCACCGGGAGCACCTGGTCCCCCGGTGGCGACCTGGCGGTCTACCGGGAGGCCGCCGGGGCGGTCGTCGCGGACGGCTCGCCGTACGGGGTCAGCCGCGACGGGTACGGCTTCGTCTACCCACCGTTCGCCGCGCTGGCGCTGACCCCGCTGGCGTGGCTCGGCCCGACGGCCGGGTTCTGGGGATGGACCGTGGTCTCGGCGCTCGCCGTACCGGCCGTGGTGTGGCTGCTGGTCGACCACCTCACCCCCGCCGGGGACCGGCGCCGCCCGACCCTGCTGGCCGCCGGCACCCTGGCCGTGCTGCCGCTGTCCCCGATCGCCGGGACGCTGCTGCTGGGCAACGTGAACATCCTCCTGCTGGCGCTGGTCCTGCTCGACCTGCTGCTGGTCACCGGGCGGCAGCGGGGGATCCTGGTCGGCGTCGCCGCCGGGATCAAACTGACCCCGCTGGTCTTCGTGGGATACCTCCTGCTGACCGGCCGGACCAGGGCCGGCATCACCGCCCTGCTGAGCTTCCTCGGCACGGTGGGGATCGGTTTCCTGCTCCTGCCCGGCGCCTCGGCGGCCTTCTGGGGCGGGACCTTCCTGGACAGCTCGCGGACCAGGCCGCCCGGCGAGGAGGCGTTCGGCAGCTCCATCCGGGGTGCCGTGCTGAACCTCCTGCCGGGCCCCGGCCAGCTCGCGTGGCTGCCGGCGAGCCTGCTGGCCGGCGTGCTGGGGTTGACCGTCGCGGTGTGGGCGAGCCGCCGGGGCGAGGAGCTGGCGGGGATCCTGGCGTGCGCGGTGACCGGGCTGCTCGTCTCCCCGGTCACCTGGTACGCGCACTGGGTCTGGTGCGTACCGCTGCTGGCGCTCGTCGTCGCGCGCACCCGACACCGGCCCGGCCACGCCCGGCTGCTCGTCGGCGGCCTGTGGCTGGTCTTCGCCCTGCCGCTGCCGTGGTGGGTCGCCTACGTCGTCGGCTGGGTGCCGGTCACCGAGCGGGCCTGGGTCATGCCGGTCGAGGTGCTCTACACCGTCACCGGCGCGGCGTTGCTGGCGCTGGCGGCGGTCTGGCTGGGCCGCGCCGGCCCAGCCGGGCGGTCCTGGGACACCCCGGCGGAGCAACCGTCGGGCCACGCGACGGCCGGCGGGTGGCTCTGATGGGCGCGTCCGACGCGGTGGCGGTGGTGGTGCCCAACTACAACAAGGCCAAAACCCTGCACGCCTGCCTCCAATCCATCTACGCCCAAACCCACCAACCCACCGAAGTCATCGTCGTCGACGACCACAGCACCGACCACTCCCCCGACATCGCCCGCCAATACCCCTGCACCCTCATCCACACCCCCACCAACTCCGGACCCGCCACCGCCCGCAACACCGGAGCCACCCACACCACCGCACCCCTGCTCTTCTTCGTCGACTCCGACACCGCCCTCGCCCCCGACGCCATCGAAAACGCCCTCCACACCCTCCACCACACCCCCCACGCCGGCATGGTCCAAGGCATCTACGACCCCCACCCCCTCTACGACGACGGACCCGTCGAGCAATACCGCGTCGCCTTCGAACACTTCTGGCGCACACGCAGCGTCGGACGACCACGCGCGGCGACGCTGTTCGCGGCGAGCCTGATCCCCCGGGCGGTGTTCGACGAGGTCGGCGGGTTCGACGAGGGACTGCGCACCGGCGAGGACGCCGAGTTCGGCACCCGGATGCCCGCCCGGTACCGCCTCGTGGTGACCGACCGGGTGCGCACCCGGCACGACGACGTCGACCGGTTCCTGCCGTTCGTCCGGGAGCAGTTCGGGTTCGCGACCGCCACGCCGATGGTGATGCTGCGGGCCCGGGGGCGGCGCAACGCCGGCACCGGGATGCGGGTGAACGCGATCTCGCCGACCGGGCTGGTGCTGTCCGGGCTGGGCCTGCTGACGCTGCCGTTCGTGCCCGTCCTGCCGTGGCTGCTGGCGCTGTGGCTCGTCCTGCTCGCCGGGTCGGCCGCGACGAGCCACGAGTTCCTCCGCTTCACCTACCGGTTCCGGGGCGCCGGCTTCGCCGCCTACGCGACGGGCATGCACCTGCTGCTCTACGCGCTGGCGGTGGTCGGCACCGGAGTGGGCGCCCTGCGGGTGGCCTACGCGCTGGCCCGGGGGGAGACGCGGTGACCGGGCCCGACGCGGTGGCGGTGGTGGTGCCCAACTACAACAAGGCCAAAACCCTGCACGCCTGCCTCCAATCCATCTACGCCCAAACCCACCAACCCACCGAAGTCATCGTCGTCGACGACCACAGCACCGACCACTCCCCCGACATCGCCCGCCAATACCCCTGCACCCTCATCCACACCCCCACCAACTCCGGACCCGCCACCGCCCGCAACACCGGAGCCACCCACACCACCGCACCCCTGCTCTTCTTCGTCGACTCCGACACCGCCCTCGCCCCCGACGCCATCGAAAACGCCCTCCACACCCTCCACCACACCCCCCACGCCGGCATGGTCCAAGGCATCTACGACCCCCACCCCCTCTACGACGACGGACCCGTCGAGCAATACCGCGTCGCCTTCGAACACTTCTGGCGCACACGCAGCGTCGGACGGGACACCGGCGCGCTGCTGGCCGCCGCCCTCGTGCCCCGGACGGTGTTCGACGAGGCGGGCGGGTTCGACGAGCGGCTGCGCGACGGTGAGGACGACGAGTTCGGCACCCGGCTGCCGGCCCGGTACCGGATCGTCGCCACCGACCGGGTACGCACCCGGCACGACGACGTCGACCGGCTGCTGCCGATGCTGCGCGAGCAGTTCACGCGGGCCCGGACGAAGCCCCTGCTCATGGTGCGGACGTGGCGGCGGCAGCGCGACGGCGCGGCGGGCGCCCGGGTCGGCATGATGTCGCCGGACCGCTTCCGGCACCTCGAATGGTCCGCCCGGCTGACCCTGGTGGCGTCGGGGCTGATCCTGCTGACCGTGCCGCTGACCGTGGTCCTGCCGTGGCTGCCGCTGACCTGGCCCCTGCTCGGCGGCGTGGTGGCGACCGCCAACCACGCCTTCCTGCGGTTCACCCACCGGCTGCGGGGGCCGGGGTTCGCCCTGTTCGCGGCCGGGCTGCACGTGCTGGCCCAGGTCACGCTCGTGGCCGGGCTCGGCGCGGGACTGCCACCGGCCGGGTACGCGCTGCTGCGGGAGCGGGCCGGCCGGGCCGCGACGCCCCCGGCGCGGGCGGAGGCACGGCGATGAGCCTGGACGTCTCGCTCGGCCCGGACCGGGCCGCCGGACGACCCGCGCCGCGCTGGCGCCGCCGGCTGTGGCGGCTGGTCACGGTGGTGTTCGGGCTGGTCGTGGCCGCCGCCGTCGGGCGGGCCCTCGCCGGCCAGGACTGGTCGGTGGTGGCCGTGCTGGTCGGGCGACGCGACGGCGTCGAGATCGGACTGCTGCTGGCCGGCGCCCTGCTGGCGGCGACCGTCGGCCCGCTGCTGGGGATGCTGTCCTGGCGGGCGATCCTGCTGGAACTCGGCCCGCCGGTCAGCCGGATCCGGTTGCTGCGCGTCTTCTTCGTCGGCTTCCTCGCCAAGTACGTGCCCGGCAAGGTGCCGGGCGTGGTCGCCGCCCTCAAGGTGGCCACGGCCAACGGGGTGACGCTGCCCCGGATGCTGGTCTCGGGCACGCTCAGCACGCTGCTGGTCCACCTGACCGGGCTGACCGTCGGCCTGCTCACCGGCGCGCAGGTGCTCGGCGGCCGGGCGGTGTGGCTGGCCCTGCCCGCCCTGCCGCTGGTGGTGGCGGTGTGCTGGCCGGCCGTGCTCGGCCGGGTCTCCCACCTGGTGCTGAAGCTGCTGCGCCGCCCCGAACCGGCCCGGCCGGTGTCCGGCCGGGCGGTCCGGGTGGCGGTGGCCTGGCAGACCCTGTCCTGGCTGGTCAGCGGCCTGCACCTGTGGCTGCTGGCGGTGGCCATGGGGGCCGCCCCCGGGCGCTCGCTGCCGCTGTGCGTGGGGGCGTTCGGGCTGGCGACCGTGGTCGGCGTGCTGGCGATCGTGGTCCCGGACGGGTTGGGGGTCCGCGAGGCCGTGCTGTCCGGGGCGCTGGCGCTGGTGCTGCCGGTGCCCTCGGCCGTGGCGGTGGCCGTGGCCAGCCGGCTGGTCACCACCGTCGGCGAGGTGGTGCTCGGCGGGGCGGCGTTGGGAGTGGTGGAGCTCGTCCATCGAAGGTCGTCCGCATCGGATGCGGCGTTGCCGAAGGAGATGAATGGTGCCCAGGTTGATCGGACTTGAGGAGTGCGAGGAGCTGACGGCGCGGGAGGTGCACGACCTCTACCGCCGGTACGTCAGCCGGTCGCAGGTGTCGCTGATGACCACGTTCGGCTTCGGCCGGGAACTGGTGGACCGGGCCGAGGGGGCCTGGGTGCACATGCGCGACGGCAGCCGGGTGCTGGACATGTCCGGCGGGGTCGGGGTGCTCAACCACGGGCACAACCACCCGCGGATCCTCGCGGCGCGGGCCCGGTTCGCCGAGCAGCGGCGGATGGAGGTGCACAAGGCGTTCTTCTCGCCGTACCTGGCGGCGCTGAGCCACAACGTGGCCGAACTGCTGCCCGGCGACCTGTCGATCTCCTACTTCCCGAACTCGGGGGCGGAGGCGAACGAGGGCGCGATCAAGCTGGCGTACAAGTACCACGAGGGCCGCCGGCAGACGATCCTGCGGGCCGACATCAGCTTCCACGGCAAGACCCTCGGCGCGGGCAGCCTGACCGGGTCGGCGGAGAACCACTTCCGGTTCCCGGGGCTGCCCAACGCGGTGGTGTACCCGTACGGCGACGTGGCGGCGGTGCGGGCGGCGGTGGAGGCCACCCGCCGGCCGGACGGCGGCTGCGACGTGTACGCGCTGATGGTCGAGCCGTACAGCGCGTCGAGCATGCGGCACTGGTCGGAGTCGGCGCTGCGGGAACTGCGGAAACTCTGCACCGACGAGGACATCGTGCTGATCTTCGACGAGGTGTACACCGGCTGGGGCAAGACCGGCAGCCTGTTCTACTTCATGCGGCACGAGGGCCTGCTGCCGGACATCCTCGCCTACTCCAAGTCGCTGGGCGGCGGGAAGGCGTCGATCTCCGGTTACACGGTGCGGGAGAAGCTGTTCCGCAAGGCGTACGACCGGCTCTCCGACGTGATCCTGCACAGCACCACCTACTACGGGTTCGGCGAGGAGACCGCCACCGCCATCGAGGCGGTCAACGTGGTGGTGGAGGACGACTTCCCGGGCCGGGCCCGGCAGATCGAGGCGATCCTCGGCCCGGGGCTGGACCGCATCCGCAAGGCCCACCCCGACGCGGTGGACCGGGTCGCGGGCGTGGGGTCGCTGTACGGCGTGTTCCTCGCCGGCGGCCCGAAGCTGCTGGACCTGGCCGGGAAGCTGGTGCCCGGCTTCGCCCACGACCCCCGGTTCGGCACGAAGCTGATCACCCTGTCGGTGATCGCGCACCTGTACCGCGAACACAAGATCATGACCTACTACAGCCCCAACGTGGAGAACCCGCTCATGGTCGCCCCGACCCTCATGGTCGAACCCGCGGACCTGGAGCACTTCCTCCAGGCGCTGGACGCCACCCTCGCGCTCGGGCTACGGCGGCTGCTGACCGGTTTCGTCCGGGAGAAGGTGAGCGCGGCATGGTAGGCGACGGCCGCCGGACCGTGGTGACCGGGGCGAGCGGCATGCTCGGCGGCTTCGTCGTCCGCCGGCTGGCCGACGAGGGCGTGCCCGTGCACGGTGTGGACCTGCGGGCCCCCGCCGACGCCGGGATCCCCGCCACGGTCGCCGACGTACGGGACCGGGCCGCGATGGCCGAGGCGTTCGCCGGGGCCGGCGCGGTCGTGCACTGCGCCGCCGCGCTGCCCAGCTACGCGCCGGACGAGATCCACTCGGTGATCGTCGACGGCACCCGCAGCGTCCTGACCGCCGCCCGCGACGCGGGCGTGCCCCGGGTGGTGCACATCTCCACCACCGCCGTGTACGGCCTGCCCACCCAGGTACCCACCCCGGAGACCCACCCCCGCACGCCGGTGGACGGCTACGGACGCGCCAAGGCCGCCGCCGAGCAGGTCGCCGACGAGTTCCGCGACGCGGGACTGTGCGTGCCGGTGCTGCGGCCGAAGACGTTCCTCGGCCCCGGCCGGATGGGCCTGTTCGCCATGCTCTTCGAGTGGGCGCACGAGGGACGCCACTTCCCCATCCTCGGTCGGGGCGACGTACGCATCCAGATGTGCGCCGTGGAGGACCTCACCGAGTGCGTGCTCGTCGCCCTGCGCGCCGACCCGGCCGACGCCAACGACACCTTCAACGTGGCCGCCGCCCGGTTCGGCACCCTCCGCGAGGACTTCCAGGCGGTGCTCGACGCGGCCGGCCACCACCGGCGCGTCGTCTCCGTCCCCGCCCGCCCCGCCGTGGCCGCCCTCCAGCTCCTCGGCCGCGCCCGGCTCTCCCCGGTGTACGACCGGCTGCTGCACAAACTCCTCGCCGACTCCTACGTCAGCACCGACAAGGCACGCCAACGCCTCGGGTTCGTCCCCCGGCACTCCAACCAGGACGCCCTGCTGTCCACGTTCCGCTGGTGGCAGGCCGAGCGCTCGCGGGGCGAGGCGCACCGGGCCGGCCGTACCAGCCGCGAACCCTGGTCGCAGGGCGCCCTCCGGGCCGCGAAGGTGTTCTTCTGATGAACCCCGTCGTGCACACCCCGGCGGTACCGGCCACCGGACCGCAGACCACCGCCGGCACCCGCACCGCCACCCTGGCCGGCGGCCTGGGCCGGCTGGCCCGCCCGGACCAGTGGCCCAAGAACGTCATCGTCATCTGCGTGCCGCTGCTCGACCCGCTGGCCTGGAACCGCGCCGCGCTGGCCGGCCTGGGCCGGGCGATCGTCGCGTTCACCCTCGCCTCCGTGCTCGTCTACGTCCTCAACGACCTGGTCGACCGGCGGCGCGACGCCGACAACCCGGCCCGGTGGCACCGGCCGATCGCCTCCGGGCAGGTCTCGCCACGGGCCGCGACCCTGTTCGCCGGGGCCGTCGCGGCGCTGCTCGTCACCCTGCTCACCCTCCAGACGGCGGCCACCGGCTGGCCCGTCGCCGCGTACCTGCTGCTCAATCTCGCCTACTCCCTGGGCCTCAAGCACGTACCGCTGCTGGATGTGTTCCTGGTCGCCGCCGGCTTCGTGCTCCGGCTCACCTACGGCTACCTGGCCACCGGCACCACCATCCCCGGCTGGCTGCTCACCGCCGTGTTCACCCTGTGCCTGCTGCTGATCCTCGGCAAGCGCCGGCAGGAGCTGAACGCCACCGGGGGTGTGCACCGGCCGGCTCTGCGTGGCTACACCGTCGCCCTCACCGAACAGCTCATGCAGCTCTCGGCCACCCTCACCGCCGGCAGCTACCTGCTCTACCTGCGCGACGAGGCGCCGCTGGGCGAGTACGCGTCCACGGCCGTGGTCGTGCTCACCCCGATGGCCGTCTTCGGCCTGTTCCGCTACCTGCAACTCGTCCTCGTGCACGACGCCGGCGGGAACCCGGTCCGGACCCTGGTACGCGACCCCGCGCTGGTGACGAACACCGCGCTGTGGGCCGCGCTGTCCGGTGGGCTGCTCATCGCCGCCCGGAGCCAGTGGTGAGAGCCGACGGGGAGGCCGGGTCGACGGGCGCCGCCGGGGCGGCGGGATCGCCGGTGCTGGCGGGCACCGCGCCGACCCGGCCCGCGACCGGGGGCGGCGGGCACCGGCGACCGGCACCGGCACCGGGGCGACGGTGGCCCGGCCGGGTGCTGCTCGCGGCGGCCGGGTCGTGGCTGGCGTTCGTGGTGGCGCACCTGCTGCTGTCCGGGCGGGCCTGGTGGTGGAACCTGCCGGATCTGGCCCCGCCGCTGCTCTTCCTCGCCGTGCCGGTCCTGCTGCTGGCCCTGGCACCGCTGGCGCGACCGGCCCGGGGCGTGGCCGCGGCGCTGGCGGCCGGGTCGCTGGTGCTCGGCTGGTCCTGCGCCGGCGTGAACGCCGCCGCCCTCTGGCACCGACCCGACCCGGCGCCCCCGGACGCGATCCGGGTGTTCTCCTGGAACACCTGGTACTGGGACCAGTTGGTGCGCACCGGGCCGCACGGCGAACCGATCCGCGACCCGGACCGGCTCTACCGCTACCTGCGGGCCCAGGCCGCCGACGTCTACCTGCTCCAGGAGTACCTGTACATCGACGGCGCGGACTGGGACCCGCTGCCGGTGACCGACGTGGACCGGCTGCGCCGGGAGTTCCCCGGCTTCCACGTCGCGGTCTCCGGCGAGCTGGTGACGCTGTCCCGCTTCCCGATCACCCTGGACCGGCCCGTCGACCTGCGCCCGTGGCTGGACCGGCAGTGGGCGGACCTCCCACCGGCCGACTCCCAGCTACCCGCGTACCACACGGTCAAGACGCTGCGCACCGACCTGCTGGTCGCCGGGCGCGAGGTGTCGTTCTACAACTCGCACCTGTACGTGCCGGTCGTCGGGCTGCCGGCCCGCCAACCCGACACCGCCGACGACGGGCTGGCCCGCCACGACCTGCGGCAGGCCAACTACCGGGCGCTCGCCGCCGACGTCGCCGACAACCCGCACCCGGTCGTGCTGGCCGGCGATCTCAACACCTCCCCGGCGATGCGGCTGCTGCACGCGCTGCCGGACCGGCTGGTCGACGCCACCGCCGCGCTGCGCTCCCCCTACCCGACCTCGTGGGCCCGCTACGGCCTGCCGCTGTGGCGGCTCGACTGGGTGTTCACCACCCCCGACGTGGACGTGCACGAGTACCGGATGGTGCCCCCGGACGGCCTGTCGGACCACAGCGGGCAGCTCGTCGTCGTGTCGCTGTGAAAGCTGTCGAGAAAGGACCCCCGTGAACCACCAGGAACCGCAGTACGACCTCACCGTCGCGCTCACCTACTACACCCCGTACATCAGCGGGGTGACCCACACGGCCCGGACCGTCGCCGAGGGCATGGCCGCACGCGGCTGGCGGGTGGCCGTGGTGACCAGCCAGCACGACCGGTCGGTGCCCCGCCGGGAGACCCTCAACGGGGTGGACGTCTACCGGTCCCCGGTGCTCGGCCAGATCACCCGGGCGCAGATCAGCCCCGCCTACCCGGTCGAGGCCGCCCGGGTGGCCCGCCGGTCCTCGCTGCTCTACCTGAACCTGCCGATGGCCGAGGCCGCGCTGCTGGCCCGGCTCGCCCGGCCCACCCCGATCGTGAGCATGCTGCACATCGACCTGTACCTGCCGCCCGGACTGCTCAACCGGATCGCGGTCAACGCCTCCGACGTCACCTCCCGGGCCGCGATCCGCCGCTCCGTGGCGGTGGTGACCAACAGCGAGGACCAGGCCCACGCGTCGAAGTTCTGGCCCCTGGTGCAGCAGCGGGAGTTCCGGCCCATCCCCGCGCCGTGCCTGGACCGCCGGGGCGGCCGGCCGCGCTACCGGCGCACCGGCGGGCTGCACGTCGGCTTCCTCGGCCGCATCGTCGAGGACAAGGGCATCCCGTATCTCGTCCGGGCGTTCAAGCGGATCGCCGATCCCGACGCCCGGCTGCTGATCGGCGGCAACTACCGGACGGTGATGGGCGGCGACAACCTGGCCGACATCCGCGCGGAGATCGGCGCGGACAGCCGCATCCAGGTGCTCGGGGAACTGCGGGGCCAGGAGATCGACGACTTCTACGCCTCGATCGACGTGTTCGCGCTGCCCTCGGTGGCGGAGTCGTTCGGCATCGTGCAGGCCGAGGCGATGATGTGCGGCGTGCCGTCGGTGACCACCGACCTGCCCGGCGGGCGGTACCCGGTGCTGGCGACGCAGTTCGGCACGCTGGTGCCGCCCCGGGACCCGGAGGCGCTGCACCAGGCGATCCGCGAGCTGGCAGCGGCACCGGCGGACTGGCGGGAGGCCAAGGCCCGGGAGGCGCGGAAGCTGTTCGCGGCCGAACGCAGCCTGGACGAGCACGAGGAGCTGTTCACGCTGGTCCGGGAGCGGGCCGGCCGGCGGGTGCACTGACCGACCCGACGGGCCGGCCGGCCGGCACGCGCCCGGTGGCCGGGGACCACGGCCAGGGCACGTCACCGAAGGCCGCCTCCACCAGCAGCGCCTCGACGCCGCGCAGGAACCGCTCGACCCCGTCCGCCGGGAGGTACCGGGTGTCGGCGGTGACCACCAGCTCCACCGCGCCGGGGGCGTCGAGCACCTGCACCCGGCAACGCCACGGGAACCGGTCCAGCCCCGCCAGCCAGCGGAACGCGCCGTCGGCCACCATCGCCCGCAGCGCCGTCCCGTCCGGGGCCGCCGGGCCGGGATCGACGTCGTGCGACAGCCGGGTGTCGTTGAGGTAGCAGAACGGGGCCAGCACCGTCCGGTGGTCGTGGCCCAGGTCGGTGAAGGCGCGCTCGAACGCCGCCGGGTCGTAGTAGGCGTGCCGGTAGGCGTCCAGCGCCGCCCGCCGGGCCCGGGACAGCAACTCGGCGAAGTCGGGCCGGTCGGCCAGGTCGAGCCGGCACAGCCCGATCTGGTTGAGGGTGCCGACCGCCCGGTCGTAGCCGGGCTGGAAGCGGTTGTTCGCCATCACGACGATCCCGCAGCCGTCCCGCCCGCTGTCCCCGGTCAGCACGGCGGCGGTCGCCGCCAGCAGGGCGGTGGAGGTGCTGATGCCGTGCCGGGCCGCCACCAGCCGGGCCGCGTGGTGGACCGCCGGGGAGACCAGCGAACCCCGCCGGTGGCGGGGGGTCGCCCCGGGGCCGACCGGGTCGGCCAGGCTCGCCGCCAGACCGGCGTACTGCCGGACCCAGTACGCCACCGCCCGCTCCGAGCGACGCGGCTCGACCCGGCGCTCCCGCTCGGCCAGGTCCAGCGACTGGAGGCCGGGCGGGGTGTCCAGCGACCCGCGTAGCAGCAGCACCCGCAGGTCACGCAGCACGGTGGTGGCGGCGTGGAAGTCGACCGCGGAGTGGCTGAACACCACCACGACCTGCCGTACCCGGTCGTCCACCGTGACCAGCGCGACCCGCAGCGGGCACTCGGTGACGTGGTCGAAGCGCGGCTCGGCGAGCCGCGCGGCCAGGTCCGCCGCGGCGGACCGGCCGTCGGGGTCGTCCGGCGGCCGGGGCACGGCGTGCACGAGGACGGGCAGCCGCCCGGCCGCTGCCGCCTCCTGGTGCAGTTCCCCGTCCCGGCAGCGGATCCGGGTCCGCAGCGACTCGTGCCGGGCGACCAGCCCGCCGACCGCCCGCAGCGCCCGTGGCACGGCCACGTCGGCCCGCGCGGAGACGGCCAGGGTACGGGGCAGACTCAGCACCCGGTACGCGGCGGGTGACTCGAACTCCTCGACGGTCCGCCACATCGCCCGCTGCCCCCAGGTCAACGGCGCGGTCCCGGCCCGCCCGCCCTGGAACTCCGCGTACGCCACCGGCTCGGCACCCGCGACGCCGGGTGGCACCGGCGCGGCGGCCATCGTGGCCGGGGCACCGCCGGGCGACCAGGGCCACGGCACCTCGGCGAAGGCCGACTCCACCAGCAACTCCTCCAGCCCGCGCAGGAACGGTTCGACGGTGTCCAGCGCGATGTGCCGGGTGTCGACGGTGAGCGTGACGCCCACCCCGGCCGGCTCGTCGACCACGTGGGTCAGCAGGTGCCAGGACGCCTGCTCCAGCCCCGTGGTCCAGGAGAACGTGCTGCCCGCCGTGGCGGACCGCAGCTCGTCCCGGGTCACCTCCGGCACCGGATCGACGCCGCCGACCGGCAGCCGGACGTCGTTGAAATAGTAGTGCGGCAGGAAGACCGAGGCGTAGTCGACCCCCCGTTCCTCGAATGCGTGACGCAGCGCCGACGGCTGGTAATAGGCGTGCCGCAGGCCGTCCAGGGAGGCCGCCCAGACGCGGGACAACAGCTCGCCGAAATCGGGGCGTCCCGCCAGGTCCACCACGCAGAAACCGATCTGGCCGAGATTTGCGACGGCATTCGCGTAACCGGCGCGGAACCGATTGTGCGCCATCGGGAAGAGGCCGCACACCTGCCGCCCGGACCCGCCGGCCGCCAGCGCCGTCACCCCGGCCAGCAGCACCGCCGAGACGCTGACCCGGTGCCGGGCGGCGATCAGCCGGGCGGCCGTGTCGACGGCGGAGGAGACCAGCACGCCCCGGCGTAGCGGGGGTTCCAGCCCCGGCCCGGCCGGCTCGAATGGCGGCCCGGACAGCCGTCGGAACTCCCGGAGCCAGTGGGCCACCGCCCGCTCCGAACGGCGGACGTCGGGCCCGTGCTGGAGTCGCGCCACGTCCACCGACTGGGGGCCGGACGGGGTGGACAGGGCCCCGCGCAGCAGGATCAGCCGCAGCTCCCGCAGCACCAGCTCGGCGGCGTGCGCGTCCACGGTGGAGTGGCTGAACACCACCACGACCTGCCGTACCCGGTCGTCCACCGTGACCAGCGCGACCCGCAGCGGCCACTCGGCGGCGTGGTCGAAGGCGACGTCGCCGAGCCGGCCGGCGGCGTCCTGGGCGGCCTGGGCACCGTCGCCCGTGCCGGCGCGGACCAGCACCGGCAGCACCCCGGCCGCCGCCGTCTCCTGCCGTGGCTCGCCGTCGACCACCCCGACCCGGGTGCGCAGCGACCCGTGCCGGCCGACCCACACGCCCACCGCCCGGGTGGCGGCGGCCAGGTCCAGCCCGGCCCTCGCGGACACCGGCACGGTCCGCCGCAGGTTGAGGAAGACGTGGTTGGAGCCGAACCGGGCCATCGAGCGCCACATCACCTGCTGGGCCCAGGTCAGCGGCGCCCAACCGGCCTCCGCGCCCGAGAACTCGGCGTGCACCAGCGTCTCCGAGGCCCATTCGGCGGGCACCACCACGTCAGCGAATCGCATTCCCGACCGTACGACGGTCCGTTCGGCGCCGAATCGATCGATCGTGTTTTCCATAGTGGACCATTCAGCCGATCCGGTACTTCGGGCCCGGCGTGCACACTACTGGCCCCTGCCCGCCATCTCCGTCAGAAGGCACCGCGTGACCAACGTTGACATACCGACGCGGGCCACCCCCATCCCGCCGAATTCGACCTTCCCCCGCACCACCGGAAAACCCCACCTGTCATTCGGTCAGGAACGGATCTGGTTCACCGAACAGCTCACCCCGGGCACCGCCGCGTACGTCGTCTACTCGACCGTACGGCTGCGCGGGCCGCTGGACGTCGACCTGCTGCGCGCCGCCGTCGACGCCACCGCCGCCCGGCACGACAGCCTGCGCATGCGGTTCACCGAGAACGCCGACGGCGAACCGGTCGTGCAGGTGTTGCCCGAGGTACGGGTGCCGGTCACCGTCGCCACCGCGCCGACCGAGGCGGACGCCCGCGAGCTGGTGGCCGCCTCCGTCCGCACCCCGTTCGACCTCGGCGCCGCTCCCCTGCTGCGGGTGCTCGTCGTCCGGCTGGCCGACACCGAGCACGTGCTGCACCTGGCGATGCACCACATCGTCAGCGACGGCTGGTCGCTGGACCTGCTCCTCGGCGAGATCGCCGCCGGCTACGGCGCGCTGCGCGACGGCGGCGACCCGCCCCCGGCCCCGCCGACCGGGTACGTCGACTACGCCGCCTGGCAGCGGGACCGGCTGGACGGGCCGGCGACCGGGGACGGGTTCGCCCACTGGACCACCGCACTGGCCGGCGTGCCGCCGCTGGAGCTGCCCACCGACCGGCCCCGACCGGCCGTGCAGTCGTACGCCGGCGGCACCCACCGTTTCACCATCGACGCCGACCTCACCGACGGGCTGCGCCGGCTGAGCCGCGCCCACCGGGCCACCCTCTACATGACCCTGCTCACCGGTCTACAGGCCGTGCTGTTCCGGTACAGCGGCCAGCGGGACTTCGCGGTCGGCTCCCCGGTCGCCGGCCGGGTGGTCCCGGAGCTGGAGCACCTCGTCGGCCTGTTCGTCAACACCCTCGCCCTGCGCGCCGACCTGTCCCCGGTCGGGGCGACCGCCGACGACCCCGGCGCCGAACCCAGCTTCGCGGCCCTGCTGCGGCGCACCCGGACCACCGTCGTCCGGGCCCTGGCCCACCAGGAGATCCCGTTCGAACGCCTGGTCAAGGAGCTCAACGTCGCCCGGGACGTCAGCCGGGCCCCGGTGTTCCAGGTGCTGTTCACCCTGCAGAACTACGCCCGCGACGGCGGCCGGTGGCCCGACGACCTGCACGCCGAGGGTGTCGGCACCGACGCCGCCACCGCCCGCTTCGACCTGTCGCTGTACGTCGGCGAGACCGCCGACGGCCTGCGCTGCATGTTCGTGCACAACACCGACCTGTTCGACGCCGCCACCGTAGACCGGCTGGCCGCGAGCTTCGCGCACCTGCTGCGCGCCGCGGTCGCCCGGCCGGACCTGCCCGTCGCCGACCTGGACCTGCTCGGCCCCGCCGAACGGGACCGGATGCTGGCCCTCGCCCGACCCGACCGGGACGGCACCGCCGCCGGGGTCACCGGCCCGGCGACCATCCTGGCCGACCTCGTCGACCCGCACGTCGCCGCCACCCCCGACGCCCCGGCCGTGGTCTGCGGCCCGGACGCGGTCAGCTACCGGGAGCTGGACCGGCGGGCCAACCAGCTCGCCCACTGGCTGCGCGCTCGCGGCGTCGGCCCGGACCGGCTGGTCGGGGTGTTGCTGGAACAGTCGGTCGAGCTGGCCGTGACCCTGCTCGGGGTGCTGCGGGCCGGCGGGGCGTACCTGCCGCTGGACCCGGAGCAGCCCGCCGCCCGGCTCGGCCTGATGCTCGCCGACGCCCGCCCGACCGTGGTGCTGACCAGCGCCGAGCTGCGCGACCGGCTGCCCGCCGAGGCGGCGACGGCCGACCTGGACGAGATCGCCGCCGAGGTCACGGCCCGACCCGACACCCCACCGGCCACCGGCACGACCGGCGGGAATCTCGCGTACGTCATCTACACCTCCGGCTCCACCGGCACCCCGAAGGGGGTGGCGGTGGCGCACCGGCAGGTGCTGCGCTACCTCGACGGGGTGGCCGACCGGTTCCCGGTCGTCCCGGCCGCCCGGTACGGGCTGCTCCAGTCGATGTCGTTCGACTTCAGCGTCACCGTCTTCTACCTGGCGCTGGCCACCGGCGGCGCGGTGCACCTGCTGCCCCGCCGGGGCACCGGCGCCGAACTCGCCGAGCGGCTGCGCGCCGAACGCATCGACTACCTGAAGATCACCCCGTCGCACCTGACGGCGCTGACCGCCGACGCCGGGCCGGGCGACCTGCTGCCCGCCCGCGCGCTGGTCCTCGGCGGCGAGGCGTCCGACCTGGAGCGGATCGCCCCGCTCGCGGCGGCCGGCCCGGCCCGGGTGTTCAACCACTACGGTCCCACCGAGGCCACCGTCGGCGTCGCCACGTACGAGGTGACGGCCGGCGGGCCGGGCACCGGCCCGGTGCCGACCGGCCGGCCCCTGCCACACGCCTCGGTGTACGTGCTCGACGAGCGGATGCGCCCGGTGCCGCTCGGGGTGCCCGGCGAGCTGTACCTCGGCGGGGACCGGCTCGCCCGCGGCTACCTGAACCGGCCCGGCCTGACCGCCGAGCGGTTCGTGCCCGACCCGTACGGGCCGCCGGGCGCCCGCCTCTACCGCACCGGCGACCTGGGCCGCTGGCGCCCGGACGGGCAGCTCGTCTTCCTCGGCCGCCGCGACCACCAGGTGAAGATCCGCGGCTACCGGGTCGAGCTGGGCGAGGTCGAGGCCGCCCTGCGGGACTGCCCCGGAGTCCGGCAGGCGGCGGTGCTGCTGCGCGACGACCGGCTGGTGGCGTACCTGGAGTCGACGCCCGGCGCGCTCGTGCCGGAGGTGCCGGAGCTGCGCCGCCGGCTCGCCGACCGGCTGCCCGAGCACATGGTGCCCAGCCGCTGGGTGCGCCTGGACCGGCTGCCGTTGCAGGAGCACGGCAAGGTGGACCGGCGGGCCCTGCCGGAGCCGACCGCCGACGACGGGCCGACCGGCGAGCGGGTGACGCCGGTCGGGCCGGTGGAGGACCTGGTGGCCGGGATCTGGCGGGCCGTGCTCGGGGTGGCCGAGGTCGGTGCCACCGACGACTTCTTCGACCTGGGCGGGCACTCCCTGCTGGCCACCCAGGTGGTGGCCCGGCTGCGCCGGGAACTGCCCACCGTCGTCGCGGGCGCCACCCCTGCGGTCAGCGTGATGGACCTGTTCCGCTACCGCACCGTACGCGAGCTGGCCGGCCTCGTCACCGGGGCCGGCGCCGGCCCCGGCGGGCTGCTGCACGAGCTGACCCCACCGGCGCCCGCCACCGACCGGGTCGCCACCCTGGTCTGCGTCCCGTACGGCGGCGGCAGCGCCGTGGTGTACCAGCCGCTGGCCGACGCGCTGCCGGCCGGCTACCGGCTGCTGTCGGTGGCCGTGCCCGGCCACGACATCGGCCTCGCCGACGACCCCGCGCCCATCTCCGACGTCGCCGCCGACGTCGTCGAGGAGATCCTGGCCCGGGTGACGGGCCCGCTGATCCTGTACGGACACTGCGGCCCCGGCGGGGCGCTGGCCGTGGAGGTGGCCCGCCGGCTGGAGGCCGCCGGCCGGGACCTGGTGGCGGTGTACCTGGGCGCGGTCTTCCCGTTCGGCCGGCCCGCCGGCGGCCCGCTCGGGCCGCTGCTGCGGCTGCGGCTGGCCGAACGCCTGCGCAGCGACCGGATCTACCGCACCTGGCTCCAGGCCCAGGGCACCGCCGTCGGGTCGCTCGCGCCCGACGAGGTCCGGTTCCTGGTCCGGGCGATGCGGCACGACGCCCGGGTCTCCGAGGACTACTTCACCGAGCTGATGCGGCAGCGGGTCACCCCGCTGCGCGCGCCGGTCGTCTCCGTGGTCGGCGAGCGGGACCGCAGCACCGACTACCACGAGGAGCGCTACCGGGAATGGCACTTCCTCAGCGACCGCACCGCGCTGGCGGTGATCGACGAGGGTAGCCACTACTTCCTGAAGTACCGGGCCGGTGAACTGGCCGAGATCGTCACCGGCGTGCACCGGCAGCTCGACGCGCCGCCCCCGCCCACGCCGGCCGGGCCGGACGCCACGACACCCGCCTGGCAGCTCGCCGGCGTCTCCCACCGGCCCGCCGACGGGCACCCGACGCCGGACGCGCCGACTCCGGCGGCCACCGCGCCACCGCCGAGCCTGCGCCGCTTCGGCCTGGTCGCGGCCGGCCAGGTGGTCTCCGGGATGGGCACCGCGCTGACCACCTTCGCGGTGCCACTGTGGATCTACACGCAGACCGGGTCGCTCGCCCGGTTCGCCCTCTTCGCCGTGCTCGGCCTGCTGCCCGGCCTGCTCGTCGCGCCGCTGGCCGGGGCGCTGGTCGACCGGACCAGCCGGCGGCGGGTCCTGCTGCTCGCCGGCACCGCCGCCGGGGGCGCCAACGCGGTGATGGCCGGGCTGGTGCTGACCGACCGGGCCGAGGTGTGGCACTTCTACCCGCTGGTCGCCTGGCTGTCGGTGGCGCTGGCCTGCCAACGCCTCGCGTTCGTCTCGGCGGTGCCGCAGCTCGTGCCCAAACACTTCCTCGGTCACGCCAACGGCCTCACCCAGACCGCCGTCGGCCTCACCCAGTTCACCGTGCCGCTGGTCGCCGTGGCGCTGCTGGAGGCCGTCGGGCTGCGCGGCATCCTGCTCATCGACGTGGTGTCGTACCTGTTCGCGATCGGGGTGCTGGCGGTCGTCCGGTTCCCCCGTACCCTCGCCCTGCAACGCCGGGAGAGCATCGGGACGGAGATCGTCGCCGGGCTGCGCTACTCGCTGCGACGCCGGGAGTTCCGGGCCATGCTGGCGTTCTTCGCCGCACTGAACTTCTTCCTGTTCCCCGCGCTGTTCCTGCTCTCCCCGCTGGTGCTCGGCTTCGCCGACCTCACCGACGTGTCGCGCGTCGCGCTGACCGGCGGGGTCGGCGCGGCCACCGGCGGCCTGGTGATGCTGCTCTGGGGCGGGCCCCGCCGACGCCGGATGCGGGCGGTGCTGCTCGGCACCCTCGGTATCGCGGTGGCCGCCGTGCTGACCGGGCTGCGGCCCAACCTGCTGCTGATCGGCGCGGGCGCGTTCGGCATGTACCTGGCGCTGGGCATCGTCAACGGCGTCTACAACACGATCATCCAGACCAAGGTGCCGCCCCGCGTGCACGGCCGGGTGTTCGCGCTCAACCAGATGGTGGCGCAGTCCACCCTGCCGCTGGGCTGGGGCATCGTCGCCCCGTTCGCCGCCCGGGTGGTCGAGCCGATGCTGCTGCCCGACGGCGCGCTGGCCGGCACGGTCGGCGCGGTGCTCGGCGTCGGCCCGGGGCGGGGCCACGGGCTGCTCTACGTGCTGTTCGGGGTGTGCATCGCGCTGACCGCGCTGGTGTCGCTGGCCACGCCCGCCCTCGCCCGGTTCGACGACGAGGTGCCCGACGCGCCACCGGACGACCTCATCGGCATCGAGGAACGGCGGGCCAGGGCCGCCGGCGGCGGGGCACGCCCGGCTCTGGTCGCCACGGCCGGACGGGAGGTGGGCTGAGGTGACCGCGACGACCACCGGCGGCGGGACGCCCCCGCCCCGGACCCTGCCCGGTCTGCTCGACTGGCGCACCGCCCTGCACCCGGACCGGGTGGCGGTCGAGGTGCACGGGGTGGCGGCGCTGACCTTCGCCGAGTGGTCCGCCGGCGCGACCGCCGTCGCCGGCGCGCTGCTGCGTCGGGGCCTGCGCCGGGGCGACCGCGTCGGCCTGGTGTTCGGCGCCCGGGACTGGACCCGGTACGCCGTGGCGTACTGCGGGGTGCTGCGGGCCGGCGGGGTCGCCGTACCGCTGTCCGACCGGCTCGCCGCCGGGCAGCTCGGGCACGCGCTGACGCACTGCGCGGCCACCGCCGTCGTGCACGGCGACGACACCACCGCCCCGCCGGCCCCGCCCGGTCTGCCGGTCTGGACCTGCGGCGACCTGCTCGCCGGACCCGGCGACGACCCCGACCCGGCCGCCGCCCGCCCCGGCGACCACGCGCAGATCCTCTACACCTCCGGCACGACCGGCCGCCCCAAGGGTGTGGCGGCCAGCCACGCCAACCTCACCGCCGGCGCGCCGAACCACCCGCGCCGGCTGGCCCTGGCCCACTCGGAACGGTTCCTGCACGCCTTCGCCATCGGCACCAACGCCGGGCAGACCATGCTGCTCAACGCGCTCACCGCGAAGGCCGCCGCGCTCACCCTGCCCCGGTTCACCCCGGCCCGGTTCGCCCGGCTGGTCGAGGCTCCGGGCACGGGCACCGTGTTCGTGGTCCCGTCGATCGCCGTCGAACTGCTCGACTCCGGGGCGCTGCGCGGCCGGGACACCTCCGGCGTGCAGCTCATCGGCTCCACCGCCGCGCCCCTGGCCCCGGCGGTCGCGGCCCGGCTGGCCGAGGCGTTCCCGCAGGCCACGATCGTCAACTACTACACCTCCACCGAGGCGGCCCCGGCCCAGACCACCATGATCTACGACCCGGCCCGGCGGGACGCGGTCGGCCGGCCGGTCGGCGGCCAGCTCATGGTCGCCGACGCCGACGGCAACCCGCTGCCCGCCGGGACGACCGGCGACGTGTGGCTGCGCGCCCCGTACCCCCGCGCCTACTACCGCGACGACGCGGCCAACCGGGCCACCTTCCGGGACGGCTGGGTACGGATGGGCGACGTCGGCCGCGTCGACGCCGACGGCTACCTGTACCTCACCGACCGGCACCAGGACGTGATCAAGACCGGCGCGTTCAAGGTCTCCACCCTGGAGGTCGAGGCGGCCCTGCACGAGCACCCGCTCGTCGCCGAGGCAGCCGTCGTCGGCGTGCCGC
Source organism: Micromonospora sp. NPDC092111 (assembly GCF_044755745.1). Classification (NCBI taxonomy): domain Bacteria; kingdom Bacillati; phylum Actinomycetota; class Actinomycetes; order Micromonosporales; family Micromonosporaceae; genus Micromonospora; species Micromonospora sp. NPDC092111. Next base: position 423,764 of record NZ_JBIVRQ010000001.1, read on the forward strand.
ACCCGGTGCTCGGCTCGGCGGTGGCCGCCGCCGTGGTGCCCCGGGCGCAGGCCGGCCCGGACGGGCTGTCCCTGCCGGCGCTGCGCGGCTTCCTCGTCGACCGGCTGGCCGACTACCAGCTACCCGCCCGGCTCCTGCTGCTGGACCGGCTGCCCCGCAACGAGGGCGGCAAGGTGCTCAAACGGCAGCTCACCAGCCTGTTCGACAACTGACCACCAGCACCGAAGGTACGACCATGGGAGATCATGTGGGCACCGCCGAGGCGACATCCGCGCAGCACGCCGTCTGGTTCACCGAGCAGGCCGGGGTCGCCGGCACGGCGTACCACATGGCGCTGGGCGTCCGGTTCGCCGCCGAACTCGACCGGCCGGCGCTCGTCGCGGCGTGCGCCACGGTGACCGACCGGCACCCGGTGCTGGCCGCCCGGGTCGCCACCGACGACGACGGCACGCCCCGGCTGGCGCCGGCCGACACCCGCCCGACGGTCACGTTCGGCGAGCTGACCGACGCCCGGGTCGCCGAGGAGATCGCCCGTCCGCACGACCTGCGGTCCGGGCCGCTGTCCCGGTTCACCCTGCTGACCGGCGTCGACGGGACGCACCTGCTGCTCGTCACCGCCCACCACCTGGCCTTCGACGGCATGTCCAAGGACGTCCTCGCCCGCGACCTGGCCGCCGCGTACGCCGCCGCAACCGGCGGCCCGGCGCAGGGTGCCGACGGGTACGCCGGCCCGGGGCGGGGCGCCGACGACTACGCGGGCCTCGCGGCGGCCGAACAGCAGCGCGTCGCCGTCGACCTGCCCGCCGCCCGCGACTACTGGGCGCGGCACTGGTCCGGCCCCGGCGACGTGGTCCTGCCCGGCCTGCGCCGGCTGCCCACCGGCGCGGAGCCCGGCGCCGCCGTGCCCGTCGACCTGCCCGCCGAGCTGGTCGACGGCGTCGACCGGGCCGCCCGGTCGATCGGGGTGACCCGCTTCGAGCTGCTCCTCGCCGTGCTGCACGCCCTGCTCGCGCGGTACGGCAACCGGGGCACGCCGGTCGGGGTGGCGCTGTCCACCCGCACCCCGGACCAGGCCGACCGGGTCGGGCTGTTCGTCAACGAGCTACCCGTCACCGCCGACCCGGCCGGCGACACGTTCCGCGACCACGCCCGCGCCGTCCGGGCCCGGCTGCGCGAGGTGTACCGGCACCGCGCCGTGCCGCTGGCCCACGCCGTGCCCGGACTGCGGCCCGCGCCGGCGGCGACCCCGGTCAGCATCGGCTACCGGCGGCGCGGCACCGAGCCGGTCTTCCCCCGGGTGACCAGCGAGGTCGACTGGACGCTGTTCTGCGGTGCCGCCCGCAACGCCCTGCACGTGCAGATCGTGGACGCCCCCACCGGCATCACGGTCAGCCTCCAGCACAGCCCGTCGGCCATCGACACCGACGCGGTACGCCGGATCGGCGGGCAGCTACGCACCATGCTGGCCGGGGCGGTCGCCGACCCCGACCGGCCGGTGGCGGACCTGCCGGCGCTGCCCGCCGACGAACTGGACCGGGTCACCCGGGCCTGGAACGACACCGCCCGGGAGTACCCCGCCGGAGCGACCGTGCCCGCCCTGTTCGCCGCCCGGGTCGCCGCCGACCCGGACGCGCCGGCCGTCGTCGACGGCGACCGGACGCTGAGCTACGCCCAGCTCGACGCCGCCGCCACCCGGCTCGCCGCGCTGCTCCGGCAGCGGGGGGTCGAGCCCGGCGCGCTCGTCGCGGTCGCGCTGGACCGGTCCTGGCAGGCGGTGGTCACCCTGCTGGCGGTGCTGCGCTGCCGCGCCGCGTACCTGCCGGTCGACCCGGGCCACCCGCCGGCCCGCCAGCAGCTCGTCCTCGCCGACGCCGAGCCGGCGCTGGTCGTCACGTCCGCCGCGACCGAGCTGGCCCGGCCCACGCTCGCCCTCGACCGGACCGACCTGCTCGACGGCCCCGTCCCGGCGCAGGCCGCCGCCACCGGGACGCCGGCGGCCGACGACCTCGCGTACGTGCTCTACACCTCCGGCTCGACCGGCCACCCGAAGGGCGTGGCGGTGCGGCACGGGGCGCTGGCCAACCTGCTGCTGGGCGTGCGGGACCTGCTGGACAGCGGCCCCGAGCACCGGTGGCTGCACCTGACGTCGCTGTCGTTCGACATCTCCGCCGTGGAGGTCTTCCTGCCGCTGGTCACCGGCGGCCGGGTGGTCGTCGCCTCGGCCGTCAGCGCCCTGGACGGGGCGGGCGTGCTGCGGCTGGTGCGCGCCGCCGGCGTGACCCACGCCCAGGCCACCCCGTCGGGCTGGCGGGTGCTGCTGGAGGCCGGCCTGGGCGCCGCCGGGGACGCCCCGGAGCCGCTGGTCGCGGTCGCCGGCGGCGAGGCGTTGCCGGTCGCCCTGGCCCGGGACCTGCGGGCCCGCACCGCCCGCCTGGTCAACGGGTACGGGCCGACCGAGGCGACCGTGTACGCGACGATGGCCGACATCCCCGCCGACCCGGACGAGGTCACCATCGGACGGCCGCTGCCGAACGTGCGGGCGTATGTGCTGGACGAGGCGCGCCGGCCCGCGCCGGTCGGGGTGCCCGGCGAGCTGTACCTGGCCGGCGCCGGGCTGGCCGCCGGCTACCTGGGGCGGGACGACCGCACCGCCGAGCGGTTCGGACCGGCCCCGTTCGGGCCGGACGGCGAGCGGCTCTACCGCACCGGCGACCGTTGCCGGTGGCTGCCGGACGGGCGGATCGACTTCCTCGGCCGCACCGACGACCAGGTCAAGATCCGGGGGCACCGGATCGAGCTGGGTGAGATCGACGCCCGGCTGCTCGACCATCCCGACGTGACCGGTGCGGCGACGGTGCTGCGGCGGGACGCCGACGAGCCCCGCCTGGTCGCGTACCTGGTGGCCCGGACGGGCACCGCCCCGGAGCCGGCCGAGCTACGCCGGCACCTGGCGGCGAGCCTGCCGCAGGCGGTGCTGCCCACCGACTTCGTGGCGCTCGACCGGCTGCCGCTGAGCCCGAACGGCAAGGTCGACCGGGCCGCCCTGGCGGCCCTGGACGCCCCGGAGGCGACCCGCGAGGCGGCCGTGGACACGTCCCCCACCGACACCGGGACCGGCGACGACCCGGTGGTGGAGCAGCTCCGGCTGATCTGGCAGGAGGTGCTGCGGATCCCCGACATCGGTGTCCACGAGGACCTGTTCGACCTGGGCGGGCACTCGCTGACCATCACCCGGATCAGCGGCCGGATCCAGCAGCGGCTCGGGGTCGAGGTGCCGCTCGACGCCTTCTTCGACACCCCGACCATCGGGGAGATCGCCGAGATCGTCCGGCAGTCCGGAAAGGAGTTCTGATGGGTAGCACCGACCTGCGCGAGCGGATCGCGGAACTGGTCAGCGAGGCCACCGGAGGGGAGGTCCCGGCGGCCCAGGTGCTCGCCGGCGGGTCCATGATCGCCCTCGGCGTCGACTCCCTCGGACTGCTGCGCCTGGTCGACGCGATCGAGTCGGAGTACGGCGTCGAGGTCGAGCTGAGCGGCCCCGGCCGCCCACTGGACACCCTGGACGACCTGGTCGCGTTGCTGGCCGCCGCCGGGCCGGACGGCCCGGTCGAGGGGGCAGCGGCCCAGGGTTGACCTGGGCGGCACCTCTGGGCCGACGGAACCGGCCGGCCGGACGCGGCGGGCACGGGCCGGCACGCCGGGACCGGCGGCCGGCCACCGCCGGGTGCCCGCCCCGAAAATCGGGGGGCCAGCTCACCTCCGGCTTCCCTAGAATCGCCTGATGTTCCGGCCGACGTACCCGATTCGCACCGCGCGGCTCACCTTGCGCCCGGTCACGCTGGACGACCTCGACGACGTGTACGCGTATCAGCGCCGACCCGACGTCGTCCGCTGGATGCTCGGCACCGGGCCGCGGACCCGTGAGCAGTCGCGCGCGTCGGTGGTCGCGATGGCGGGCGAGGACGCGCTGCGGGCGGAGGGCGACTGCCTGACCCTGGCCGTGGTCGCCGACGCCGGGGTGATCGGGACGGTGGAGTTGGTCTGGCGCAGCCAGCTCGACCGCACGGCGGAACTCGGCTACGTCCTCCACCCCGACCACGGGGGTCGCGGGCTGGCCACCGAGGCGGCCACTGCGCTCCTGCGCTGGGGGTTCGACGAGGTGGGGCTGCACCGGATCTACGCGCGGTGCCACGGCCGGAACGAGGCGTCCGCCCGCCTGATGGTCCGGCTCGGCATGCGCCAGGAGGCGCACCACGTCGAGAGTTACCTGTTCCGGGGCGAGTGGGCCGACCAGCTCGTCTTCGCCGTCCTGGCCCACGAGTGGCCGTCCCGCGCGGCGTCCGAGGCGGGCCGGGACACCGGTGGCGTACGGTGAGTGACCGATCGGCGAGAGGAGCATCGGTGACCGGCTTCGGCACCACCGCGGTGCACGGCGACGACGGCCTGGTCCCGGCCGGGGCGGTGGCGCCGCCCATCGTGCAGAGCGCGACCTTCAGCGCCGAGTCCGACGAGCGGTTCACCGCGATCGCCACCGAGACCCGGAGCAGCGCCTTCTACACCCGGTACGGCAACCCCAACCACGCCCAGGTGGCCGCCGTGGTCGCCGAGTTGGAGGGCGCCGAGACGGGCCTGGTCACCGCCTCCGGGATGGGTGCGATCAGTACCATCGCGCTGGCCCTGCTCGCCGCCGGCGACCACGTGGTGGTGCAGCGCAGCACGTACGGCGGCACCACCTCGCTCGCCACCGGGCTGCTGGCGCGGTTCGGGGTCTCGTGCACCCAGGTCGACCAGACCGACACCGGAGCCTTCGAACGGGCGCTGCGACCACGGACCCGCCTGGTGCTGGTGGAGACACCGAGCAATCCGCTGCTGGAGCTGACCGACCTGACGGCCGTGGTGGAGTTGGCCCATGCGGCGGGCGCGCTGGTGGTGGTCGACAACACCTTCGCCACGCCGGTGAACCAGCGTCCACTGAGCACCGGGGCGGACCTGGTCTGGCACAGCGGCACCAAGTTCCTCGGCGGCCACTCCGACGTGTCGGCGGGGGTGGTCGTCGGCTCCGCCGAGCTGGTCGATCGGGTGTGGCAGACGGCGATCGTCACCGGCAGCACCCTCGGCCCGGTGGACGCCTGGCTGCTGCTGCGCGGCATCCGTACGCTGCCGCTGCGGGTGGAGCGGCACAACGCCAACGCGCTCGCCCTGGCCCGCGCCCTGGAGGGGCACCCGGCGGTGGCCCGGGTCCGCTACCCGGGGCTGCCGTCGCATCCCCAGCAGGCGCTGGCCCGTCGGCAGATGACCGGCTTCGGCGGGGTGCTCAGCGTCGACCTGACGGCGGGGCGGGCGGGGGCCGCCGGGCTGCTGGCCGGGCTGCGACTGGCCAAACGGGCGGCCAGCCTGGGCAGCGTCAGCACGCTGGTGGTGCACCCCCGGTCGATGTGGGCCGGCATCGTGGACGCCGAACAACTGACCGCCGCCGGCATCGGGGACGGGCTGGTCCGCGTCTCCACCGGCATCGAGGACACCGCCGACCTGGTGGACGACTTCCTGGCGGCGCTGGACACCGTGGCCGGTCGGGGCTAGCGGCGCCCAGGACCGTGGGCCGGGTCGGTCGGCCCGCCTGCCAGCACCGGGCCGACCGGTAGGACGGGCTCGGGGACACGAAGCCGCAATTCGCACCCACCGAAATGACCCCTGACCAGGGGTTTCATTACTCCGCCGGCGACGTACGGTTCATACAACGCTATTCGTGACGTTGGGCGGAAAACATTCACATTCCGCCCCGGCTGCGGAGGCGTCCCAGCGGGCAGCATCGACCTGCCCGCCCTTCACCACTCGATGTTCGGCGCCGGAGGTGCGGCCCGTGACGCTCTATGGATGGGATACCAGCGACTACGACGTCAGCAGGGGGTTGACCCCGGCCCGGGTCGCCGCCGCGGCGGGCCTGGGTATCCACTTTCTCACTAGCAAAGGGACGGAACAGACACCGTCCAACGTGTTCCACAGCCTGAGCTGCGGCTGGATCCTGGCCGCCGGCCGCGACGCCGGCATCCCCTACCTCGGGATGTACGTCGTGGTCCGCTCCGGGGTGCCGGCGGCCACCCAGGCGCAGACCGCGATCACCTACGCCGACACCCACCTGCCCTGGTGGCGCACCTGGCCCGGCTTCTTCTGGCAGATCGACCTGGAACGGTGGCCCTACGACGACGTCGCACCGCTCGTCGGCGTCCAGGTCGGCACCGAGCTGGAGGCACGCACCAAGAGGATCGCGGTGATGTACGCCTCCAAGGGCCAGTACGGCTCCAGTTCCCTGGGCCACTTCCCACGCTGGAACGCCAACTACCCGCACAACCTCGACGAGAGCTTCACCACCGCCTACACCAGGGCCGGCGGGGACACCGGTCCCGGCTGGGAGGCGTACGGCACCCCGTCCGCCGTGCCACGGATCTGGCAGTACACCAGCACCGCCCGGATCGGCGCGCAGCACACCTGCGACGCGAACGCGTTCCGGGGCACGGACACCGAGTTCGCGGTGATGATCGGCGCTACCACAGCAGGAGGCACGGACGTGCAGACAGTCTCTATCGTCACCATCTTCCCCGGCTTCGCGATCCCGGCGGACGGCGCCTTCCACCCCATCCGGTGGAGCGACGGCAACACCGCATACCGGATCTCCGCCACCGGAGTCATCGGTCACCAGTCGAAGATCGACCTGGTGGGTCTGCACCAGGGCGACCTGGTCCGGCTCCGGGCGGTCTACACCTTCCCCGGCAACCCGACGCAGACCGTCCAGCCGTTGAACCAGCAGACGGTGACGGTCGACCCGACGCTGATCGGTGGTGACTTCGTGACGATCAGCGCCAACGAGAACCACCAGGTCCCCGCCGGCACGACCCTCACCTTCGAGGTGGCGGTCACCCCGGTGGCCGGCACCGGCGGGCGGAACCTGAGCTTCGGCACCGCCACCCGCAAGTCGGTCCTGCTGTTCTCCTGAGGTTCCACCGCCCCGGGCGAACGAGGTTCCACCGCCCGGGGCGCACCCGGACGGCCGGATCGCCGGCGGCCAGGGTGGCTGGTCGACGCACCCGGGGTGGGGCTCCGCTGAGCGGGGCCCCACCCCACCGCCCGATCGGGCGGACCGACTCCTCGGACGACGACCTAGCGCAGCGGGTCGAACGGCGCCAACTCCGGCGGCACCTCGCCCTTGAGCACGGCCTGGGCCACCAACTGACCGGTGACGGGTCCGAGCGCGACACCCCACATGCCGTGGCCGCCGGCAACGAACACCCGTGGTGCGGCGGTGGCACCCACCAGCGGCAGCCCGTCGGGCGTGCACGGCCGGGAGCCGACCCACTCGTCGCGCCGGTCGTCGAGGTCCACGCCGGTCAGCAACGGCCGGACGGCATCGACGATGGCCCTGATCCGGCGTCCGTCGAGCGGATCGCCGGGACGGCGGAACTCCATCATCCCGGCCACCCGCAGCCGATCGCCCAACGGCGTGCAGGCCACCCGCTGCGTCGGGAAGTAGAGCGGGCCGCGCGGCATCTGCCGCACCGGCACGCTGAAGCTGTAGCCGCGACCGGCCTGCACCGGCTGCCGCATCCCGAAGCGCGCGGCCAACTCGCCGAGCAGCGCGCCGGTGGCGATGACGACCACGTCATGCTGCCGCCGCTCGCCGGTGCCACCGACCACCGCGACGCCGCCGGGCCGGGGTAGCACGTCGACCACGTCGACGCCCTCGACGATCTCACCGCCGCGCGCCCGCACCGCCTCGGCGAGCGACCGCACGAAGTCGGGCGGGTGCAGGTAGCGCTGCCCGTAGATCTGGATGGCGGCGGTCACCCGGTCGGTCAGCGCCGGTTCCAGGGCCCGCGCCCGCCACCCGGTGACCGGGTGGAAGCTGACCTCCTGACCGGCGGCGCGGATCCGCTCCAGTTCGGTCAGCAGGCCCCGGGCATCGCGTTCACCGGCGAAGCAGGCCAGGAAGCTGCTCGCCCGGTACGTCTGCGCGGCCACCCCACCGGCGGCCAACACGTCGAACGCCTCCAGCGCCCGCTCGTTCAGCGGCACGTAGGCAGCCATGCCCCGCCGCCACCGCCGCGCCGTGCTGTGCGTCACGAACGAGACGAGGAAACGCAGCAGGTCGCGGTCGGCACGCGGCGGCAGGTACACCGGTGACCGGGAACTGAGCACCGCCCGCAGCCCGTACCGCAGCACCGCCGGTTCCGGTAGCGGCGCGGTCAACCCGGGCGTCAACCATCCGGCATTGCCCCAGGAGGCCCCGGCGCCCGGTTGGTCCCGCTCGTACACCGTGACCTGCGCGCCCGCCTCCTGCAGGAACCAGGCGGTGGACAGCCCCACCATCCCGGCCCCGACGACCGCGACGTGGTGCGGTGAGCCGACCACCCGCGTCGACGGGTGCCGCTGCTCGTGTTCGGATGACATACCTGTTCCTTCTTCCGTTGTGCTCAGGCCATCCGGCGCCGGCCACGCGGCGGGATGGGCGCGGCCACGCAGCGCGGGCAGAACCTCGCCGCGGGGCGGTGGGCCAGGTACTCGATGGCGATGTCGGTCCGGCACCGTCGGCAACTGCCGTACCGGCCCTGTTCCAGGTGGGTCAGGGCGCGGGCGAGGTCGCCGAGCGCGCGACGCGACACGGCCGTCAGCGCCGCGCCGGTGTCCGTGTCGGTGGCCGGGTGGCCGGGCCGACCGGCCTGCCGGGCGAGCAACGCGAGTTGGGTGCGGTGTCGCTCGTACTGTTCTTCGAGGACCATCCGCAGCACGTCGAGCTCGTCCTGCCTGCTGGCCGGGTGCGTCCGCGCCCCGTACTCCGGCGCGGCGACCGCCGACCCGCGACGCGCGCAGCGGCGGGTCATGACCCGGATCCGGTCGGCGGCTCGTGGCCGGCGTCACCCTGGTCCCGACGGTCGGTCACCTCGACGAGGTCGATGATGCCGAGCAGCCCGGCCAGCGTGATCGCCTCGGCGCGCGTCAGGGTCAGGCTGCACGTGCTGTCCGGGTCCCGGCCGTCGTCGTGGACCAGGTCGCGACGGCCGCCGGCACGGTGGGTGACGACACCCACCCGGCGACCGTCCGCCGTGGTGAAGCAGTGGCGCATGCCGATACCGGGCAGTGGGGTGCGTTCGACTTCCATGGGGCAGCTCCGCAGGGGATGTGACGAGTGGGACCTGTGGGGTCGGCTGGTCGACACCCGCATCGCGCCGCGCGGCGGTCGCGTCGGGGATCGGTGGACCAGCCCGGTGCCGGCAGGTGCCGCCGGCCCGACGGCGCTACCCGCCCCGCCCGCGCCGGAGCCGGGCAGCGGGCCCGGTCACGATCGTGCCGAGCGCCGCAGCCCGACGGCCAGCACCCGGCGGCCCGCCGACGGTGGCCGTCAGCGGGTTGGCGGAGCGTGCGGGGTCAGCGGCGCGCGGCGCGCTCGGCCGGCAACGTGGGTTGGCGACACGACAGGCCCGACGGTGATCGGGCCGCCTCGGTCACGGCGCGCGGGTGTCAGGCGACAGCGGCGAACCGCGGCGGGGCCCGGTCGGCGGACCAGGCCGGCACACAGCCCGGCACGGCACGGCGTCCCAGCCTGAAGACGATGCACAGGCCCACCGCCCGTGCCGCGCCCAGCACGACCACGAGGACGGCCAGCACGAACAGCGTCGACAGCGGTCTGCGCCCGTCGACGCCGACATGGCTGCGCCCGGCGTGCATGCGGCGACTATAGCCGAGGTTCCTTCCGGGGCAGATCCGGTCACCCCTGGTCGAGGCCCTGGCCCGCGCTGCCCGAATCGGGCGGCCTGCGCCGAACGGCGGCACGGACCCGGGCCCGCGCCGTAGGGTCAGGCAGGGCCCGGGATCCCGATCCCGTGGCGGGTCTGGTTTGCGAGGGCTGGCGATGGACCGGAGGCATCAGCCGTCACCGGCGCTGGTGTTCAGCCTGGCCACCTCCACCGGCCTGCTCACCGCGCTCGGTCTGCTGGTCCGTCACCGAGCCGTCAGCGGCACAGAATGGCACCTGTTCACCCTGATCAACCAGCTACCGGCCGTCGTGACCCCGGTGCTGGTGGTGGTCATGCAGCTCGGTTCCTACCTCACGGTGTTCGCCGCCGCCCTGGGCGCGGTCGCGCTACGACGCCTCGCCCTCGCCCGGGACCTGCTGATTGCCGGGAACCTGGCCTACTGGCTGGCGGTGGTCGCCAAGATCGCGGTGGCGCGGGAGCGGCCCGCCGCCCTGCTGGCCGACATCCGGATCCACGACACGATCACCGGGAGGTACGGCTACCCGTCCGGGCACGTCGCGGTCGCCTCCGCGTTGGGTCTCGTCGTCGCCCGCACCGTACCCCGACACCGGCGTGGGTACGTCTGGGCGGTCGTCCTGCTGGTCGCCGTCGCCCGCGTCCACGTCGGCGCGCACCTGCCCGCCGACGCGATCGGCGGATTCCTGGTCGGCTGGCTGGCCGTCTGCCTGACCCGCCTGCTGGTCGGCCGGGCCGGCCCGCAGCAGTCGGCCGGCGGGGTCCGGCGGATGCTACGGCGGCGTGGCATCCACGTCACCGGGCTGGAACCGATCGCCGGTGACGCACGGGGTTCCCGCCCGTGGCAGGCCACCACCGCCGAGGGCCGCCGGCTCTTCGTCAAGGCCACCGGCGGCGAGCAGCGGGACGCCGACTGGGCCTACAAGGTCTACCGCCGCATCCGTTACCGCAACGTCGAGGACGAGCCGCCCTACGTCACCGCCAAACAGAAGAACGAGCACGAGGCGTACCTCTCGCTGCTCACCGCGCGGGCCGGCGTACGGACCCCCGCCTTCGTCACCGTCGTCACCGGGCGGAACGGCGACGCCCTGCTGGTCCAGGAGTTCGTCGACGGGCAACCGTTGAGCGCGGTCGGTGGCGAACTCGCACCCGCCGTGCTCAGCGAGATCTGCCGTCAGGTGGCCCTGCTGCACCGCGCCGGGCTGGCCCACCGGGACCTCCGGGCGGCGAACATCATGCTCCGGGGCGGCGATGCCTACCTCGTCGATCTGAGCTTCGGGACGGACAACGCCCCCGCCGACCAGCAGGCCCGCGACATCGTGGAACTGCTGGTCACCCTCGCCTGCCGGGCCGACGCCCGGACCGTGGTCGCCGCCGCGGTCCAGCAGTTCGGCGCCGGGCCGGTGGCGGACAGCCTGCCGTTCCTGCAACCGCCGCTGCTGTCCCGGGCCGGCCGCAGGGCAGTCCGGGAGCACCGGGACCTGCTCGATCAGCTACACGACGAGATCCTGAAGCACTGCCCGGACCGGGCGGACCGGCTCGCCCGGGTCGTCCGGATCACCCCGCGCGGCATCTTTCTGCTGGTCATGCTCGGGTTGCTCGTCCACTTCCTGCTACCCCAGATCGGCCAGGTACGCACCGCCCTGCACCTGATCCTGCACGCCGATCCGGTGGCCGTCATCCTCACCCTGCTCGGCTCGGCCCTCACCTACCTGCTCAGCGCCCTCGCACTGCGGCTGTCCGCCGCCCGCCGCCTCCCCCTCGGGCAGACCACGGTGGTGCAGGTCGCCGCGTCCTTCGCCAACCGGCTCGCCCCGGGCAGCATCGGCGGTGCCGCGCTCAGCCTCCGCTACCTGCACCAGAAGGGTCTGTCCGCGCCGGAATCGGCCACCGCGGTCGCGGTCTCCCGGATCGCCGGTGTCGTCTCCGTCGTCCTGCTGCTGCCCGTCTTGCTGCCCTTCGCCCGGCAACCGGGCCGCGACCTGGTGCGGACGGGCACCGCCAAGGGACTGCCCGTCCTCCTGGCCGTCGTCGCCGTGCTGCTCCTGGCCGCGGCGGCGCTCGCCGTGCCGCGACTGCGTACCCGGGGACACGCCGCCGCCCACCAGGCCCTCGCCGCCCTGCGGGCGCTGACCCGCAACAACCGGCTGGTCCGCCTCGTCGCCGTGTGCCTGGCCCTCACCATCACCTACGGCGCCTGCCTCTACCTGGCCCTGCTCGCCGTCGGCCTACCCACCAGCCTGGAACTCGTCCCCGCCGTGATCCTGGTGTGTGTCGTCGGCGAGGGCGTCGCCTCGGCGGCCCCGACACCCGGCGGGCTCGGCGCCACCGAGGCCGCCCTCGTCTCCGGCCTGCTGCTCTACGCGGTGGCGCCCGAGACGGCGGTGGCCGGTGTCCTGATCTACCGGCTGGCGACGTTCTGGCTGCCCGCGCTGCCCGGCTACGTCGCGCTCCGGGCCCTCGCCCGCCGACAACTGCTCTAGCGCGAGGGATGCCGGGTGCGAGGTCGCTGCCCCGCACCCGGCACCCGGTGCCGCTCCTACAACTCCCGCACCCGAACGTCGCGGAGTTCGATCAGGTCGTTGGTGCCGTGGTTCTGCAACCCGACGTACCCGCTGAGGAACTGGCGCAGGTCGGTCGGCGGGTCACCCTGCCGGGACGAGGCCCTGCCCGGTGTGTTGTCGAACTCGTTGATCACCACGCCGTTGCGGATGATCGTGTAGTGCTGCCCGACGACGCGGACCTCGTAGTCGTTCCACTGCCCCTTCGGGGTGGGCCGGGCCTGGTCCAGCCCGACCGGGTCGAAGTTGTAGACGGAACCGGTCTTCTGCGGCTCACCGGTCGGACCGTCGTACACCTGGATCTCGTGTCCGCAGTAGATCGCCACCCAGGCCGGCGAGCCTGCGGCCGAGCCGACCCGGCCGCACTCGGGCCGCTGGTCGACCGGGGTCCGGGGGTCCGGGAACCGGGTGAAGACACCGCTGTTGGCGTACGTGGCACCGGCGGAGACGTCCCGGAACTTCAGCCGGACGGAGAAGTCGCCGAACTCCTTGCCGGCGTACCAGAGCATGCCCAGGCCCCCGGAGCTGCGGATCGAGCCGTCGGTGCGCAGCGAGAACGATCCGCTGGGCGCCTGCCGCCAGGCGGCGAGCGACTGCGCGGTGCCGTCGAAGACGGGCCGGTAGCCGGCGGTGGTGCCGACCTCCGACTGGTTGGCCGCCCGGTTCAGCCGGTTCGCGTCCCGCTGGTCGAGCACGCCGTCGGCCCGCAACCGCGCGACCACGTCCTGGACGTGCCGGACGAACTGCGGGTGGTTGGTCCAGTCCCGCTCGTCGTCGATCAGGTCGTTGACGGTGCAGCCGCCGCCGACCGCGTAGTTGGCGACCTGGGTGTCGGTGTCGAGCATCCGTACCGTGGTGCGGGTGTCGGGCGCGACGCAGCCGACGTCGACCGGCAGGACGGTGGTCGCCACCTCGCCGTTGGCGTAGGTCACCTTCAGGGTGACCTGGTAGGAGCCGAAGTCCGGGTACCGGTGGGTGGGGTTGGCCTCGTGCGAGGTCGGGCTGCCGTCGCCGAAGGTCCACTCCCAGGCCACCCCGCCGGCCCTGGCGCTGGAGAACCGGACCTCCGTCGGGTCGCTCGGGGTGACCGGCCGGACGCCGGCGTCACCCGGGTTCGGCGTGGCCGGCCCACCGGTGTAGGCGACCCGGACCAGCTTCTGGTTGGCGTGCAGGCTGAAGAAGCCGCCGGCGTAGTCGAGCAGGTACAACGCGCCGTCCGGACCGAACTTGGCGTCCATCCAGGACTGGAGCTGGTTGGCGCCGTTGCCGGAGCGGACGATGGCGCGCAGGTCCTCGGCGAAGGCCGGCCGGCCCTGCTTCCGGACGGTCTTCGGGTCGACGGTCACCGCGATCCGGTTGTTGGCGTTGGACTGGTCGCCGATGAACCACTTGTCGTCCCAGTACTCCGGCCACGCCACCCCGCTGGTGGTGTCGACCTTCTCCCGCTGGTAGGTGGGGCCGTCCATGATGGCCTGGCCGCCGCCCTTGAGGTACGACTCGGTGAAGGTCTCGTCGCCGAGCCGGTAGGTCGGCAGGCCACTGCCGTCGGTCCGCTGCGGGTAGACCGGTCCGCCGCCCTGCGGGGAGTACCAGATCATGTTGTCCCGGGCCGGTGGGAGGTCCACCAGACCGGTGTTGCGCGGCGAGGTGTTCTTCAGGTTGTCGCAGTCGTACCAGCCGGTCAGCACCTTGGCGTCGGTGTTGCTGCGGTCCCGGTAGGGCTGCCGGTTGCCCATGCAGTACGGCCAGCCCTGGTTGCCCGCCGAGGTGATGACGGTCGCCGTGTCGTACTTCGCCGGGCCCAGCTCGGGGCTGGGCGCACCGGCGTCCGGGCCCACCCATCCGGCGGTGAGCCAGTGGTTGACCGGGTCCCAGGCGATCCGGGAGATGTTGCGCACGCCCATCACGTAGATCTCCGGACGGGTCTTGCCGCCGCCCTCCTCCGCGCCGGTGAACAGGTTGCCCGCCGGGACGGTGTAGGTGCCGTCGTCCTCGGGGTGGATCCGCAGGATCTTGCCGTTGAGGTCGTTGGTGTTGCCCGAGGTGCGCCGGGCGTCCTGGAACGATACGCCCTGGTAGTCCTGGGTCCAGTTGTTGCCGGAGTACCCGTCGGAGCCGCCGGAGGAGTTGCTGTCGCCGCTGCCGACGTAGAGGTTGCCGCTCTCGTCGAAGGTCATCCCGCCGCCGGCGTGGCAGCAACTGTGGATCTGGGTGTCCCAGGAGAGCAGGTCCCTCCGGGTGCCCTGGTCGATGCTCTGCCTCGCCGGGTCGTAGGTGAACCGGGAGACGGTCCGCTTGCCGATCCGCTTGTCCCGGTCGATCGACTCGTGCGGCATCCAGTAGACGTAGAGCCAGCCGTTCCGGGCGAACGCCGGGTCCAGGGTGATGCCGACCAGGCCCTCCTCGTTCTTGACCAGTTCGCTGCCGCTGCCCCGGTTGCCCATCACCGGCAACGTGGTGAGCAGCTTGACCTGCCCGGTCTTCGGGTCCCACTGGTGGATCGTGCCGCAGCCGAGGCCGACCTTCGGGTCGTCCCAGCTCACCACCGGCCCGGTCGGGCAGGCGGCCTTGCCGATGTAGAAGATCCGGCCGTCCTCGGCGATGGTCAACCCGTGCGGCTCGCCGATCTGGTCGAGCTGGCCCTGCTGGTTGGCCGCGGTCAGCCGGTCGATGCGGTAGTTGGCGGCGACGGTCGCCTGGCAGTCACCCCGCACCATCCCGGTGGACCACCTGATCGCGCCGGCCAGGTGGCTCTGGAACTGCGTGTCGGTGGTCCAGCTCGCCTCGGTGCGGCCCATGCCGGTGTAGAACGACCGGCCGCCGTCGAAGTCCTGGCACCAGGAGATCGGGTGGAACGCCCCGTTGCCGCTCAGGCCCGGCCGGTAGGTGCCCTCCTCGACCTGCGCGACGGTGTGCACCTTGCCGGTCGGGCTCGGGTCCCAGTTGATCCACTGGTCCGACCGGGTCCAGGTCAGCGGCAGCCCCTTGTTGGCCGGGTGCTGCCGGTCGGTCAGGTCGACCACCGCCTGCTGCACCGTGCTGTCCGGCGCCGGCCCCGCGTCCGGTCCGATCAGCCACAGCTCGGCCAGCTGGGTCGCCGGCTCACCGCTGTTCGCCGTGATGTCGAGCCGGTAGTGCTGGTAGGCGGTGGCGTTGGTGAAGCCGTACTGCTTGGTCTGGAACCGCTGCGGGAACGTCTCGTTGGTGCGGCTGTCCAGGTCGGTCCAGGTGGTGCCGTCCGCGGAGCCCTGCAACCGCCAGTTCTTCGGGTCCCGACCCGGGAAGTCGTTGGCCGAGGTCAGCGCGTACCGGGAGATCACCACCGGGCGGTCCAGCTTCGCGGTCAGCCAGCCGGTGGGCTTGGACGTCAGCCACTTGCTGCTGGTCGACCCGTCGACCGCCTTGGCGGCGGTCTCGTTCGGCGGGTTCTCGGCGCTCGCGGTGGCCGAGGCCACCTTCTCCGCGTTCGGCAGGCTGGCGCCCGGCCGGGCGCCGACCAGGCCGGTGAACCAGGAGGAGTTCGGCTGGGCGCGGACCGCGTCGTGCACGCCGACGAACCCGCCACCACCCTTGACGTACGCCTGGAAGGCGGCCTCCTGGGCGTCGTCGAGGGTCACGCCGTTGGCGGACAGGAACAGCACGCCCCGGTAGCGGGCCAGGTTGCCGACGGTGAACACGCCCGGGTCGGCGGACACGTCGACGGTGAAGCCGTGCTGCCGGCCGAGTTTCCTGATCGTGGTGGCGGCCTGGGCGACCGGGTCGTCCTGCTGGTCGACCGGGCCGTGGAAGACCAGCACCTTCACCGGGGCCACGGCGTCGGCGGCCGGAGCGGGGTGGGGGGCCGCCGCCCGGGCCGGCGTCGCCGGCAGGCCGAGCGCCAGCACGGCGCAGGTGGCCAGGGCACCCAGCCGGCGGGGTACGCCGGGGCGGCGGGGCCGGGCGGAGCCGGGGTCGGGGCGATTTCCGGTCGGGGCGGACCGGAGTCGGCCGGGCCATGGGGAGATCCGGAAATGGCGTCGGTGGGCCATCTCGACTCCTTTACAGGTTGAGGCGGACCTGGGAGAACGAAGGTTGCCGGGGGCCGTGGCCGCTGGTCCTGACTGGATCGGCGGCCACGGGTTCCCCGCCGCCGGTGCGGTGCGGTCGCCTGCGGGCGTCCGCCGGCGGTCACTTGTGCTGGTGTGTTCCGGCGTCGTCGGCCCGCGCCGCCGTCCCGGCGCCCGGCGGGGCGGCGGCACCCTTGGCGGCGGTGTGGTCGTGGCCGCCGCCGGGCGGCATCTTCCCGTCCTCGTCGAGCACGTGCATCAGGGTGGACATGCCGGCGTCGGAGTGGAACTGCATGTGGCAGTGCAGCATCCAGTGGCCGGGGCCGACCGAGTCGCCGGCGACGACCTGGACGCCGAACGAGTCACCCGGTCCCAGTGTCTTGTTGTCGATGATCGGCACCTGGTCGGCCTGGGCGTTGGTGCCGGTCACCAACCCGGTGCGGGTGTCCGCCCAGGAGTGCCCGTGCAGGTGGAAGGTGTGCATGTCGTTGCCGATGCCGACGACGATGAACTCGACCCGCTCCCCCTTCTTCGCCACCACGCAGGTGGGGCCGGGCTGCGGGTTGTCGTGGTCGCAGGTGTCGGTGTCCGCGCCCCGGCGCAGGTTGATGCTCTGCCGGTCGCCGAAGACGGTCGTGTAGGTCCGATCGGGTCGCTGGTCGCCCGGTCGCCGGACGACCAGCCCGCCGAACAGGCCGGCGCCGAGGCCCTGGGTGCCGTGCGGGCCGCCCACCACGTGGTCGTGGTACCACCAGTAGCCGGCCGTGCCCGGCGACCCGGTGGTGCGGTCACGCTTCTGGGCGTACCAGGTGTACGTCCGTGACTGGCCGGGCGGGACGTAGGAGTAGCTCTGCGCCGTGCCGTCGGAGAGCTGGGTGTACTTCACCCCGTGCACGTGCAGCGAGACGCCCAACGGGTGGGTCGGCTCGGTGCGCAACTGCTCCAGGGTCGCCGCAGGCACCTGGTTGTGCAGGGTGATGGCGAGGCACTCCCCCTCGGTCATCTCCATGGTCGGCCCCGGATAGGAGGCCGTCTCCGGGGTACGGCCGTAGCCGAGCCGGATCTGGTTGCCGTCACGGGGCAGCTCCACCGCGTACAGCGTGATGCTGCGGTCCGGACGGTCGCAGCCGTCGGGCCGCTCGGCGAACACGGCGGCGGTCGAGCCGGCCGCCGCGAACCCGCCCGCGCCGACGAGGGTCAGCGCCACGATCACGGCCACGACCAGCATCCGGCGGGCGGTGGAGCCGGTACCGGCCAGCGGCGGCGGTCCGGGTTCCGGGGTCCGGCCCGCCTCGGTCAGCCGCCAGGCGAACGCCGTCACCTGGCGCTCCGCAGGTTCCGCGGCCCGCGACGGGCGACGACGCCGAGCGGACCGCGCGGGTGCGGCCGGGCGTGGTGGGGCCGGCTGCCCGGGTGCGCCCGGGAGACCAGCCGGGGCTCGATTCGCTGCCTTGCCATGGTGGTGTTCCCTTCGCTCAGTTGCCGGGTTCGGCGGGGGACGGGGTCAGCGGGGCGATCCGGACGTCCCGGAAGCTGATGACGTCGGCGGTGCCGTGGTTCTGCAGGCCGATGTAGCCGGTCGCGCTCTGCCGTCCGGCCCCACCGGGGTCGTCGGGGCGGGGCGGGTCGAAGACCCCCTCGGGGGTGTTCACGTACTCGTTGATCAGCTCGCCGTTGCGGAACACGGACCAGTGCTGGCCGACCACCCGGATCTCGTAGTCGTTCCAGGTGCCCTTGGGGGTGACCCGCGCACCGGACAGGTCGACCCCGTCGAAGCCGTACACCGAACCGGTCTTGTACCGGTCGCCGCCGGGGTTGTCGTGGATCTGCAGCTCGTGGCCGTACCGGATGGCCACCCACTCCGGCCGGGACTCGTCGGGGTGCTGGTGGACCTGCGGGAAACGGGCGAAGACCCCGCTGTTGGCCCGGCTGTCACCGGGCGCGTCGTCGCGCCACTGCAGCTTCAGGGAGAAGTCCTGGTACGCCTGCTTCGGGAACCAGAGCAGGCCCATCCCCGGGACGGCCCGGCTGGTGATCGACCCGTCGGCGTTGCGGAGGAAGCCGCCCGCGCCGACCTGCTCCCACTGCCTGAACGACGCCGCCGTGGAGTCGAGCAGCCGCTGGTAGCCGCTCTTGGCCTCCGGCTTGCCGACGCCGGAGCTGCGGGCGGCGCTGACCAGCCGGTTGCGCTCCTGCTGGCTGAGCACCGCAAGGTGGACCAGGTGGTCGGCGACCAGCTTGACGTGGCTGACGAACTCGGCGTGGCTGCCCCAGGTCCGCTGGCCGTCGAAGAGGTTGTTGATCGTGCAGTCGCCCTCGACCGGCCGGTTCGGTACGCCACTGTCCAGGGTGCCGAACCAGACGGTCGGCCGGGTGTCGGGCACTCGGCACACGCCGGACCCGCTCGCGATCACGGTGAAGGTGAGCGATCCGGTGCCGGAGGTGTTGCCGACCCTGTCGGTGGCCCGGAAGCTGAGCAGGTGCTCGCCGGGCTGGTCGACGGTGACCGCTCGGGTGTAGCGGACGTACCCGTCGCCGTCGAGGGCGTATTCGATCCGGTCGACGCCGGAGCCGGCGTCCGCGGCGAACAGCGTCACGGTGGCGCTGCCGAGGTAGCCGCCGTCGCCGTCGACCTGACCGGTCACCGACGCGGTCACGGTGGGCGCGGTGGTGTCGTCCGACGGCGGTGCGACCACGGTGAACGACACGGTCTTCACCGCCGAGGTGTTGCCCGCCCGGTCGGTCGCCCGGTAGCCGACCGTGTGCCCGCCCGGCTGGTTCACCGTCACCGGCGCCGAGTAGGTGGCGTACGGCTGCCCGTCGAGGGTGTACTCGATCCGGTCGACCCCCGAGACGGCGTCGGTCGCCGACACCATCACCGTGGCGCTGCCCACGAAGGCGCCGTCGGCGTTCTTCTGGCCGTGCACCATGGCCGAGGTGGTCGGGGCGGTGGTGTCCGGCGCCGGGGGTGTCACCACGGTGAACGAGACCGACTGCGCGGCCGAGGTGTTGCCGGCCCGGTCGGTCGCCCGGTACGCCACCGTGTGCTGACCCACCGCGTTGACACTCACCGGCCCCGCATAGCCGACATACCCGCCACCATCGAGGGAGTACTCGACCCGCTCCACCCCGGACTCACTGTCCACCGCCGACACCGTCACCGTCGCACTGCCCAGATACCCGCCGTCGGCATCCCGCTGACCCGTGACCGACGCCGACACCGTCGGCGCGGTGGTGTCCCCCGCCGGCGGCTGTGCCACGGTGAACGAGACGGTCTTCACCGCCGAGGTGTTGCCCGCCCGGTCGGTCGCCCGGTAGCCGAGCGTGTGCCCGCCCGGCTGGTTCACCGCGACCGGCGCCGAGTAGGTGGCGTACGGCTGCCCGTCGAGGGTGTACTCGATCCGGTCGACGCCGGAGCCGCCGTCGGTGGCGGCCAGGGTGACGGTGGCGCTGCCCAGGTACGCGCCGTCGGCGTCCTTCTCCCCGGTCACCTCGGCCGACGTGGTCGGCGCGGTGGTGTCCGGTCCCGGGGGTGTCACCACGGTGAACGAGACCGACTGCGCGGCCGAGGTGTTGCCGGCCCGGTCGGTCGCCCGGTACGCCACCGTGTGCTGACCCACCACGGTGACACTCACCGGCCCCGCATAGCCGACGAACCCGCCACCATCGAGGGAGTACTCGACCCGCTCCACCCCGGACTCACTGTCCACCGCCGACACCGTCACCGTCGCACTGCCCAGATACCCGCCGTCGGCATCCCGCTGACCCGTGACCGACGCCGACACCGTCGGCGCGGTGGTGTCCCCCGCCGGGGGCGCGACCACGGTGAACGAGACGGTCTTCACCGCCGAGGTGTTGCCCGCCTGGTCGGTCGCCCGGTAGTCGACGGTGTGCCCGCCCGGCTGGTTCACCGTCACCGGCGTCGAGTAGACGCCGTAGGGGCCGCCGTCCAGCGAATACTCGATCTTGGCGACGCCGGAGCCGCTGTCCGTGGCCGACAGGGCCACGGTGGCGCTGCCCAGGTACGCGCCGCTGCCGTCCCGCTCCCCGGTCACCTCGGCCGTCGCGGTCGGCGCGGTGGTGTCCGAACCGCCGCCGGACACCACCAGGAGACCGGTCATGCCACCGTGGCCGGGAATGGCGCAGAAGTAGCGGTACGTCCCCGGGGTGAGAACCACGTCGACCGTCCACCGGCCGCCGTTGGCGTCGCTCGGATCGGCCAGGATGTTCACGTCGACGTCGCTGTTGTACGCCGGGTTGCCGGTGTCGAAGGTCAGGGTGTGCTGCATGCCGGTGGTGTTGCCGGTCGCGGCGCTGTTCTCGAAGACCAGCGTGGCCGGTCCGGCGACGGCCGTGGTCGGCGCCGACCGGTAGGACAGGAAGCTGTCGCCCGCGGTCCAGGTGAGCACCTGGGCCTGGGCCACGGGCACCGAACCGCCCGTGGCGACCCGGTCCGGATCGGCGGGGCGGGCGCTCGCCGCCGCCCCGGTCAGCGCGGTGGTGACGAGCAGCAGCAGGGCCGTGACGACCGCGGTCAGCGGACGCCGGGGGCGGAGCGTCGACCACCGGCCGGGCGGGTGGCCCACCGACGGCCGGACAGGTGGTGGGAAGCCGTTCATGGGAGGCCCCTTTCACGGACGGATGGGGATCACCGGCGCGGCGCGCGGCGCTACGTCGGTGCACGGGCCGCCGCCCTGCGCAGGGCACGCGACCGCTCGACCGTGGTGAGGCGCCACGGCCGTCGGGCGAGGCATTCGGCAGTCGGGACCGACGCGCCGGGTAACGGGCGCGCGGGGTCGGACGCGTCGTCGCGTCGAAGCTGGGGAACGTCGGGTTGGCACGGCCGGTTGGTCGGGCCTCGTGCACGTCGGGCCGCCAGGCCGCAGCGAGGTCGGGGATCGTCGCCGAATCGCCCCCGTCGACCTGCCGCCCGGGTTGCGCCGCCCGGTGCCGCGGCCGAAAACCACCTACACTGCAGCTTCACATCGATGAAACATATCGACGCATCGAACACTACTGACTTACCGATGGCATGTCCAGGTCTTTCGTCGGCGACCGAGGAACTTTCCCCCGAGTGGACAAAAGTCATGGTGACTGATGGGAAAGGTGCCCTCGGCGGCACCGGCGTCCGCCCGCCCGGGATTGTCAGGGGTCACTGGCATGCTCCCGGCACAGTTCCGCTTCAGCTCACGGGGAGATCGCCATGCAGGATGGCCGCGCCGACTTCGACTTCATCTTCGGGCGGTGGCTGGTACGCAACCGCAAGTTGCGTGACGTCACCGACCCGAACTGCGTCGAGTGGATCGAGTTCGACGCGAGAGCGCACGCCGAGCCGATCCTCGGCGGGCTCGGCCACGTCGACCGCATCTGGACCGACGCGCCGCCCGGCGAGGAGCCGTTCGAGGGGTTCACCCTGCGGCAGTTCGACCCGCAGGCGCGGGTGTGGCGGATCTGGTGGGCCTCCAGCCGCCGGCCCGGTCACCTCGACCCGCCGGTCGAGGGCGGGTGGCGCGACGGCCGGGGCACCTTCGAGTGCGACGACGTGCTCGGCGGGCGGCCGGTGAAGGTGCGGTTCGAGTGGACCAACGATGCGGTGGACGCGGCCCGGTGGCAGCAGTCGTTCTCCTACGACGGGGGCCAGACCTGGCGGACCAACTGGGTCATGGACATGTCCCGGTTGGCCGGATGACGGCCTGAGCCGACGGTCCCCCCGGCTCCGGGTCGGCTTTCACCCTCCTTCCACAGTCCTTCCACAGGTGAGCGGGACAGTTGCGGTCAATGGATTCCGACGGTCACTCCGGCCAGGGGTGACCCGGCTGCGGCGGACCGACTCGCCGGCACGCCCAGGAGTACGGGGAAGGACTGATCACCGTGCGATCGACATCGTTCGTGGACCGCGTGACGGAGTGGGGTGCCGCGTGAGAGGAATGTCGTACCCACGCGGCCTCGCCCTGGCCGCCGCCGTCATGACGGCGATCTCCCTGCCGGTCACCCCCGCCGCGGCGCGGACCGCCGGCGGGACCACCGCCGCCCCGACCGCTGCCGCCGCGGCGGTGGTCCCCATCGCCGCCTCCGAGGTCCGCAACTACGTCTGGTTCAACACCAAGGCGGAGTTCCAGGACATGCACAAGGGGGTCGGCGCCCATGTGGCCCGTCTGGTCAACGCGACGCCGCCCGGGGCCACGCTCTCGCTCACCCTCTACTTCTTCAACCGCCAGGAGGTCCTCGACGCCCTCCGCGCCGCCGCGGCTCGCGGCGTACGGGTCCGCATCGTCGTCAACGGCAGCCAGGTCTGGAGCGGAGACGCCTTCTACCAGGCGCTCAAGGCGACCCCGTCGATCACGGTGGTGGAGTGCGGCACGCGGCGCTCCGACAAGCAGTCGACCCGTGGCTGCATGACCGACCGGACGGGGGCATCCCCGTTGGGGAACCCGCCGCTGATGCACAACAAGTTCATGACGATCTCCAGCGTGCAGCTCGCGGGCGGCGGAACGGCGACCAACGTCGTCTACGTGTCCTCGGCCAACCTCGACTACTACGCGGCATACGAGAACGCCATCACCATCAGCCACGCCGGCCTGTACGCCGACTACCTGCGGTACTTCAACGACCTGATGGGTCACGGCCGGTCCGGGGCGACCGACGACAACGGCGGCAGCACCTTCGCGGCCGGCGCGCACCGCCTCTACACGTTCCCCCGCCGGGAGGCCGCCGGCAGCACACCGGGCAGCGGAAGCAACGATCCGATCGTGCGCATCCTCAAGGGTCTCACCTGCTCCGGGTCGACGAAGGTCGACCTGGCGAACTTCCGGATCCAGCGCCGCGCGGTGGTGAACGAACTCAAGGCCGCGCTCAAGCGCGGATGCCAGGTCCGGATCGTCACCGGCGCCAAGTCCGGCGCCCCACACGACAAGGGCAACCCGATGCCCGCGCTGGTGGACCTCGCCAGGGCCATGCCCGTCCACCTCTGCGGCTACACCGAGGACGCGAACGGCAACCAGGCCGGCCTCCCGATGCACGAGAAGTTCATGATCGTGCGGCAGGGCAGCCAGTCGACCCTCTACGTGGGCAGCCACAACCTCACCTACCGGGCGCTGCGGCAGAACGACGAGAACGTCCTGGCGCTGCGCAACCACCCGCTCGCCGCGCCGTTCCAGCAGCGGTTCGAGTCGCACCACCGCACCTGCTGGGTCTACCGCCCGGACGCGGGTGCCGCGACGTCCTCGGACGACACCGACACCTCCGACTGAGCCCGGCAAGGGCCCGATCGGTGCCGTGGGGGGGGCGGGCGGGCCCCCCCCCCCCCCCCCCGCGCCCCCCCCCCCGCGCCCCGCCGGGGGGGGGCCCCCGCGGGACGGGGGGGGGGCCCCCCCCGCGCGGCGGGCCCCCACAGCGGCCCGGCCGCCA